>CAIYQO010000210.1 GCA_903928345.1 uncultured bacterium | reverse complement strand
GTTCACACGCGCAGACCGTCTTCCTTTCTTATGTATGGTTCTCACGCTCATGGCTCGCGGGTACGCTCGCCCTCCCAGTCTGGCTCATTCCCCCAGCGTCAGCAACCCCCAGTGCGTGCGGTCGCTGGAATTCCGCGCGATGCCGTTCCACATGAGCTGGCGGTCGCGGCGGGTGCCGTCGGCGCTGTCGTCGAGGGCCAGGTCGAAGCGCAGCGTGAGGCCGGGCTTGGGTGCCACGCCGAGGGCGGCGAAGGGGATAGCCGCCGTGAGGGTGTAGCCGGCGCCGTCGGCGGCGGGGACGGTGTGCAGCGTGCAGGGGTACTGCTTCGGCGCATTGGCGTAGAAGTAGTGCTCGCCCGCGCCGCTCAGCAGCAACTGCCGGTCGGTGAAGAGCATCGGGCCGCCCTGGTCCAGGCTCTCCGCGCCGAGGAAGACCTCCACCGCGTCGCCGTTCCAGATCGTATCCCCCGTGTGCGTGTTTTTGCCGGGCGTGACGTCGCGGATCTCCGCCATCAGGTAGAGGTTCGTCGCGTCCCAGCAGGCGCGAAAGGCGCCGGAGAAGCCCGCCGCCGGTTGCCCGATCACGGCGCGGCTGCCGGACACCGGCATGGGCGGCACGCCGGGCCAACCGGTTTTCGTGCCGTCCAGCGCGAGGCCGGGCAGTGCGTGCGGCGCGGTGATCTGCTGCGTGCCCCCCGTGGCGTTGAAGCGCGGGTCATCGAAGACGAAAGGCTTCACCTTGCCGAAGAGCACGTCGTAGATGCCGTAGTTCGTCTTCATCATCTCCGCCAGCATCGCCGTGTAGGGGCGGTCGGTCACGCTGACGAGGCCGATGTTGCCGTTTTCCGTGTCGAAGAAGCGGCCCGTGAGCGCCTGATCCACCGCGCTGAACCACTCAATGCCCACCACGGTGCCGGTGGCGGCAGATTGCTCCACATAGTTGCGATACGCCAACCCGCGGTCGCGCTGGGTCGCCATCTCGCCCATGCCGCCGGGCAGACCTGACTCCTTCGGGCTGGTGTAGTGGAACTCGCTCAGCAGCAGCGGCTTCTCGCCGCACCAGGTGTAAATGCTCGCCAGGAAGCACTTGTCGATGCCCAGCGTGTAGTAATTGACGCTGATAACGTCCATATACTTCCCCGCCGCGGCGCACAGGGCGCGGTTGTTGGCGGTGGAAGGTTGCCAGCGGTTGCCCAGCAGCAAATGGTGTGTATCGTACTTGTGGAAGGTGTCCGCGATGACGCGGTAATAGGTGTCCAGGAAGAGCGCCAGATACGCCTGCATGTCGGCGTAGGCGGCGGGGGTGGTCACCGGCAGGCCGGTGGTTGCCAGCGCGTCGAAACTCGCGGCCTGCATCCCCCAGGCGGTGTTGAAGGCGTCGATAGTGGCGTATTTGTCCTGCAGCAGGCGCACCAGCCGCGCCTTGGCCGGCACGTCGCCGACCAGCGAGGGGATGACCTTCGGGATGTCCTCGAAGGCCTGCTCATTGGCGAGGAAGTAGCCGACCAGCAGGGGATCGTTCGCGTTGGCCGGCACGCGTTCGGCGCAGAGGCGGTCGATCTCTGCCAGCGCCTTGTCGTTGAAGGGGTCGAACACCCCACGCACGCGCGGGAGCAGGTAGCCGCGCATGTGGCCGTCCCACTCGCCCAGCGGCAGCGTGAGCACGTACGGGAAGCGCTTTGCCTGCGAGGCGGCCGTCGGCGCGGTGAAGGCGCCCGCGGCGTTGAAGCCCCACTTGCGGTAGCGGTCGACCATGTGTCCCGCCCACGCGTCGCGGTCGTAGGGTGTACCGTATTTTCGGATGAGATTCGCCAGGTAGAAGGAGAAGGTCTGCGGCTCGCCGGGGCGGAAGGCGCTGTGGAACTCCCCCTGGTATGGCGGCAGCCAGGCAAAGAGCGGCTCGCGCCCGGCGATGTGCGTATAGTCATCGATGGAAGAGAGCGCGCTGCAGATGCCCAGGTGGAAGGTCGCGTTGCCGTCCGGGTCTACCAGCAGCCAGCGCTTCCCCTGGTGCTCCACGTGAAAGAAGCCGGTGGCGCGCAAACCGAGCGCCTTCCCACTGTCGGGCAGGCCGCCGTAGGTGTCCGTCGCGGGCGGGGTGAGGCCGTCGAAATACGCCTGTTGCCGCGCCACGTCGGCGCGCAGCTCGTCGAGGAAGGCCAGTTTGCCGGGAAAGACCGCTTTCATTGACTGGCCGAACTGGTCGGCCAGCGTCACCGGCCCGGTGCCCGCGTCGGCGTCGGCGATGCCGAGGGTATAGTCTTTCACGTTGGCGAGGAGCGGCGTGAAGGCCAGCCACTGGAAGATCTTCCAGTTCCACTTGCGGTTGTCCTGGAGCTGGTGGTAGGTATATGGCGGCGTGGTGAAGGTGACGCCCTTCCCCTGCAACCCGATGACGGTGAAGCTGCCCGCCTGCCCCTGGAAGAGGAAGGGATTATCGGCGGCGGATTCCGGAAAGGCTTTGGCGTCCGCTATATCCATGCGCCATGTGCCACCCTGCGCCAGCGTGAAAGGCAGCAGCACGTCGAAACGGAAGCGGGTGAAGCCCGCCGGGTCGGTGAGGAAGGTAAGCGTCACGCCACCGTCGCGCGGCGCGAGGGCGAGCTGCACACCGCCTGGGTAGGTGAAAAGCGCCCGCCCGCCGTCCATCTTCTGCTCGATGGGGCGCGACTCTTTATTCGCCGCATCCATGAGCACCGGCGGGTCGAGTTGCAGCGGCCCCAGGGAGCCGGCGTCGATGGCGACGCCCTTGTCCGACACCGTTACCGGCATCGCCTGCACCGCGAGCGCCAGCCCGCAGCAGATCGCCAGACACACCCCGCGCAATCGCATCGTTTGCACCTCACGATGCTACTTCGTCTTGCGTGCGGAAACTCCTGTCGCGGCGGGCAATGCGGGCGACCAGACGGGGTAACGCGCGCACACCGGGTCGTCGGTGAGCTGGCGCAGGTTGGTGCCGTCCAGGTTCATGGCGTAGATCTGCCATCTGCCGGTGCGGTTGGACGTGAAGGCAATTTGCATGCCGTCCGGGCTGAAGGTGGGGCGCGAGTCCTTGTACTTCCCGCCTGTGTCGGTGAGGTGACGGATGTTGGTGCCGTCTAGATTCATCAACGCCAGGTGGTCGCCGTAGTCGCAGGCGATCTGCGTACCGTCAGGGCTGAGAGCGTGATACAGGCAGTCGCAGTCCGTCTGCGTGAGGCGGGCAAGGTTGCTGCCGTCGATATTCATGCGATACAGGTTGACGTTCAACGCCTCCGGGCGGACGCATTCGAAAATAACTGCTTTCCCATCGCGTGTGATAGTGGGCAGCAGGTCCGGCACGTCGTTGTCGGTGAGTTGGCGCACGTTGCTGCCGTCGGTGTTCATTAGAAAGATGTCGTCCGTGCCCCAGCGCGTGGCGAAGAAGGCGATCTCCTTGCCATCCGGGCTGAAGGTCGGCCCCCAGCAGTTGCGCGTCAAGCTGGAGATCTTCCGCACATTGCTCCCGTCGGCATTCATGAGGTAGACGCAATACACCGTGTTGTACGGCCCGTCGCGGTCGGAGATGAAGGCGATGGTGCTGCCGTCCGGGCTGATGGAGAGTTCGTCGTTGATGCCGTTGGAAAAAGTCAGCCGCGTTTGGTTGCTCCCGTCCGCGTCCATGACGAAGATTTCGCGACCCCCCGTGCGCTCCGACCAGAAGGCGATCTTGCCCGCCGTCGATGGCAGCGCCGTCACGGGCGGTGTGACCACCACCGGCGGCGACACGACCGGCGGCGTGGTCGTGGTCGGCTGATCGGAGGAGGGAGTGGTGGTAATTGGCGAGGGGGGGGCGGGCGGCGCGGACGGGGTCGGCGCCGGGGTCGGGTTCGGTACCGGCAGCAGGTTGTTTCCGTTGGTTGTGCCCCCCGGCGCAAAGGACGTCCCGCCCCCGGTGTTGCACCCCACGAGTCCGCCGAGTAGGCAGAAACCGAGCAGCAAGGCAAGGCGTCGACGGTACATGATCCGGCTCCTCGAATTTTCATTCTCACCTGCAACTTCTCCCCATGCAAACGGGTGTAACCGCCGCCTGCGTGCGGATTCATCGTCATGAGGACCGCTGTCGCGCTTCTGCCGCAGGGCAACGGGGGGACGACGCGGGGGCTGTTTCCGTTAGAGGAGGAATATGCCATAATGTCACCGGAGGACTGCACATGGACTTGCTGGAGATCGGCCGCACCCTGTCGCACGCAGTGGACGCGTTGCGCTTCGCCCCGCCGGTGGCCGGCGTGTATAACCCGTTGGACTACGCGTGGGCGCCGTACGAGGCGTATCTGCGCCGCTACGGGGGCGCGCCGAAGACGGCGGTGCTGGTGGGGATGAATCCCGGCCCCTTCGGCATGGTGCAGACGGGCGTGCCCTTCGGCGACGTGACGATGGTGCGCGACTGGATGGGCATCGACGGTCCGGTGGGGCAGCCCGCGCATCCCTTCCCGCGGCGCCCGGTGGAAGGCTTCGCCTGCACGCGGCACGAGGTGAGCGGTACGCGGTTGTGGGGGTGGGCGCGGGAACGCTTCGGCACCGCGGATGCTTTCTTCAACAGCTTCTTCGTGATCAACTACTGCCCGCTAGCCTTTTTCGACGCCGGCGGCGCCAACCGCACGCCGGATAAGCTGCCCGTCGACGAGCGCCGCGCCCTGTTCACCCCCTGCGACGCCGCGCTGCGGCAGACGGTCGAACTGCTGGGGCCGCGCTACGCCATCGGCATCGGCGGCTTCGCCACCGCGCGCATCAAAGACGCCTGCGCCGGCCTGCCCGTCGTCATCGACACGGTGCTGCATCCCAGCCCCGCCAACCCCAAAGCCAACGCCGGCTGGGCCGCCCAGGTGGACGCGAAGCTGCTGGCGCTGGGGGTGCTGTAAGGCGGACGCCCGCTCAGAACCCCGCGTCGCGCAGGTAGTCGCGGCTGATGGCGAGGTCGAGGAGGGGATCCTGCAGGTGGGTGTCCTGCTCGATGAAGACCCAGTCGTCATAGCCCACGTCGACCAGCGCGCGCATCACGGCGATGTTGTCGAGCCCGATATTCCCGGCGCCGAGTTCGCAGAAGCGACCGCGCGTCCACCATTCCGGGTCGCCGACGGAGGGTTTGGGGCCGTACCAATCCTTCAGGTGCATGGCGCACAGGCGGTCGGGATAGCGGCGGACGATGGCGACCGGGTCGCCATCCATCGCGGCGAGGTGGGCGGTGTCGAGCACCAGGCCGCAGCTCGGGCAGCGCTCCAGGAAGGCTTCCAGTTGCGCCTGCGTCTCCACTTGCGTGCCCATATGGTTGTGCAGCGCCACGCGCAAGCCACGGCGCGCGCAGGCGGCGGCCTGCGTTTCCGCCTGGCGGCAGAAGGTGTCGAAATCTTTGCCGGATACCCCCACCCAGACGTAGCTCTTCCCCAACGCGGCGGTCCAGGCGATACTGGTGTCCGGGCTCGGGCCGAGTACGGTGCCGAAGTCCACCCCATAGTGCCGCATCCGCGTCGCCTTCGCCACCGCGTCGTCGGCGCTCACCGCGTAGATGCGTTCCACGCCGTCGTACCCGAACTCGTGCAGCGCCAGCCAGCGCGTCTCCGGGTCGAAGTTGCCCCCGTCCCACACGTTCATCCCATAATCCGCCACGCCGATTTTCATCGCAACCTCCCGCACAATCGTCTCTGCAATGCAATACTATCCCTACTTTCGCGTTGGGGAGCCAGCGTCCTTTTCCCACAGCGACTGAATTCCGCGGTTATGCTACAATACCGGCATGGAACCGGAACCGACCACCTGGACGGTACACCTGGCAGCGCGGCGGCCTGGAAAGGCGGCGGCGGCGGTGGGGTTGGTGGTGCTGGCGCTGTTCGGCGTGTGGCTGCTGGCGCGCGGGGTGTGGAGCGGCGCGGGGGTGTGGCTCATTGTGGGGCTGGCCGCCGTGTTGCTGCTGGGCTCTATCGCGGAATTTCTGCTGCCGCTCACCTTCACCCTCGACGCGGCCGGCGCCCATCTGCGCGCCCCGGGCAACGCGCGCCTGCTGCCCTGGTCACAGGTGCGGCGGGTTTACCTGCGGCCCGATGGGATAAAATTAAGTCCACTGACCACGCGCGGGTGGGCGGAATCCTACCGTGGCGTGCTGCTGCGCGAGGCGGACCGCGGCGCGCTGTTGGCGCGCGTGCAGGCCTGGCTGGACGCCGCCGGCGTGCATCCCGAGATTATCGAGGAGCGCTGATGTTCCGTTTTCTGCACGATCTGATGCGCAACGTGCCCCTGGAGCGCCCGGAGGAGGTGATCGAGGAGATCGCCACCCGGATCGTGCGCGAGAAGATGACCGCGCCGGCCATCGTCTTCCTGGAGTCGATGAAGCCCATCAGCTTCCTCGGCGGGCAGGCGGCCATCGCCGCCACGCCGCTGTTGGGCGGGCTGATCGAGCCGATGCGCTTGGAGCGCTACGCGGATTACTTCAGCGACCGCGCCTTCATCGAACGCCTCATCCGCCGCATCGAAGAACTCGACGCCGCGGCAGGAAAAGCGACGGAAGACGAGAAGAGTAATGAAAAGTGATAAGTGAAAAATAGAAAATGAAAAATGGGGGATACCGAAGGATTGCTTACTTAGTGTGAACGGAAACACCATCCACCATTTTTTACTTTTTCATTTGCTATTTTTCACTTTGCATTACCACGGGGGAGACACACCATGCGATGTGCCGAATGCGGCAGTGAATTGAGCGAGTCAGCGACGATCTGCACCGCGTGCGGGGCGCAGGTAACACACGGCACGGCCACGCCGTCCACGGCGCGGGCGGGCTTTTTGCACCGCTATCTTGAGCCGGTGCTCTTCATCGGTGCCGGGCTGGTGCTCGCCGGCGGGTGGACGCTCATCGCGTGGATGGCGTGGCTCGGGCACGCGCGGAAGGATATCCCGCTCAACCTGGGCGGCATCACGCTCTTTCACTTCCCGCCGCAGTCGCCCGGGTACTTCGACGGCAAGCCGCTGGATCACGCCAACGAATACATCACACTGCTCATGGTCGTGATGGTCACCGTCATCGTGACCACCATCATCTCCGCGCAGCGCGGGCGGTTGCCCTTCATCCGCCGCATCCCCGGCCTCAATGCCATCGACGAGGCGGTGGGACGCGCCACCGAGATGGGGCGGCCCATCCTCTTCTCTACCGGGTTGCACGGCATCGACATCCCCACGCTGCAGGCGCTGGCGGTGGCCACCCACGTGGCGCGCCACGCCGTGCGTTACGGCACGCGCCTCATTATGCCCGTGTGCGACCCGCAGATGATGCCCATCACCGAAGAGGTGATCCGCGAGGTGTATACCTCGGAAGGCCGCCCGGAGGCCTTCCGCTCGGAGGATATCCGCTTCCTGTCCGACCGCCAGTTCGCCTACGCCGCGGGCGTCACGGGTATCCTGCACCGCGAAAAGGTGGCTGCCAGCTTCCTCTTCGGCGCGTTCTTCGCCGAGGCGCTCATCCTGGCGGAAAACGGCCAGGCGGTAGGCGCCATCCAGGTAGCCGGCACGCCCGACCTCACGCAGATCCCCTTCTTCGTGGTCACCTGCGACTACACCATCATCGGCGACGAGTATTACGCCGCCACCGCCTATCTCTCCCGTGAGCCGACCCAACTCGGCAGCCTGGTGGGGCAGGACATCAGCAAAGCCCTGCTGCTCCTGCTCATCGTCGCCGGCGTCGTGTGGAGCGCCTTCCAGCTCAACAACCCGCTGAAGGCGATGCTGGGCGGATAGGGTTGACGCATACCCAAATCAGACGGCCCCCGGCGGAATCCGCCGGGGGCCGTTTTTTTATGTATCGGGTCGGTCACGGTTTCTTCACCGCGGTCACTTTGCCGTCGGCGATGGTCAGCGTGCCGATGACGGCGCCGCTGCTGTCGGTGATGTTGCCGGTGAGCTGGCCGCTCGTCGCGATCAGGTTGGCGGTGGTGGTAACGCCGCTCTTCGTCCACGTCAGGGTCACCGAGCCACTGAGGTAGTCCAACCCGCCGGTGAGCACCGGCTTGTAGATCAGCGCGGTATAGGTGACGGTGCGGATGTTGCCCGTCGCCGGGTCGGTGACGGTGATGGTGCCGTTAAGGGTGCGCGGGCGCGGGGCAGGGACGGTGCGGTCGATGCTGCGCGTCAGGTCCTTGGCGTAGATCGGCGTGCCGTTCTTCTGGATCGTTTTCACGGTGTGCAGCGTCGCGGCGGAAACATTCTTCGTGAAGGTGCAGACGATACTGATGCTGTACGTATCGGTGCCCTTCGTGATCGTGCCGGTGATCGTCACCGTGCCGTTGTCGTTCGTCACGCTGCCGATTTTCGACAGGTTGACCACCACGCCGTCTTCCGCCGTGCCGGTGCCGGCCACCGTGCCGATAGCGGTTACATTGCTGGTGAGCGAGAGCTGCTTGCCCGCGTCGAGGCTGTAGGTGAAGGTGCCGGCGATGGTGATGCCGTTCACCGTGGCACTGACCGAAGTGCTCCCCGTGCCGGCGCGCGTAATGTCGTCGGCCTGTAGCAACTCGTCGTCGGTGCCGCCGGTCTGCGCGTCCAGCGCGTTGACGGCCGTGTCGCCGATTGGGGAGGTGTCCTGCACGGAGGCCGTGCTGGCGGCGGTAAAGTTGGTGAGGGTGTCGGCGGTGCTGCCGCCGGTAGATGAGCTGCTGGAGGAGCCGGAGCTGCAACCCGCGAGGCCGAGGAGTGCCAGGACGAGGCTGACCGGGATGATGAGACGGGTCCACGCGGGGACGGTGCGGAGTGCCATGAGTGATCTCCTTTCGCGAACTAATGGTGATACGCGGCTACGTGCCGTCGGTTGCGGGGGGAGCCATCTCATTCTACCAGCAGCAGGCACTCGATAAAACGGGGCAGCCGGCGCTCGCCGACCACCAGATCGGCGGTCAATACGTGCTGTCCCGCGGGCATCGGCGGCGCGGGCAGCGGCAAGCGGCCCTCCGTGCCGGGCGGAATCACGCCCGTGACGGCGCCGTCCCCCGACGACCACTTTGCGCGCACTGGCAGGGGTTGATCGGTAGAATTGGTGATAACGACGGCAATTTCCGCTATATTCCCATGCTGGATGCGTTGGGCGAACGGATGTAACCGCGCCCAGTAGGGGTCGAGGGCGATGTCCGGCACGGGCCACGGCGACAGGGCGGCGAGGAGCGCCACCCGCGCCGCGAGGCGTTCACGCATGGTGCCGAGTTGCGTATCCGAGAAGGTAAATATTGCGTCAACGTGCGGGTTGAGCAGTCCGTCGGGGCGCAATTGCTGTAGCAACGTCAGGCAGGCGTCGAAGCCTGTCCCGGCGCCGAGGGGGTTGCGGTTGAGCGGGCAGTAGTCGTCCATGCCCGACGGCGCGAAGGAGTCGCCCACGAAGAAGAGGCGCCGCCCGCGGCCCTCCACCAGCAGCCCGCCGTGGTAGCGCGTCTGCCCGGGGAAGTGGTAGGCGGTGAGGGTATATTCGCGCCACGTCCAGGATTCTCCGTGCGTGGTGACGTGATCCACGCGGCACACGGCGGGGGAGAGGGCGGGCAGCCGCCACGCCGCCGGGTCGGCGATCACCGCCGCCGCCGACGCGTCGGCGTGGAGGGGGCACGGGAACGCGGCCTGGAAGGCGGGCACGCCGTCCACGTGGTCGTCGTGATAGTGGGTAATCCACAGGCCTTCCACCGGGTCACCCGCGCGTTGCAGGCTCTCCACCACATACGCGCTGCCGCAGTCCATCACAAAGACGGCGCCGCTCGCGCTGTGCAGGGTCCAGGTGGTGCCGTCGTGGGTCAGCCAGTCGGGGGGCGCCTCCGTGGCCCCCCAGGTGTCGCTGTCGGGCAGTCCGGTGAGGAGGAAGGGCATGTAGTGGTGCAGCGCCGAGGTGGAGGCGTAGTTGCGGTAGAGATCGTCCAGCCGGGCGAGGGTACACTGCACCGCGGCGTCCGGCTCGGGCATCAGCATACCGTGGGCGGGCACCAGCAGCTCCGCCCCCGCCGCGGCCACGCGTTGCAGGCTGGCGGACAACGCCGCACGCGCGCCGAGGAAGCCGTGGTAGTCCCACACGTCGCCTTCGGGGTAGCTGCCACCCTGCTGCAGGCTGTACAGGTCCCACACCTGCCCGGGGGCGTAGAGCAGGTCGCCGGTGAAGAGGACGCGCCGCCCGTCCACTTCTACCAGGTACGACAGGCTGCCGTCGGTGTGGCCGGGCGTGGCGAGGGCGGTCACGCGCGCCGCGCCCCAGGTGAGCGTGTCGCCGTCCGCCAGCGTGCCAGCCACCGGGCGCGAGACGGCGGGCACCAGGAAGAAGGGGCGGTAGTAGTAGGCGTGCCATTGGGCCACCGGCGCCGCCCAGTAGGCCGCCGCGTCGGCGATCAGGTGCGCCTCCGCCGCGGGCGCCAGCAAGCGCGCCGCCGCCGGCAGCTCGGCCATCCCGTCACGGTGGTAGTGGGTCACCAGCGCGGTGTCCACCGGCCCGACATCGTCGGACGGGTCGATGACCAGCAGGCGGTCGCCGTCGCGCACCACGCCGACGTTGCCGGCGCCGTGGTAGACGGACAGGTGGTCGGACAGGTGGGTCCAGGTGTGCATGGGGCCTTATTCCCCACGGGGGGGCGGAACCCTTCCGTACCGGAAGCGCGGCAGCAAAGTGACATTTGTGGGGGTAAGAATTGTTTAGTTGTTTGGTTATGTTAATAGGTGATAACGGCCATCGCTGCCAAGCTCCGCCACATACGGCTTCCATGCCCCAGGGCTGATATACAACAGCGAGCCATGCCGCAGGCGTTCCGTTTTTACCACGACCCCGGCGAAGACCGACATGTCAATGCGCTGTAGATATGTCTCGGGAAAGTAATTCAGCCAGAACAGGTAGGGAACCGGCATTCCCCGCTCGATACAAGTCAACATCTCACAGATGAGCTCCGTATCGGGATAACGGGCGATATACGCTTCGTACGCCCATTCATCGGACGACATTGCGTAAGCTGGTGCAAATTCGTCAATTAGCCGCCCAAAGAGGCGGGTTGTTGCCAAGGTGAACGCCTCATCGTCCTGGGTCATACGGCGGGTGACGTACAGTGATATGACCGGTTGTTCTGACATCATAAATCCGAGATCCAGATCGTTGCCGTCGGTATCAAAATGCGTGATACCACCGCCGTGGATCTTCAACCAGGCGAGCCGTGATGTCGCATCGGTAAAGAGATGCTCATTGCCTTCGTTATCCATCACCGAATAGATGTTGCCTGGATGAAAGCCTGCCTCGATGGCCAGGGACACGGTACGTTCTACCAGCAAACCGGCGTCGATGTTCTCATCAACGAAGATATCCCAGCTCCAGGTATTTGGCATATCTAAATCCTCTCCAACTTACTCCGCCGCATCTGTAACAACAAACCTTTCACCCGTTGATACTCCCAGGCGGTAACAGGTTATGTATTGCTCTCTACCTCCCCACGGAATACCCCACGGAAGGCCACGCGCAGCAGTATGTAGATGACGGCGGCGACGAAGAGCAGGTGGTAGAAGGAGGCGAAGAAGAGGATGCCGATGTAAGTATGCTGAATCGCCAGCGCGGCGGCGAGGCTGACGCCGATGAGGAGCATGGCGGCGGTGAGACGGTCGAAGCCGGGGATGCGCTGGAAGGAGACGCGGTGGTGCAGGATGAGCAGTGTGACGGCCATGGAGACGATCGGGCCGAAGAGGAGCAGCGGGTCGAAGTCGAGCAGGTCGCGCCGGGTGAAAAAGAAGACGTAGACCACCAGCACCGTGGCGAAGAGCCCCGGCACGCAGGTGAGGTAGGCGAGCACGGCGTAGATGTAGCGCCACGGGGCATCCCCACCGTGGCCGCGTCCATGCAGCCACCCGCAGACGAGGGTGAGGAGCGGCACGCCGACATATAGCGCCAACTGGTAGAGCGGATACGTGCTGATAAACGCCAGCAGTTCCTTCGTCGTCATGGCCGCTCCTTGGTGCTGCTTCCGACGCGAAAAGTGGGGACAGCTACGAATTTTTCGACAGGCTGGTCGTCCCATTCGAACCGGATATGGGAAAATTCGAAGCAGTCCCCATTTTTCGCTTTCCTTATCTTGTGGACTTTCGCACTTTCCGATCTGACTTCCTGCTGACCGGGGGCTTGTGTCCCGCTCCGGCGTTCACGCAGCGCGGGCCGCGTGGTCGATGAGCAGATCCACGTCGGTCGGATTAATGGCACGAGCGGGGTCCGCGC
>CAIYQO010000209.1 GCA_903928345.1 uncultured bacterium | reverse complement strand
GCGACGGCGTATCCCTTATTTAAAAAGATGAATAAAAATCTATAAAGGTAATTCGGTGACAAGCTCAATTATCTGTTTTGACGGTGCGAGTGTCATCTACATATAAACCTCCTCCAGCATCCAATCCAGCTCCTGCGCATTGAAGCAGAGTTTGTAGGCGTTGCCGGCGGCGGTGACGGCGAAGTAGTAGAGGCGGATGGCGCCGTTTTTGCCCGCCCAGCGCTGCTGCACTTGCTCCACGCTGTAGGTGCGGCCCCCCCAGCGAAAGGCGCGCGGCACCACCTGCCCCCGCGCAAACACCACGTAGACGTCCACCTCTTCATGCACCTTCGTCTGCCCCATCACCGTCACCTCCACTGCAAATATCTGTTCGGTAGTATAGCAGTACAAGCATCTGTTTGCAATAGCAACGGCGGAATATCTTGACGCCCGCCGGGGCGGCGCGTACCATGCAAGGCGGAGGTAGCGCATGTCGGAAGGATTGATGAACGTGTTGATTATCGCCGGGATGCTGGCGGTAGTCGGCGTGCCGTTGCTGCTGCTGTGGTTGAAGGACAAGGGCGGGTGCGCGGGGGCAATGGCGCGGGGAATTCTCGGCGGCATCTCGCTCCTTTTCGGGCTGACGCTGGCGGGATGGCTGGTGTATAACCTCTTCCATCCCACGCCGGAATTCCATGCGGCGGTGCCCTATACCGGCGGGTTGGTGGTGCTGGCGCTGGTGCACGGCATCAGCACGGTGTGGGGTTTCCTGCATGCGGGCCGGACGATAGTCACCGTCCCCGGCCCGAGTATTTATGACATCTGGCCGGATCCTGCCGCGCCGGAGTTTGGGGAGGCCCACCGGCGTGTCCTGGAGACTTTACCGGGCTTTATTGCGCAATTGCCTTTAGCGAAGGGTGCGGCACTGGTGAAGTGCCATGCCCAGCGTGACGACGGTACGCTGCTTGATGAGTGGACGTATGCGGAGTCATACATGAACGGCTGCTTCATTGTTGAAGAGAATCCTGCGTCCGCGCATGTCGGACGGTGGGACAAGGTGGCTACGATCCTGTGTCTGGTGTCGGAGAACGAGGTTGTCGACTGGCGCATCATCCACCCGGATAAAAGTGAGTCGGGCAATTTCACCACCATCGCCGCCTTCGCCGTGCTGGCGCGGCAGGGGACGCCGTTGAGCCCGAAGATGGAACAGGAACGGGCGCGGCTGCGCGACGGGTAACTGTGCTCCTTGGTGAGCCGGGGGCTGTTACAAAAACGCCGGGCAGGGAACTCCCTGCCCGGCGCCGTTTGATGCACACGCTTACTGCTGGAAGAAGCGCACTTCGGAGATGCCGACGTAACCATCGCCGTAGTTCGTCTGGATGGAGAAGCGGATATAGCGGCAGGCGGCGGCGCCGGCGAAGAAGTGATCCTCACCCGTCTCGCCGGTGGAACCCTGGCCGTAGGTGGGGCTGCTGGTGGTCTCCGTGATGGTGGCGAAGTTGGTGCCGTCGCCGGAGACGCCCAGGGTTATCGTCTTGATCCCGCGCGTAGATGCGCCACCCTCATTGTAGTTCCACAGGTGGAAGCCGGTGATGCGGTAGGTGTTGCCGAGGTCGGCCTGCCACCACTGCTTGCTCACCGTCGAAGCGTTGGACAGCCACATCATTCCGCCGGGAGGGTTGTTGACATGGGTCGGCCAGGTGGTGGGGATGGCGGCGCCGGTGAGCACATCGGCAGAGAGGCCGGTACCATCGACCGCGTGGGGGGCCGAGCGGTCATCCGGTGAATAGAATTCACTGGCGGTGGCGGTGGTGGCCTTGACGACGGTCGCCACGGCGTTCAGCACGCTCGGGTTGTAGTAAATCACCGCCGGCGGGGCGGTGGTCATGGCGCAGTGCCCATCCACGTACGCGGCGACGAGATTGCTGTTATGGCGGAGATCCATGGTGCCGGGCGGGGTGATCTGCGCGCCGGTGGCGTCGATGCCGTCCGCGGTGATGAAGGTCGACGTGGTGTCGATCACCTTGCCCAGCGCCGCGCCGCCCAGGCCGTCGTCCCACACGTAGCCGTTGGCCAGGCGTGATTTCGTCGGGCACTTCAACACGCCGCGGTCCAGGTTGATGGCCCCCCAGAAGGACGCGGAGTCGGGGAACATCTCGTCGTGATCCTGTGCGTACATTAATGCCGCGGTGGCGATCTGCCGTTGGTTGTTCGTGCACGACGTCTGCCGCGCCTTCTCGCGCGCTTTGGCGAAGACCGGGAAGAGAATAGCCGCCAGGATCGCTATGATAGCAATGACGACCAGCAATTCAATGAGCGTGAACCCGCGTTTCATGGCCTTGCTCCTTGTAAGGAAGATAGGAAATTTTACTGTGATCCGAGCGATTTGTCAATTGCCGGACCGACCCTTTTGTCTCCCGTCCGTGCGGCAGGGGGCAGGGGGTCGGTCAAATAGTTGTGTCACCCTGGTATAAGAGCGCCGGGGCACGGGTATAGCGACAGTAGCGAGAATCCATCGCCTGTGTAGGCGATGCAGGGGCCGAGGCGGCGGCAGCTTGCCGCACGACTCGCACCAGGCCGGGGAAGGCGCTGGCCGGTACGGCCACCGGCAGCACCTCGTCGAAGAAGCGCAAGCACGGAACTGAACAACCAGGCAGCGCGGCCCGCGCCGCACCCGGCCTCCCGGCCCGGACGTCCCCATGCACGTCCGGGCCGGATTGTTTGTAGGGGTTAGGAATTAGGGGTTAGGACGCGGATTCGGGCGATCAGTACGCTGTGATTTGCCGAGAGTGGTATATTTACTACAGGCAATCTATCTGCCCGCCTTCGCGAAGACCGCATTCTAACCCCTAACCCCTAATCCCCATACGCGTCAACTTACCGTGAACGCTTGTCGCTTCTCCGACCCGACGATAAATCGTCGGGCTACCGGCTGCGCCCCATAAATGGGACTTTGGTAGTCCTCGCAAGGTCGTGTTCACGTTTAGTGGGCTTTACAATGCGCAAAAAGACCGTTTCCACCGAAAACCTAGCGGGCGGATAAACTATATGGTCAGGCTCGCGCACGCTTGATAAGCCCCTTTCAAGGGGCGCAGCCGGTAGCCTGACGATTTATCGTCGGGTCGAAAATCAGGCAAACGGTGATATTGCATTGACGCGTATACCCCTAACCCCTATCGTACATCATTGACGAAGCGGGGGGGGCGGTGCTACAGTTGCGCGCGGGGTAACTGCCCCGGAGATCGATGACTGACGACGCCCTGAGATCCGGCTATACTACCGGCACGTGCGCGGCCGCCGCGGCGCAGGCTGCCGCATTGTGCCTGCGCGGGGAGACCGTGCACGCGGTGACCGTCACCCTGCCCGACGGCAGTACGGTGACGCTGGCCGTGGATGCCTGCGTGCGCCTGTCCGCCACCGCGGCGCGCGCGGCGGTGATCAAGGACGCCGGCGACGACCCGGACATCACCGACGGCATGACGGTGGAAGTGACGCTGGAAGTGGGCGGCGACGACCTGACCTTTGCCGCGGGCGAGGGCGTGGGCACGGTGACGCTGCCCGGCCTGCAACTCGCCCCCGGCGAACCGGCCATCAACCCGGTGCCACGGCAGATGATCGCCGCGGCGGTGGCGGCGGTGCTGGGCGACGCGGGGTGCCGCGTCACGGTGAGCATCCCCGGCGGGGCCGAGGCGGCGGCGCGCACCTTCAACCCGCGGCTGGGCATCACCGGCGGATTATCGATTCTCGGCACCTCGGGCCGCGTGGAACCGAAGTCGGAGGATGCCTGGCTGCGCTCGCTGCTGCCGCAACTCGACGTGGCCCGCGCCGCCGGGCACCGCACCATCTACCTGACGCCGGGCGGGTTCGGCGAGACCGCGGCGCGCGAAAGGTTGGGCGCCCCGCCGGAAGCCATCGCGCAGACGGCCAACTTCATCGGCGACATGCTGCGCGCTTGCGCGGAGCGCGGGGCGGAGGACGTCGTCCTCGTCGGCCACGCGGGCAAGCTGGTGAAGGTGGCCGCGGGCATTTTCAACACGCACAGCCGCTTCGGCGACGCGCGGCTGGAGACCATTGCCGCCGTGGCCGCCGCGGAGGGTGCCTCCGCCCCGCTGGTCGCCGCGTTGCTCGCGTTACCGACGGCCGAGGCCGCCGTGCCGCTACTTGCCGAGGCGGGCCTCGCGCGCGTGTGGCACGCGCTCGCCACCCGCGCCGCCGCGCGGGCAACCGCGCACGCCAGCCTGCCGGTGCGCGTGGTGCTGGTGGATTACCAGGGGGCGATTCTCGGCGACTCGGCCATCCCTCCCGCGCAGACGGGGGGCGTGGTGGTCGTCGGCATCGGGCCGGGGTCGGCGGAATGGCTCTCGCCCGCGGCCTGGATGGAGGTGCGGCAGGCGGAGGTGCTGGTCGCCGGCAAGCGCCACCTGGCGGCGTATGCCCCACCGAGCGCCGTGCAAGTGCCCATCGGGGCGGACATCGCCGCCATGGTTGCCGACATACGCGCCCACCTGGGCAAGCGCATCGTCGTGCTGGCCTCGGGTGACCCGGGGTGCTACGGCATCCTCGCCACGCTGAAGCGCGAGCTGCCCGAGGTGCCGTTGCGCGTGCTGCCGGGCATAAGCTCCTTTCAGCTCGCGCTGGCGCGGTTGGGGGAGCCGTGGGAAGGCGTGCACTTCGCCAGCGCTCACGGACGGAAGATCGTCGAGGTGGTGGAAGCCGCCTGGCGCCACCCGCGCGTGCTGGCGCTGACCGACTACGCCCACCCCGCGCAGAGCATCGCCGCCGCGCTGGCCGCGGAAGGCCTGGACTACCCGCTGACCGTGCTGGAGCGCCTCGGCTACCCAGACGAGTGCATCACCGCCGGCACGGCCACGGAGATCGCCGGGGGGACGTTCGACCCGCTGGCGGTGGTGTGGATAACCTGGCCTGCATGAGCCTGTTGAACCACAGAGACACGGAGGCACAGAGGAGGCATCTTTCCGCTCCGCGGGAAACCCATTCTTTGCGAAGCAACCATCTCTCTCTGTGCCTCAGTGTCTCTGTGGTTCCCAATGAATAAAGCGAAGGGTTGCGGAGGCAATCATGGACGTCTACCCGCCGGGTATGCCGGACGAGTGTTTTTTTCGCGGTAACGTGCCGATGACGAAGGCGGAGGTGCGCGCCATCACGCTGTCGAAGGCGCGGCTGCGTGACGGGCAGCGCGTGCTCGATTTAGGCGCGGGCACGGGATCATTCACCGTGGAGGCCGCGTTGCTCTGCCCGCACGGCGCGGTGACGGCGCTGGAGCGCGACCCCGAGGCACTGGCGGTGATCGACGAAAACCTGCGGCGCTTTGCGTTGTCCAACGTGACCGTGGTAGCCGGCGAGGCGCCCGGCGCGCTGGCGGGGTTGGGCCCCTTCGATCGCATTATCATCGGCGGCACCGGCGGGCGGCTGGGGGACATCCTCGCCGCGCTGCCCGGCGTGCTCACTCCCGGCGGCTGGGTGGTGTCGAATACCATCGGGCTGGAATCGACGATGGACGTGCTCACCGGCCTGCGCGCCGCCCCGTGGACGGCCTGCGAGATCGTGCAGGTGAGCATCAGCCGCGGCGTCCCGCTGGGCAAGCTGACGCGCCTGGAACCGCTCAACCCGATCTGGGTGATTTCCGCGCAATTAGGGACAGTATGACAGATTCACTCGCAACCATCTACGGCATCGGCGTCGGCCCCGGCGATCCGCTCCTGCTCACCCTGCGGGGGGCGGCGGTGTTGCGCGAGGTGGGGGCGGTGCTGGCGCCGCGTTCGGCGGAGGACCGCGACAGCCTGGCGCTGGCCATCGCGCGGCCGCACCTGCCCGCCGATTGCGCCGTGCTGGAGGCCGTCTTCCCGATGACCGAGCAGCGCGCGGTGCTCGAGCAAGCGTGGGAAGACGCCGCGCGGGAGCTGATCGCCGTGGCGGCGGCGGGGCGTCCAGCGGCCTTCCTTACGCTGGGTGACGCCATGCTGTATTCGACGTGGAGCTACCTGCTGGCCGCCGTGCTGCGGTTGCGCCCGGACGCAACCGTGGTCACCGTGCCGGGCATCACCGCCATGAGCGCCTGCGCCGCCGCGGTGGGGCAACCGCTGGCCGAGGGTCGCGCGCCGCTGCTGATCTGGCCCGACGAGCCGCCGGCGTCGTTGGACGCACTGACGGCGCTGGCGCCGAACATCGTTTTCATGAAGGCCGCCCGCCATCTGGACGCGCTGGCCGACGCCGTGGAGACCCTGGGCGCCGACGCGGTGGCCGTGCGCCGGTGCAGCCTGCCCGACCAGGCCGTCACCCGCGACCTGCGCGCATGGGAGGCGGGGCGGAGCTACTTTACGACGGTGCTGGTGCACGTGGACCCCACCCCCCCGACCCCCTCCCCCGCGGGGAGAGGGGGAGAGAAGGAGTCAAAATGATTACGTTCGTTGGCGCGGGGCCGGGCGATCCCGAACTGATTACCGTGAAGGGGCAGCGGGCGTTGTTGGCGGCGGACGTGGTGTTGTATGCCGGGTCGCTGGTGCCGACGGCGCTGCTGCAGTGGACTAAGGCCGGCGCCGTGTGCCGGGACAGCGCGGGGATGCATCTGGACGCGCAGGTGGCGCTGATGGCGGAGGCCCACGCGGCGGGGCAGACGGTGGTGCGCCTGCACACCGGCGACCCGGCCATCTACGGCGCCATCGGCGAGCAGATGGCCGCCCTCGACCGGCTGGGCATCCCCTACACCGTGGTGCCGGGCGTCTCCTCCTTCCTCGCCGCCGCCGCCGCGCTGCCGACCGAGTTGACCCTGCCCGGCGTGTCGCAGACGGTCATCATCACCCGCTGCGCCGGTCGCACCCCCGTGCCGGAAGGGCAGGACATCGCCAGCCTCGCCGCCCACCGCGCCACCATGGCCATCTTCCTCTCCGCCGGCCACCTGTCCGACACGGTCGCCAGCCTGTGCACGCACTACCCCGCCGACACCGCCGTGGCCATCGTGCAGCGCGCCAGTTGGCCCGAGCAGCGCATCATCCGCGGCACCCTCGCCACAATCGCCGAACAAGCCGCCGACATCGACCGCACCGCCATGATCCTCGTCGGCAACGTGCTGAAGAACGACGGCGAGCTGTCGAAGTTGTATGACCGGCATTTTGCGCACGGGTACCGGGAGGCGGAGTAGTTTTGGATTTTGGATTTTGAATTTTGGATTGGAGTGCCGTGAGGAAGATCGGTGAGCCTGAAAGGCTCGAATTCGTCAGCCTGAGGCGATCCCCAGGAGGGGAGACAGGTTAAGTTCGAACCCTGAAAGGGCGGTTGAAGTCGCAGCTCTTCGGCCATACGGCCAGCCGTCCGTCTGCGCGGACGGGGATGAGGAAAAGGGTTTACGTTTTGGTGCGTCCGCGTAGGCGGACGCCTGGCCGAATGGCCGACTAGCTGCGGTTTCAACCGCCGAATGCACACGTTATGTCAATACATTTCACCCGCCCCGGCCCCATCGCCGTTCTCGCCGTCTCTCCGGAAGGCGCGGGCATTGGCGTACGGGTGGCGGGGGCGCTGGCGGGGGCGACGCTTTATGCGTCGAAGGCGTTTGTGCCGGAGGCGCGGGTGTATGGCGGGTCGCTGCGCGATTTCGTCGGCACGTTGTGGGCGGACCACGCGGCGATTATCGGCGTGATGGCCTCCGGCATCGTGGTGCGCGCCATTGCGCCGTGGGTGGCGTCGAAGTATACCGACCCCGCGGTGGTGGTGGTGGACGACGCCGGGCGCTTCGCCATCAGTCTGCTCTCCGGGCACGAGGGCAGCGCCAACCGGCTGGCCGACGGCATCGCCGAGTACCTGGGCGCCATCCCCGTGGTGACCACCGGCAGCGAGGCGCAGCGCCGGCTGGTGGTGGGGGTGGGGTGCCGCCGGGGGGCGAGCGAAGCGCAGATTCTCGCCGCGCTGGACATCGCGCTGGCCGCCCAGGGTCGCCGGCGTGGGGAGATTTACGCCCTGGCGACCATCGACCTGAAGGCCGACGAGCCCGGCCTGCACGCCGCCGCCACCACGCTGGGCGTGCCCCTGCGCGTGACCCCGCGCAGCCGCATCAAGACCCTGCAGGACGTGCTGCGGGAGCACACCTTTGCCGAAGAAATCACGGGAGTTGCCGCCGTATGCATACCAGCCGCCCTATTGACGAGTCCGCACAGCGAGCTGCTGGCGCCGATGACGAAGCACGACGGGGTGACCGTAGCCCTGGCCCAGGACACCTGTGGCTGGTCGGCCTCGGCCCCGGAGGACGCGCACACCTGACCCCCGCCGCCGAGGCCGCCCTGCGCGACGCCGAGGTGGTGGTGGGGTACAAGCCCTACCTGGCGCTGGTAGAGGATCTCCTCGCCGGCAAGGCGCTGGTCACCTCCGGCATGAAGGAAGAGATGCCGCGCGCCCAGGCGGCCATCGACACCGCACTGGCGGGCAAGCGCACGGCGGTGGTGAGCACCGGCGACGCGGGCGTCTACGGCATGGCCGGGCTGGTGCTGGAGCTACTGCCGGAGGGGTGCGGCGTCACCGTCGAAGTGGTACCCGGCGTCACCGCGGCCTCCGCCGCCGCCGCCTGCCTGGGCGCGCCGCTGATGAACGATTTCGCGGTGATCAGCCTTAGCGATCTGATGACCCCGCTGCCGGTCATCGAGCGCCGCCTGTGCGCCGCCGCCGAGGGGGATTTCGTGATCGCCCTCTACAACCCGCGCAGCCACCGCCGCCACGAACCCTTCGCCCGCGCGCTGGCCATCCTGCGCGCCGCCCGCGCGCCCGAGACTCCCGTCGGCCTGGTGCGCGACGCCCTGCGCGAAGGCCAGCAGGTTACGCTGACCACCCTCGGCGACCTCGACGAGACGGCGGTGGACATGCTCACCACGGTGATCATCGGCAACAGCGGCACGGTGATAAAGGACGGGCGCATGGTCACCCCGCGCGGGTACATCGAGAAGTATGGGGGCGGGGCATGATCAGGAAAGAGATATTTTCCGCTACGGTGACTTGCTTCGGTGGCGACACGACCCGGTTTGCCAGCGAAAGGATCGCGGCATGTGAAAGTTTACGCATCACTCAAGAGGGGTTCAACGATTATCATGCGCTGGATGGCGATGCGGATCCGCTGCTCATTTATTCGATCTTCGTCACAGGTAACAGCACATTTTATTCATTTGTTACTGATCTATATAATGTCGTGACACAATTGCACGGTTGCAATGTCGAGAATATCTTTGTCACATATGGGTATGACGGACAATGCAATTTGAGCTTCACGCCCGCTGAAATGCAGTTGATTACTGCGATGCATACAGATTTCCTAATTTCGTGTTACCAGGTGAGCACGGATGACGAGGAGGAAACCGCATGATCCTCCTCCTCGGCGGCACCTCGGATGCACGCGACATCGCCCGCGGTTTACGCGCGGACGGGGCCGAGGTGCTGGTCACCGTGGTCACCGGTTACGGCGCCGAATTGGCCGCGGAGGACGCCGCGGTGCGCCTGGGCGCGCTGGACGCCGACGCGCTGCGCGAGCTGGCGCAACACGCGGAGGTGGTGATCGACGCCACCCATCCCTTCGCGGCGGTGGTCTCGCAAATGGCGATTACCGTCTGCGCCGTGCTGGGCGTGCCCTACCTGCGCTACGAACGCCCCGGCAGTACGCTGCCCGACACCGTGCACGTGGTGGAGAGCGCCGAGGAGGCCGCCACGCTGGCGGTGACCCTGGCGGGCGGTGGGGTACTCTTCCTCACCGTGGGCAGCAAAACGCTCCCCGTCTACGTGGCCACCGCGCGCGCCGCCGGGTGCCCGCTCATCGCGCGCGTGTTGCCCACCGCCGACGTGCTCGCCGCCACCGAGGCGCTGGGCCTTACCCCGCGCGAAGTGCTGGCGATGCAGGGGCCGACTACGCGCGAGCTGGAGGTCGCCCTGCTGCGCCACACCCGCGCCGCGGTGCTGGTGACGAAGGAGAGCGGCCCCGCCGGCGGCGTGCTGGAGAAACTCGCCGCCGCCGCCGCCGTAGGCATCCCCGCCGTGGTGGTAGGCCGGCCGCAGGTGGCGTACCCGCGGGTCGTAGCGACGGTAGAAGGTGTTGTACGTGAATGGAACCACAGAGACACGGAGACACAGAGAGACTAGTCGGCTGCTTCGCAGCATCTCCGCGAAGCGGAAAACTCTTTCCCTGTGCCTCAGTGTCTCTGTGGTTAAGGAGCTAATCATGCTGAAACAGGGTCTGTATCAAATCTACACCGGCGACGCCAAGGGCAAGACCACCGCCGCCGTGGGGCTGGCTGTGCGAGCTCGCGGGGCGGGGTTGCGGGTGGCCTTCGTGCAATTTCTCAAAGGCGGGCCGGAGAGCAGCGAGCTGGCGATGTTGCGTCAGTTGGGGGTGGCGGTGACGCGTCCCGCGCGCGAAACCACCGGCCTGCTGCGCGGCGGCGTCACCGACGAGGACCGGCGCAGCACCATGGAAGCCTTTGAAGTGGCCCGTGCGGCGCTGACCGGCGGTGACTTCGACCTGGTGATTATGGACGAGGCCAACGTGGCGGTGAAGTACGGGCTGCTCCCGGTGGACGCCCTCGCGGAGGCCATCGCCACCCGCGCCCCGCACACCGAAGCCGTCACCACCGGTCGCGGCGCCCACGACGCCCTGTGCGCCATGGCCGACCTGATCACCGAAATGACGCTGGTCAAACACCCCTTCACGCAGGGAATCGCCGCGCGGAAGGGAATTGAATATTAGGGGAAAATGCAGAATGGAGAATGGAGAATGGTGAATGCAGAATGAGGGTTAGGTTTGCGTGTATCCTCCGGGTGAGCGTAAACGCAATCGCCCTTTCAATTCTGCATTCTGCATTTTCCACTGTGCATTCTGCATTCCCCCCCAGGGGGTCTCATGGCTGCTCACGTTTTAATGGTTCAGGGTACTACGTCGCACGCGGGGAAGAGCGTGCTGACGGCGGCGTTGTGCCGCATCTTCGCGCGGCGGGGGTGGCGGGTGGCGCCGTTCAAGGCGCAGAACATGGCGTTGAACTCCTACGTCACGCCGGAAGGCGGCGAGTTGGGGCGGGCGCAGGCGTATCAGGCGGCGGCGGCGGGGATCGAGCCGCACGTGGATATGAACCCGGTACTGTTGAAGCCGAATTCGCAGACGGGCAGCCAGGTAATCGTGCTCGGGAAGCCGGTGGCGAATATGAGCGTGCGCGAGTACCACGCCTTTCAACCCACCGTGTGGCCCACGGTGACGGCGGCGCTGGACCGCTTGCGCGCGGCGTACGATCTGGTGGTGATCGAGGGGGCGGGCAGCCCCGCGGAGATCAACCTGCGCCACCAGGACATCGTGAATATGAAGGTGGCGCGCTACGCCAACTGCCCGGTGCTGCTGGTGGGCGACATCGACCGCGGTGGCGTCTTCGCCTCGCTGGTGGGCACCACGCTCCTCGTCACCGAGGAGGAGCGGGCGCTCATCAAGGGCTTCATCATCAACAAGTTCCGCGGCGACGCCTCGCTGCTCGATAACGGCCTCACCTGGCTGGAGGAATACACCGGCATTCCCACCCTCGGCGTGCTGCCCTACTTGAAGGACTGGCGCGGCGATGAGGAGGACTCTCTCGGCGTGGAGGACCGGCGCAAGCGCACCAAGCCGAATGCGCCGCTGACCCTGGCCGTGGTGCGGCTGCCTTTCATCTCCAACTTCACCGATTTCGATGCGCTGGCGGACGAAGAGGACGTGGCGGTGCGCTACGCCGTAACCCCCGCGGAACTGGCGGGCGCCGACGCGATCCTGCTGCCCGGCACCAAGAGCACCGTGGACGACCTGCGCTGGCTGCGCACCTCGGGGATGGCGGAGGCGCTCCTCGCCGCGGTGGCGGGCGGCACGCCGGTGGTGGGCATCTGCGGCGGCTACCAGATGCTCGGGCGGCGCATTTACGACCCCGAGCACGTCGAGTCTGCGCTTTCCGAGATCGACGGGCTGGGCCTACTCAACGCGGAGACCACCTTCGCCGCCGAGAAGCGCACCGTACGCGTCACCGGCACCCTCACCGGCGCCAGCCTGGGGGAGGCGGGCACACCGGCGAGCGGGTACGAGATTCACATGGGCCGCACCGATGTCGCCCCGGGCGTCGCCCCGCTGCTGCAGCTCACCGACGCCACCGGGGCGGAACTCCACGACGGCGGCGTTACTCCCGACGGCCTGGTGTGCGGCGCCTACCTGCACGGCCTCTTCGACGCCCCCGCTCTGCGCCGCGGCTGGCTCAACCGGTTGCGCGCGCAAAAAGGCCTCCCTCCGCTCCCCGTCGCCGACGCCCAGCCCGACATCGACCGCCTGGCCGACCACGTGGCCGCCTATCTGGACATGGGGGCGGTGGAGCGGATGCTCGATGAAGCAGAGTACGCGCCGCTGACCCCCGCCTGAACGGAGACGGTTAGGGTTTCCGATCCGCCGGCACCCCTGTTATCGCATCCCGTGATACCTTACAACACCCACACCGCGACATCGTGCGCTGCCAGCGTAAAACTGTGTGTGTCTCCGACGCTGGGGGTGGTTCGGCCATCCAGATGATATACCAGCCCCTCGCGTGGATTGCCGGGAGCGGTGAAGGCGTCGCGCTGCAGGGTGACGCTGCCCGAGCAGGCGTCGCGGGTGGCGGCGGCAATCACGGCCGGCCCGTCGGGGCTATCATAGGCATAGGCCACGAACCCCTCACTACCGGCCACCGTCAGGCCGCGGGTGTCGCGGAACCGGGCGTGCACCGTACGCGCGGCGGTCCGCCGGCGTAAGCGCGCCAGCGCGGCCACGTGGGCACCGAAGGCCGGCACATCCGCCAGCGTGCTTTCCCCGCCATGGGTGCACAGGCAAAGATAGGTTCCCAGGGCAAAGGCGTGGCTCGCTTGTGCGGGGTTGTTATCCACCACCCAGGACTGCATCGGCTGCGGCAACGCATACCGCGCGCGCACCAGCAGCGCGACATCGACGTACCAGGACATCCACTGATCGATATGCTGCGCCATGAATCCCTCGCAAAACTCGCCGATGATCAGGGCATCCGGATCATCGGCATGCAGGATGTCCCGCACCTCCGCCACCAGCGAGCGCACCGCCGCGTAGGTGTCCTCCGGTCGGCACCCATCCTGACGGTGCCCGTAATCAGGGGACGTTTCGAACGGCTGGTCAAAGAACATGGAGCAATAGCCGAGTGCCAGGTATTCACGCGTCTGCCGTAGCACGCGGGCGCGAAAGCTGGGCGCGAACGGGCTGGCCGGATAACAACTCGGTCCCAGGTGGTTGGCCCAAAAATGCGGCCCTTCCGAAGTGGCCGGATAACTTTCCATGCGCGGCGAGCCATCGTAATTGCGCAGGATCTCCGCATGTGCTTCTCGGGAGAACAGCGTATGAACCGGGTTCAACAGCCGGAAATTGATCAGGGCGCTGACATTCGTACCCTCGGATTTCGCCTGCGTCAATCCGGCATGCAGCACGGCCTTCTCCTCGGCGGAATAGTCCAGCAAGTCGCAATCGAGATGCCGGGCATAGGCGCCCAGGGTGAGGTAGTCCCAGATGGACAATTGATCGACGCCATACCGGCGTCCCGCTTCCGCGAGGACGGGGATGCTGTCGAGCGCATGTACCGGCTTGCCATCGAAGGAGCGCAGAAAGACATTTTGAAAGCCGATCGCCTCGCGCGACGCCGGCTTCCCGGGCGGCGGGGTGAACCAGGTCTCCATCCAGGCCTGATAGCGGTCGGCGGTGTCATGCCAATCGCCCGCGTGTAGTGCAATGCCGATGGGTGGCGTTACCCACTCCTCACCGGACGCCACCACCGTGGGAAAGAGCCACCCGTAGGAGAGCCGCAGGCCTGGCGCATACCCGGCCAGATTTTCCAGCACCAGAAAGCCGTTTTGCGGTTGGGTCATATATACGCTGTAGGAGATGCCGCCACCCGGGCCGGAGAGGTCTACCCAGGGCAGATAGAGTTCCACCGGGTAGGAGTGCGCGGCGCGCTGGTGGATCTTTACGTAGGTGGTCCCTTTGTTGAGTGGGAAGCTGTGCGGATCAAACGGCGCCCAGATGCCGGGAGCGTTCATCACGTCACACCCTTGGCCCCCGATGCCCGTCCACCCGCCGATACAGGGGAAATGCACATCGACGATTTCCGCATCGCTGCGATTCGTCAGTGCCAGGGTGAAGCGTATCTCGTCGTGCACGACTTCAAGGCGTGCCTCAACTGAGATGTCCAGCACCGTGCCATCCGCCGCGGTGACGGTATCCCAACGCAAACGGACTGCCGTGCCGTCCGCCCGGCAGTCGGGCGCCGCCTGATCCCGGCTATCGACATACCGCGAACTCCATGCCGCGGTGGGCACGAGAAAGCGAAACAGCCGGCCGTCACCCGGCTCGCCGCGCGAGACATCCAGATGCACGAGCCCCGTGCAGGTATCGACCAGACGCGTGATCGCGCCATTTCGCGGGTCGATCTCCATCAGCATACGCCCACTGGTAAGTTCCATGCCGCACCTCATCGATAGCCCAACAGAGGGAGGGGTCACTCCACCCCGAAATACACGATCCGCGCGCTCGGTTTGTCGAACGTCACGGTGATTACCGCCCGACTCTCGGCGTCAATCTTCACGGTGGCGCCGTCGGTGGCGTAGAGGCGCGGGTCGACTTTGGCCTCGGTGATGTAGGTATACGTCCCGCGCGCACTGGCGAAGAGGCAGACGGCGCCGCGGCCGGTGGCGGGGTGGAGCTTCTCGTAGACCTCCGGGTTGCCGCCTACCGGGCCGCCGCGGTGCAGGGCGGTGGCGGTGATGTCGTCACGCACTTGCTTGTAGCGGCCCAGCAGCATGCCGAAGCGCGCCACGCCCTCCTCCGAGACGGTCGGCAGGTCGCCCCAGATGCCGTTTTGCCCCAGGATGAGCGAGGCGATGTTGATGAGCTGTGACTCCGCCGGGTCGTCGGGGAGGTAGTGGGTGAGAAAGAGCACCGACGGGATCCACTTGTCGAAGGTGAGGGGCGTGCGGCAGATCCACCCGCGCGCCGGGCCTGGCCACACGAAGATGTTGCACCAGTTGCGGATGTCGCCGGGGATGTCGTAGTTGTGGAAGTATGGCCCGTTGTTGATGAGGAAGTACTTGCCCGCCGACAGGAAGCCCAGCCCCACGAAGCGCCCGCCCTCGGTGATGTCGAAGTCCACGATGGCCTCCGGGCAGGCGGCGCAGAGGCGGTCCACCACGTCGACCATGGCGAGGCCGAGCTGAAAGGCGTAGCTGTCGGCGCGTTCGGAGGCGCTCGCATCGGCGTCGCCGTGGCCGTGGCCGGGGGCATCGCAACCGTACTGCCCGATGGCGTCCCACTTGAAGTAGGTGACGCCCACCTCTTTGACCAGCCGGATCAGCTCGTCGGCGAAGTCCTCCTTGAAGCGACTGACGAGGCAGAGGTTCTGGCTTTCCTCCGTCTCCCACACCTGGTGGATGCCCGCCGGTTGCCCCTGCCAGCCCATGATGCAATCGGTATGCTCCCGGTGCATTTCGCTGGTCAGGGCGGCGTGCAGCGGGCCGAACCACAGGCCGAGTTTCATGCCGTAGCCGTCCAGCTTAGCCTTCACCGCCTGCAGCCCGTCGGGGAAGCGCTGCCGGTTCACGCGCCAGTCGCCCGTCTTCTCGTACCACCCGGTGTCGAGCACGAAGACATCGATGCCCATGCGATGCGCGACGTCGATCTCCTCCAGCATGCGCGCCTGGTGCATACTATCGAGGAACTGTGCCCCGTGCCAGGACTGGTTGCGCTCCTGCCAGGCCCAGGTGTTGTAGAAGATGTACGGCGTGCGCGAGGCCAGATTTTGCGACTGATGGTGCAGCACGAAGTCGCGGTAGGCCGCCGCCAGTGCCGCCGTGTCCCCCGCTACCGCGGCGAATTGCAGCCAGAGGGTGCGGTAGGGTGCGGCCAGCGTCTGCCCCGCGACGTAGTTGCCTTTCACCGCGCGCAAGGCGGCGGTGCGTGCCGGGGCCAGGGCGAAGGCGAGGAAGGCGTCCGGCACCTGCGAACCATGCTCATACGCCGCCAGCCACGCCCGCCCGGGCGCCTCCGCCACCAGCATCGGGCCCATAGCCGTCACCCCGTCGGCGAAGTGCCACGCTTCCAGCGGCGCTTCGACGAGGCAGAAGGAGTGCACCATCTCGTTGAATTCGGAGAAACGCACCTCGGTAACCGCCGCCGCCTCCGCCAGGTCGAGGGTGAGATAGGTCAGCGCGTCGGTGGCCGCCGTTTTCGTCAACCGGTGCGCCGCGGTGCCGGTGAGCACGTAGTGCAGGCGCACCACCGGGTCGCCATCCGCCACGCGGAAGACGAGTTCCAGTCCCAGCGCCGGGTCGTCGGCGAAGGTGCCCGCCAGCCGGTGCTCGCGGGCGCCGTTGGGCAGCGCCGTCTCGCCGACCGCCTGCACGTCGCGCAGCACCGCCGTCCGCGGGGTGCCGTCGATCTCGAACACCGGCGGCGCAATGGCATACGACGCCCCCGCGCCGTCATACCGCCACAGCGCCTCCGCCGTCCCCGGGACGGCGAGGGAGAAGAGGTCGGTGGTGATGCAGGGGGTGGTGTCGGACATGGGAGGGCCTTTCGTGGATAAACTCAAAGTTCACAGAAGACCGCCCCCACCCCCCGGCCCCCTCCCCCGTAACGTCCTGTGACGGGGGAGGGGGAGCGGGCGGTAGGTGCCGCGATAACCGATTGAACCTTGATCGTTGAACTTTGAACATGGAACGTTGAACTTAAATCCGGTGCATCGCCGCGAAGATCGCGTCGTGCTGCACGCGGATTTGCACGCCCAGCGCGGCGCCGACGGCGTTGAGTTTTTCGGCGAGTTCGGGGATGGCGATGCGCTCGCCGTCCAGCTCCACCAGCATAATCATGGTGAAGTAGTCCTGCAGGATCGTCTGGCTGATGTCGAGGATATTTACGTGGCTCTCGGCCAGCGCCGTGCTTACCGCGGCGATGATCCCCACGCGATCCTTCCCGACGACCGTAATCACGGCTTTCACGATAGTCCCTTCTCGACGTGTCATGGCTCGCTCCGTTCGACCGGCGGCGGTTCCGCTCGGTCGGTGCTATTTCTTCCCGCGCGTCGATTTCATGTCCAGGTTCAGGTCGCGCATCATGTCGTTGGCTTCGCGCGTGGTGAGTTCCTTGGCGCGCGGGCCTTCAGTGACGGTGCTCGGGGACTTGGCCTCCAGGCGTTCCAGCACTTCCCAGTCGTTGATGACGCGGATGGCCTGCACGAGGAAGATGACCACCGCCACATGCCACAGGAAACCGAACCAGTCCGGCGCGGCGTAGACGCGCGTGGTCAGCACGGCATCACCCGCCACCAGCGCGATGGCGGCCAGCAGCGCCCAGAGGATGCGCCGACTGCCCAGCTCGCCCAGCGCGATGAGCGCCGCGGCGCCTAGGAGCGTGACCAGCAGCGCCGGCACGGGGGCGCCGATCGCCGCCGTGACCCCGAACCCGATGAAAAATTGCTTGCCCGGAAAGATGAATTGCAGCCCCGCGTTCACTACCGCGAGGATCGCCGCCCAGGTGGCCCAGCGGGCGGCACGTTGCAGACGCTGGGTAAGCTCTGTGCGTACCCCCGGCGCCAGCGGTGCTACCGCAGTCGTTGGCATCAGGATACCTCTTTCGTCGCCGATGCGAAGGATGAATGTCTGTTTATTGCACACGCGGGCGGGAAATTCCTGCCGGCAGGAAAAGTCACGCGCGCTGCGAAGGAGGAGATATGCAAATTACCATCGCCGCCGTGGGGAAAGTGCGGGAGCCCTTCCTGCAAGCCGGGTGCGCCGAATACCTGAAGCGTCTGGGACGCTACGCCACCCTGAACGTGGCCGAAGTGGCGGAAGACCCGGTGCCGGAGACCCTTTCCCTCGCTGAGCAGGCGCAGGTGCTGGTGCGCGAGGGAGAGCGGCTGCGCCGTGCGCTGCGCGAGGGGAGCTACGTCATCGCTCTCGCCCGCGAGGGTCGCGCCTTCACCTCCGAGGCCTTCGCCGCCCACCTGCAACACCTCGCCCTCACCGGCACCTCGTCCCTCAGCGTGGTGATCGGCGGCTCCCTCGGCCTCGCCCCCGCCCTGGAAGCCGACGCCAACCTCCGCCTCACCTTCGGCACCTTCACCTACCCCCACCAACTCATCCGCCTGATACTGCTGGAGCAGTTGTACCGGGCGTTCAAGATTATTCGGGGAGAACCCTATCACAAATAATCGATCTTTTTGGCTGGTCAGCCGAGGTCGGGGCCGTGGGAATCGAGCATAAAACCGAAAAATGCCGGGGAGATCAGCCGTGTTCCCGTGCGTGGCTGGACTGCTGGTGGCACGTTGGATGGCTGAAGGTGATCCGAAACTTGTACCCTGGTACTACCTTGGAGCAGGTACCCCCCGGTTTACACGCCACCGCGCACGGTTGGAAATCACGGCGTTTAGAACTTCCGTGTTTCGTCATTGTCCAATACCGTGAATCTCTTCACTGAGAATTGGTTAGGGGTACCATGCGCCATTACCGGTTTGTGCTTGTGTTGTTGGTCGTTATGCTGTGTGGCTGGCGGGTGCAGGCGCGGGAGACGGAGCAGCACGGGATTTCGGTGTTGCCGACCACCAGGCCGATTACGGTCGATGGTCTGGTGACCGATTGGAATCTGTCCGGCGGGGTGTTCATCTGCGGTGATGTCGAGATGCTTCGCGCGCGGAGTGCTGTCTGGCTGCATGCGATGTACGACCCGCGGTATCTGTATGTGCTGGCCCGCTGGGTGGATGAGACGCCCTTGAACAATCCCGGCGTCGTGGGGGTAGCCCTTCCCTTCAATGGGGATTGCCTGCAGTTGCGGTTCGTCACCGCTCCGGGCACGGCAGGCGAACGCATCTCACACTGGAATTGCTGGCAAGACCAGCGTGTGGACTTTCGCACTTTTCCTCTCGCGTCTCGGCCTTGCCTCTGTCTCCGGAGCAACGGCCCGTTATGAAAGGAACCATGGCGGGCTGACCTGAAGTAGATTGTATCTTACCCCACCCCCTTCAGGGATACCGCCATGGTT
>CAIYQO010000208.1 GCA_903928345.1 uncultured bacterium | reverse complement strand
GCGCGGACCCCGCTCGTGCCATTAATCCGACCGACGTGGATCTGCTCATCGACCACGCGGCCCGCGCTGCGTGAACGCCGGAGCGGGACACAAGCCCCCGGTCAGCAGGAAGTCAGATCGGAAAGTGCGAAAGTCCACTGAAGGAATGATGAAGACGAAAAAAACCTTCCCCGCTATTTTCAACCGGGGAGGTTCGCGCAGGTCGCACGCCGGTTACGGCAGCGCGTGGAAGGCCGCGCGGGTGATGGCCAGCTCCCGATCATACAGCGGCAGCGGGCGAAAGTTGGGCGGGGTGCCCCAGGCGTACCCGAATAAGTCGCAGCCGCGCTCCGCCCAGGTGCGCCAGGTGGTGGGGTCGCACTCGCCGTCGTCCGTGCGGCCAATGATAGTGGTCATCACGCGCTGCTCCGGTTTCCGCACGCACAGCAGCCACTCCATCACGTCCGCGCGCGAACATTCTGCAAAGAGCCCGTCACTGCCGGTGAGCATCGGGTGATCGACCCACAGCGGCTCCGCCGGTTCCCAGTAAGGCACGTTGAAGAGGATCTTCGTGGCGGGGCTGGCGGCGCGCACGGTGTCGCGCAGGCGGGCGAATTGCCGCGCAAGCACCTCGCGTTTGTAGTGCAGGTTCTCCTCCGGCGTGATCGCCGCGGCCTCCCCCGGCAGGTCGCGGCCGCAGATCTCCCGGAAGGGCGCCTCCATGTACGGCGCGGGTGAAATAACGTAAGTGTCCGGCTGCAAGCTGCCGTAGACGAACCAGTCGAAGAGCAGCCAGTCCACCGGGTAATCGTGCAGGAATTCCACCACGCGGGCGCAGAGCAGGTCGGTCCACGGGCTTTCCGGCGCGAGGAAATACCCACGGGGGTTCGTCCCCTCCGGGATCGTCCAGTGCGGGCGGTGGCTGTTCATCACCAGATCGGTGCCCACGCAGAAGTAGGACCAGAAGGGCAGCCCGGCCTCCCGCGCCCGCGTAAACAGCCGCGGCAGCAACTCCTGCCCCGGCCCCGGCGCCGTCGGCCCCAGTCGCGTGGGGTAAAAGGCATACCCGCCGAACGTGTAAGCCTGGCAGAAGATCGCGTTGACGCCGATCGCCCGGTGATAGGCCAGGTAGTCGTCCGGATCGACGAAGGCCCAGTCGTGCGCCGTACTCGGCTGCACCGGAGCGCTCGACGCCGTGTCGCGAATCCAGTTCAGGTCGCACGAGAAGACTTTGATCGGCTGATGGGACATGGGAATCCTTACCCCTCCACCAATGCGGCGATCTGCGCTCGCGCGTCGCCGCGGAAGACGCCGCCGTGGTAGCTGATGACAGTGGCGATGTCGAAGGCGAGGAGTTTGTGCAGCGAGCGGCCCGCTGCTGCGCGGTCCAGGTCGATGGTGGGCGCCGGGCGCGCCAGGTGGCCGTCGACGATGGTCAGCGTGTCCCCGGCGATGAGGGTTTTGCTCGCGGCGTGGTAGAGGTCGATGTGCCCCGGCGTGTGGCCCGGCATGGCGATGACGGTCAGGCCGCCGCAATACGGCAGCACCTCGCCGTCGGCGACCCCGCGGTCCACGCGCGCCGTGATCGGGTGCGCCTGCATGGCTTCAAAGACTTTGCGACGCTGCGCGGCGACGTCCGGCGGCAGCGCGGAAAGCATGCGTTCCATCGCCTCCGGCGTGTAGCGCGGCGAGGGGATGTCCCCCTGGATGATCGGGCGTTCGGGGATGCCGGAGAGCACCGTCGTGTCCGGCCCGGCGGCCTCTTCCAGCGCGGCGAGGTTGCCGATGTGGTCCACGTCGCCATGCGTCAGGATAATCGCCCGCAGCCGCGTAAAGGGCACGCCCGCCGCCGCGATGGCCGCGCGAAGGAGGTTATACTGCCCAGGATACCCGGCATCTACCAGCACCGCGCTCTCCGCGTCCCACAGCAGCGTGGGATACACCCCCACCGCCCGCCCCATCACCGTCGAGGCGATCTCCAACATCTCGATGCCCTCGGCAATACGCATGGGGGTGCCCTCCTCAAGCCTGAAATCGCCGTGATTGTAGCACGCGGGTGGTGGGGTTACAAGGCATTACAGGTGCTGATACTTCTTCAGGATATACCGTTGTTCGGCAAAGATGCGGGATTCGGGGATGCCTTTGGGGAGACGGATCACCACCTCGTCGCCGCTGTGGCGGTAGACGGTGCCATTCACGGTGAGTGACTCGCCGTCGTGAAAGGCGAGCACCGCGTTCAGCTCGGAGCCGACTGGGAAGTCGGCGAGCACCGTCGGGCGCAGGCGGATGCCACCCTCGGAGATCTCTGTCACCACGTATTGCCGCGTGAGCATCTGCATGCGCGGGCGTTCGGTGATGGGGTAGCGCAGGCGGAAGAAGGCGCGGCGGTCGGACATGGAAACCTGGTGGAACTCCGGCGGCAAGGGCACGGAGAGGTGAATGGCCACGCCGTCGGAATCGATGCGCACCACCACGCCGTCGATGATGAACGTCGAGCCGCCGGGGAAGTTCAGCCGCGCGCTGAGCCGCTGCCCCGGCGTGAAGCCCTTGGGTTGCTTCGTACCGATCTTTATCCCCGTCTGGCTGACGTCGATAATGGTGTATTCCGCCGTCACCAGCTTGAGCTTCGGTGATTCGCCGGGTTTGGCGTAACGTATGCGTCGAGCACGGCGGCGTTCATCGGATGTCGGCATCGCTTGGCCTTTCCGGAGTCGGTTGGGTGCTATTGTAATAGTTTCGCACAAAGCGCGCAATGACTTGAGGGGCGTAATGCCCCTTGCACCGGGTTATTGTGAAAAGAGACCGGCGGTAGGGATCGGTTCGCAACCGAGTCGGGCGCTTAATCTGTTATTTCCCCCCGTCACTTCCCCCCCACCAGCCCGCGCAGGACGCCCAGGCCCCAGGCGAGATGGATGGTGGGGTAGATGAGGAGCAGGTGCGGGAAGGCGGTGGCGCCGGCACGCCGGGCGCCGTGCACGGCGGCGAGGAGCACCACCAGCAGGTAGGGCAGCACGAGCAGCGCCAGCGGGAGGCGGGAGAGCGGCAGCAGTGCCAGGCCGGCGAGGAGCGCGAGCACAAAGAGCGGCGGCAGCAACTGGCGCGCCACCAGCGAGCCGGGGTGGAGGCGCAACACGCGGACCTTCGCCAGCCCGTACGTGTGATACTGGCGCCAGAGGCTGCCCAGGCTGCCGCGCGGGTAGTAGGTACTCTCCAGTGCGGGGTCGAGCAGCACGCGTCCCCCCGCCCGGCGCAGGCGCACGTTCAGCTCGTAATCCTCGTTGGCGGGCAGCGATTCGTCAAAACCGCCCAGCTCTTCCAGCGTGGCACGCTTCCACGCCCCCAGCCACACGGTGTCGGTGTATTGCGGCGCGCGCGCCAGGCGATAGGCGGCGTTGCCGGCACCGAGGGCACTGCCCAGCGCCACCGCCAGCGCGCGCGTGAAGGGCGTGTGCCCCTCGGCACGCTGGCACCCGCCCACGTTCTCCGCTTCCCCCGCCAGCAGATGCGCCGCGCAACCCGCCACGTAGCCGGGGCCGTAACGCGCGTGGGCGTCGGCACGCACCAGCAGCACGCCGTGCGCCGCGCGTAGCCCCACGTTCAGCGCCGCCGCCTGGCGCAGGCCGGGGTTGGGCACCAGCCGCACGCGCGGGTCCGCGCGGGCGATCTCCGCCACGATCTCCGGGGAACGGTCGGTGGAGGCGCCGTCGAGGACGAGAATCTCCAGCGCCGGGTAGTCCTGCGCGCGCAACGACGCGAGGCAGTCGGCGATGAACGCCTCCTCGTTGCGCATCGGCACCAGCACGGAGACCAGCGGGTTGTCGGCGTCAGCGGTCATTATTCGAGTCCAGAGGTGACAGGAGTCAGGAGTCAGAATGCCGGGCATCAATAGCGGTTCTTCTGACTTCTGACTCCTGTCTCCTGAATACCGGAACACAGATACACCACGGGCCGGAAGCGCGCTTCCGGCCCGGTGCTGAGTGGTACTACGCGGAGCGCAGCGTGGTAGCTTCCTGGTGCAGGATGAGCGTCGGCGGCTTGTGCTCGGTGATGCACGCCTCCTCGATGATTACGCGCGTCACGTCGTGCATGGAGGGGATCTCGTACATCACGTCGAGCATGATCTCCTCCAGGATGCTGCGCAGCGCGCGGGCGCCGGTGTTGCGCTTCATCGCTTCGCGGGCGATAGCCGCCAGCGCGCCCGGGGTCACTTCCAGCTCCACGCCGTCCCAGAGCAGGATGCGCTCAAACTGCTTCACCAGCGCGTTGCGCGGCTCGGTGAGGATGCGCACCAGCGCGTCCTGATCCAGCGCGCTCAGCGTGGCAACCACCGGCAGGCGGCCGATGAATTCCGGGATGAAGCCGTACTTGAGCAGGTCATCCGGCAGGATCTGCTTCAGCAGCTCGCCCACGTTGCGGTCGCCCTTACCCTTCACGTCGGCGCCGAAGCCCACGGCATATTCCGAGGTGCGCTGTTCGATGGTTTTGTCCAGCCCGTCGAAGGCGCCGCCGCAGATGAAGAGGATATTGGTGGAGTCGATCTGCAGATACTCCTGCTGCGGGTGCTTGCGCCCGCCTTGCGGGGGCACATTGGCCACCGTGCCTTCGAGGATCTTCAGCAGCGCCTGCTGCACCCCTTCACCGCTCACGTCGCGGGTGATGCTCGGGTTATCCGACTTGCGCGAGATCTTGTCGATTTCGTCGATGTAAATGATGCCGCGCTCGGTGCGCTCGGGGTCCATATCGGCGGCCTGGAAGAGCTTCAGCAGGATGTTTTCCACATCCTCGCCCACGTAGCCGGCCTCGGTGAGGGCGGTGGCGTCGGCGATGGCGAAGGGCACATCGAGGATCTTGGCGAGCGTCTGCGCGAGGAGGGTTTTCCCGGAGCCGGTGGGGCCGATGAGCAGGATGTTGCTCTTTTGCAACTCCAACCCGGTCTCCTTGTCCGTGCCCAACCGAATACGTTTGTAGTGGTTGTACACCGCAACGGAGAGGATGCGCTTGGCATAATCCTGCCCGATCACGTAACTGTCGAGGATCTCCTTGATCTCGCGGGGTTTGGGCATGTCGAATCCGAGGTCGAGTTCCGGCGTGGCCTCCAACTCTTCCTTGAAAATGTCGTGTTCCAGGAGTTCGTTGCACTCCTGCACGCACTTCGTGCAGATGGCCACCCGATCTTTCCCCAAAATCAGGCGGATTTCCGCGGATTCGCGGCGCCCACAAAAGGCGCATTTGACATCGGTGCTGTGATCTCCAGAGCGTGGCATACGGTGTTCCCTTTACTTGGACTTAAGATGCGGGGCGGCTGACGCCGCCCCGTGGACTGCGGGCGCGGGGGGGTGTCGCGCCTATTTCACATCGGTACGGCGTTGAATGACCTCGTCGACCAGCCCGTAATCGCGGGCCTCTTCCGGGGACATCCAGAAATCGCGGTCGGTATCGCGCTCTACGCGCTCCAGAGCCTGGTGCGTGTGTTCGGCGAGAATCTCGTTCAACCGCGTACGGGTGCGCAGGATTTCGCGTGCGTGGATGTCGATATCCGACGCCTGCCCGCCGATCCCCTGGATCATCGGTTGATGGATGAGCACGCGGCAGTTGGGCAGCGCGTAACGCTTGCCGGCGGAGCCGCCGGCGAGCAGCACGGCGCCCATGCTGGCGGCCAGCCCCACGCAGAAAGTTTTGATTTCCGGTTTGATGAGCTGCATCGTATCGTAAATCGCCATGCCCGCCGTGACGGAGCCGCCCGGGCTGTTCACGTAGAGGGTGATCGGCTTCTCGGGGTCTTCGCTTTCCAGGAAGAGCATCTGGGCGACGATGATGCTGGACATGTGGTCTTCCACCGGACCGCCGAGGAAGATGATGCGCTCCTTGAGCATGCGCGAGAAGATATCCATCGCGCGCTCGCCATGCGGCGTCTGTTCCACGACATACGGGATTAACATTCCAACGCTCCCTTCTCTTCCAAAACACACAGGCGCTCGATGGTGCACCCGGATTTTTCCAGCGGCTTCGATGACCGGCTACTGACGCGACGCGGTTCTGCACACCGTTCGGTAGTGTGATTGTACCCACCCTGGCAAGAAAACACAAGGCGGCCCGAGGGCCGCCTGTGTCTTTTTTCCGGCTTATGCCGATTTCCTACTCCGCCGTGTCACTTTCCGGGGCCGCCGCGTCAGCTTCGGGCGCCGCCGGCGCCTCGTCCGTGGGCGCGGCTTCCGCTCCCTCGACCGTGATCTGCGCGTGTTCCACCAGGAAGGCGAGCACCTTCTCGTGGAAGAAGCGGCTGGCCAGATGGTTCAGCTCGCCGGAGGCGGCCAGCTCTTTGCGCACTTCGCTCACCGCGCGGCCGTCGCGGTTTGTCGCGGCGATGAGCATGTCGAGGTCTTCGTCGGTGACGGAGATGAGTTCGTGGCGGGCGATCTCCTGCAGCACCAGCGAGCGGCGCACCATCTCGCGCGCCAGCAGGCGACGGTCGTTCTGCACCTTCTCCACCGTGGAGTCGATGGCTTCCGCGTACTCCGCCAGCGTCATGCGCTCATCGGACAGGCGGTGCTCCAGCGTGTGCATCAGGTGTTCGTACTCTTCGTCGACCAGCGTGTCGGGCAGTTCCAGGGTGGCGCCATCCACCACGATGTGCACCAGGTCGTTGCGCACGTGGTCGCGGTCGGCCTGCGTGGCGACGGCTTGCAGATTCTCTTGCAGGCGTTCGCGCAGTTCCGCGAGGGTCGGCAGCGCGCCGCCGGAGATGAGTTGCGCCCAGGCGTCATTCGCCTCGGGCATCTTCACCCGGCGCACCTGCTGCACGGTGATCTCGAAGCTCGCCGTCTTCCCCGCCAGGTTTTTGTCGGAATAATCCGCGGGGTAGCTGGTACTGATGGTGGTCGTTTCCCCCTGCTTCACACCGAGCAGGCCTTCGTTCAGTTCGGGGAAGAAGGTGTCGGTACCGACTTCCAGCGGATACCCGGTGGTGTCGCCTTCCGGATACGGGGCGCCGTCCACGGACATGGCGTAGTCGATCGTGACGTAGTCGCTCGCGACGATCCCCTCGTCGGCGATCTCCGCGAAGTCGGAACTACGCTCGCGCAGCCGCTGCTGTTCCGCGTCGACCTGCTCGTCGGTCACCTTCGTCACCGGCTGCGTCACCGCCAGCCCCTTGTATTCGGGCAGCGTGATCTCCGGGCGCACGGCCACCACCACGGTGTAGGTGACGGTCATGTCGTCGGCGGTCTGCAGGTCTTCGATCTCCCCGCGCTCCAGCGGCTCGATCTGCTGCTCGCGCAAGGCGTCCTTATAGGTGATGTCGATCACCGATTCCACCGCGTCCTGCAGCAGCGCACCCTGGTTGATGCGCTCCTCCAGCATCCGGCGCGGGGCCTTGCCGGGGCGGAACCCGGGCACGGTGACGCGCCGGGCGTGCTTCTGAAACAACTGTTCCAGGCGCGCCTGCACGATGGACGGTTCCACGGTCACCGTCAAGGCGACATAGCTACCCGGACGGCGCTCGATTGCAATTTGCATAATCTTACTCTCTCCGACGTTTCCCTGCCGTGGCAGGGGGATGGCAAACACGAAAAAACCTCGCCGCGCCCCGCGCGGGCGGGTGCACGTGACGAGGTTGACCGGATACGGCAGTGCTCGGTGCAAGAAAAAAATGGAGCGGAAGACGGGACTCGAACCCGCGACCCCGACCTTGGCAAGGTCGTGCTCTACCAACTGAGCTACTTCCGCTCGAACCGGGAGTGATTATAACAAAGTTCCTCGGGCTTGCAAAGGGGGGCGCGAAAAAAAATCCGTCGCCCGCTGCAGCCCTCCCCGTCGGCGCACAGTATAGCAGATTCACCGAGGGATGCCAAGGGGCTGTGTTGCGAATGGGGGAGTGGGAGAAAGGGAGAATGGGGGAAGGCCGGGTGGAGGGGCGGCGACCGGCTCAGGTTTGGATTTCCGCCTGCCCTATTCCCCCACTCCCTCTTTCTCCCACTCCCCCATTCGCACCGGCGCCCATTCCACGTTCGCCGACGGCCTGCTATACTGGGGCTATTACGCACACGGGGGCAACGGCATGGTGTTGAGCAAGTTGGAACGGCTGCACCGGGCAGCGCGGGGGTTGGAAGTGGACAGGGTGCCGTCACTCGGCGGGTGGACCAACGGGGCGGCGAACCTGGCGGCGCTAGCGGGGATCAGCCTGGAGGCGTACCTACGCGAACCGATGCGCGGGGTGGTGCAGGCCAACGTGGCCCTCGACGTGGACGCCATGGTGATGCCCGTGGTGCCCACGAGCGCGGAGCAGATTCGCAGCGGGTCGGTAGAGGAACACCGTTACGCCGGGATCGAACCCGAGGCGCTGCTCGAACACGCGGCCACGCTGCCCGACGACGAACGCGGCGTGCTGGCGACCGTCGACGCGGCCGCCGAGGAGGCCGGGCTGCGCCGCTACTTCGAAGACGCCTTCGCCACCTGGGAAGGCATCCAACCGCTGCCGAACTTCTGGGACATGGGTGGGACATTCCCGCTGTATTTTCAATTCGGCTACACCGCCTTCTTCGCGGCGTGCGCGATGTACCCCGAAGCGGTGGGGCACATCTGGTGGGCGCGCAGCGTGCGCGCGCGGGAGCGGGCGAAGCTGCTGCTGCCCTTATATAAGGAGTACAACCTGGTGCCCATCCTCTTCTGCGGGGAGGATCTGTGCACCAACCGCGGCCCCATGCTGGCGCCGGCCATGCTCCGCGAGCGCTACTTCCCCACGGTGAAAATGATTATCGAGCCACTGGTGGACGCCGGCATCCGCGTGGTGCACCACTGCGACGGCGACGTGCGCCCGGTGCTGGGCGATTTCCTCGGTTGCGGCTTCAGCGGCTTTCAGGGGTTCCAATACGAGGACGGCCTGGATATTTATGACGTGCGCAAGCTGCGCAGCGCGCGGGGCGAGGAGCCGCTCATCTTCGCGGGCCTCAGCGTCACCCGCACGTTGCCCTGGGGCACGCCGGACGACGTGCGCGCCGAGGTGGACTACTTCCTCGACGCCACGGACGGCGGACGGGGGATGTTCCTCTTCTCCAGCAATGTGACCGGCGTCGAGGTGCCGGTGGAAAATATTCAGACCGCGTACCACTACGTGAAGACGTGGGACCCGGCGCAACCGCGCCCGGTGTCGTACCCCGCGTGGCCGTGGGGGGTATCGCACCCGGAGGAGTAAGCCGATGGACCTATTCGACTGCCATCTCGAGTTCGGGCGCCGGGCGGTACCGCCCCTGCGCTTCGCGGCGGATGCCTCGGCGGCGGTCACGCTGCTGCGCGAGCTGGGCGTGGCGCGCGCGCTGGCGGTGCACTGCAGTATGCACGAGCTGCACCCCGCCATCGGCAATGCGCGGGTGGTGGCGGAGACGCGCGGCACGCCGCTGGAGCCGACGTGGGCGCTGCTGCCGCCGTGCACGGGGGAGTTGGGCACCACGGACGCCTTCCTGGCGGGGATGCGCGACGCCGGCGTGCGCGCGGTGTGGGTCTACCCGCGTTCGGGCCGCTTCGCCCTCACCCGCGCCACGCTGGAGCCGCTGCTTTCCGCGCTGGTTGCCCACCGCGTGCCGCTGCTGCTGAATATGATGAGCGACGGCCCGACGGGGGTGGGCTGGCCGGAGCTGACCGCCTTCCTGGCCGAATGCCCCGCGGAGCTGCGCGTACTGGCGATCATTCACCAATTCTGGGGGGAAGACCGCTACTTCCGCCCGCTGCTCGCCGCGCATTCGGGGTTGCACCTGGGCATCAATGCCTACCTGCCCGCCGACGGCATCGCCACTCTGGTGCGCGACTACGGCGCCGCGCGCTTCCTGTACGGCTCCTCGTATCCCGAGCATCAGCCGGGGGGCAGCCTGCTGGCGCTGCTGCACGCGGGACTACCCGACGACGCAACTGCGGCGATCGCCGGGGGGAATCTGGCACGCCTGCTGTCGGAGGTGACGCTATGAGCCGCACCACACCGCTAACCGAGGCCTTCCGCACCCTTGGCCGCGTGCCGGACTGCCCGATCATCGACCTGCACACCCATCCCGACGCCTTCCAGGGCATCTACTTCCCGGCGCCGGATATGGACGGCATCCTGCGCACCATGGATCGCGCCAACGTGCGCATCATCGCCATGGCGCCACACACCGCGCTCAAAGATCCCGCATACGGCAACCCGATCACCCTGCAAATGATGGCCGCCCACCCCGACCGCTTCCGTACTTACCTCTGCTACAACCCACACTATCCCGCCGACCTGGCGGGGTTGCTGCCGCTGCTCGACCTGCCGGGCGTGGTGGGGTTCAAAATTCACCCCGGCGAGACGCGCTACCCGCTGACCGGAGACGGCTACGCGCCGCTGCTGGCCGCGGCGGAGGCGCGCGGCTGCCTGGTGCTGTCGCATACGTGGAACGAGCCGACTTGCAACGCTGCCCAGTGCCGGCAGGTGGCCGAACGCCATCCGAACCTGCGCCTGCTGCTGGGGCATTCCTGCTTCGACGACTGGACGGGGGCCATGGCGCTGGCGCGCGACTTCCCGCACCTCTACCTGGAACTCACCGCCGCCGCCCACGTCACCGGTTTTGTGGACGAAGCGGTGGCGCAGGGGCTGGCCGCGCAGATGCTCTACGGCACCGACCTACCCTGGTTCGACCCCTACACCACCATCGGCAGCGTAGTCTACGCCGACATCACCGATGACGACCGCCACGCCATCCTGCACGGCAACGCGGAGCGGTTGCTGGCGGAGGTGGTCTCGGCTCAGGTCGCGGGTTAGGTCAGAAACCGCAAAATCAAATCAATCACCAGCCCCGCCCACGAATACTGACAGTTACCCAATTCCTCGCCGGTAAGCGGGTGGTACCACTCCCAGAGACGCGGGGAGCGGGTGCGGACACCGTCGGTATAACGCGGGCCGACCAGTTCCACCGTTTTGCGCGCCAACTCGCGGGCGAGGTCGGCGTAACCCTGGCGCGACAGGCCCTCGATGACCATCCAGTTCACGTTCACCCAGGTGGCGCCGCGGAACATGTCGATGGGGTCGAAGGTCGGCTCGTTCAGCGCCACGCTGGGCAGCGGGTAGGCACACCAGAACTCCCGCGGGTTCGTGATGTGCTCGACCAGCCGCGCCACGCGCTCCGGGCGGGCGTGGCGGGAGAGCAGCGGCATGAAGCCCATCGGCGACTTCACCCGGTTCCGCACGTGCGTCCGCGCGTCGATGTCGTAATACATCCCGTCCGTTTCGTCCCACATGAACTCGTCGACCAGCGCCATCATCGCCGCGGCGCGGGCGCGGTGGGGGGCGGGGTCTTCGCCCAGCACCTCGGCCATGTCGCCCAGCGTGGCCCATAGCTCGCTCATCCACACGTTGCCGTCCACCGCTTCCACCGGGTGCAGCGGGCCCATCACCCGGTCGGGATACACCTTGAAGGCGTCCCAACGCGACGATTGGTCGGTGGCCGAATCGTTCTGGTCGTGGTACTCGACCAGCCCGTCGCCATCCGTGTCGCGCGTGGGCAAGTCATGCCAGCGCGTGTGGCGCAGCAGCAGGTCGTACAGCGGGCGCAGTTCCGCCGGCCAGCCGGGCTTCTCCCGCAGCAATTGCAGGATGAACCCGAGCACCGGCGGCTGCATGGTGATGCCTGGCGGGTGCTGCTCGGTTTTGGTGAAGCTCAGGTAGCCGGGAATCATCCCGTCCGCCGTCTGCGCCGCCGCGAAGTTGGCGAGGAATTCGTATGTCACCGCCGGGTCGTGCAGGTGGCGGTACATCACCGTGTTGAACGCCTCGTCCCACCACCATTGCGCGCCGTAGAAAAGGCGTGCCGGGCTGGTGAAGGGATGGCGCAACTGCCCCGCGCCGCCCGTGCAGCGGTTGGCCCACAGCATCTGCCAGGCGAAGTAATAGGTGTCGCGCAGCACGGGATCGTCGGTGGCCAACGGCGGCACCTGCTCGGTGAAGAACGTCTCCCAACGGCGCTGTTCCCCTGCGCGCAGCGCCGGACCGCTGACATCGATGGACGTATTGACCGCGAAGACCACCTCCAGGTCGCCGGTGAATTCCACCCCGACCCACACGCGGTGCAGGTAGCTCCACGCCCACTGCGCGTGCGCCGGGTTCAGCGGCACGTCATCGAAGCCGGCAAAACGGCGGCGCAGCGGGGCGGGGTCGTCGCCGGTGTCGAGGCGCGTCACTTCCCCGGTGCAGCGCAACTCGATGTCGAACCCCTCCCAGCGGAAACGAAGGCCGGTGGCGTCGGCGGCAAAGGTCAGCGGGATGTCCGCGGCGGGCACGAGTTCCAACAGCAGCAGCGCGGGTTGGGACGGGGTGGAATGGATCGCCGCGTGAAAGAGATCCGGGCCGATGCTGCGCGCTACCGTCACCGCGTCGTTGGCGCCATCGTACCCCCACGGGGTCCACTGCTGCCGGTCAAGCATTTGCTCGACGATCTGCCCCGGCGCGACGCGGTGGTACAGCTCGCCGCGTGCCACCGTGAGCACCAGCGGGAAACTCACCTGCCCCAGCGCTGATTGCGGCGTGGCGTGGTGGCTCCACGCGCCGGGGGTGGGGTTATGGCTGGTGACGTAGTTGTGCAGCAGCGCGCTCTGGTCGTCGCAGCGGAAGATTTCCGCCAGGTCGGGGTGACGCAGGTTCATCGGATGCCCTCACAAACGGCGCGGTCCTGCCGGAGCCTTTCGCGCTTGCCGATTATACGACCGCGCGCACTTGCGCGACAAGGCTGCCGTGCCTGTCGCACTGCGACGACAGCCTGGGGACTGAATAACGCGGATAATGCATGATGATGACCGGCGGCATGTAACCACCGCCGGACCGCCGACGGCGACTCTCGGCGGCGCCATGGAGGAGAGGAGCGATGCCCGACGCGAAGAACGCCGGTCACCCACCGGACAGACCGGCGTGGTTTCGGGACCTGGCGCAATATGAACGGCCCGACACGCGGGTCGCCCTGCGGCAAATGTTGCTGACCGTCATCCCCATGCTGGGGTTGTTGGCGCTGATGCTCTACACCGTGCTGCACGGCTTCCCGTACTGGAGCACGCTGTTGCTGGTGCTGCCGACGACGGCCTTGCTCATCCGCAGCTTCATCTTCCTGCATGACGCCAGCCACGGCTCCTACTTTCCCTCGCCGCGCGCCAACGCGGTGCTGGGCTTTCTGGTGGGCGTGCTGATTCTGACCCCCTACCACGAGTGGCGCTGGGCGCATCTGTACCACCACGCCACCTTCGCCAATTTAGACCGCCGGGGGGTAGGCGATATCAAGCTGATAACCGTCGCTGAGTATCAAGCGGCGCCCTGGCCACGACGACTCTCGTACTGGATTTACCGGCACCCCCTGGTGTTGTTCACCGTCGGCCCGACGATATTATTCGCCGTGATCCAACGCCTCCCCATCCGCAGCGCGCCGGCGAGCGAGCACCCCGCCGTGTGGCTGTCCAACGCCGCGATGCTGGCGATGGTGACCGGCGCCGATCTGACCGTGGGGCTGCGGGCCTTTCTGCTGGTGATGGCGCCGATCTGGGTCATCGCCTGGACGACCGGCGTGTGGCTCTTCTACGTGCAGCATCAGTTCCAGGGGGTCTACTGGGCACGCCAGGAGGAGTGGGATTTCCTGCGCGCGGCGCTGGAGGGGAGTTCGCACTACAAACTGCCGCGCTTATTGCAGTGGTGCACGGGCAATATCGGCCTGCACCATCTCCACCACATGCGCCCGCGCATCCCCAACTACCGCCTGCAGGAGGCCTACGACGCGACGCCGGCCATACACGTCCCCCCCGTGACGCTGCGCACGAGCCTGGACGCGCTGTGGTCGAATCTCTACGACGAGGAAGCGCACCGCATGGTGAGTTTTCACGAAGCGGCACGCGCACGAGGGCAGTGATGGACGAGAACACCGAGTATTACTGGTGCGAGCTGTGCGGGCACGTGTACCGCCGGACGACCTGGGAGGCCAACGGCAACCGGTGCCCCAACTGCGGCGCCGACCTGCAATACGCGCACCCCTGGGAGGAGATCCGCGCCCTCAACCCGCGCTACCCCGCCACTCCGGTCGTTGGCCGCGAATACACGATGTACGGCGGGGCGTAGTTCTGCGCTGCCGCCGACCCACGGAAGGAAAAGGGACGTGCGACGGGAAGTAGGTGATACCTTCACCGCACGCAGGAGTCAGCATGGCCACCCACGACACCACCCCGTCCCGTCCGCTGCCCATCCGCATCGCCCACCCGCCGCGACCCGAGCTGGCCTCCCTCGACGATGCCTACCTGGCGCTGCTGCAGCGCTGCGGCTACACGGCGATCTATCTGGACAACTCCCCCTTCGACCACGCGACGGGTAACGTGGCGCAGTTTTACAAGGATTTCCACCTGATCTCCCTCTACGATCTCGCCTACTCCTTCGAGCGCGAGCGGATGCGCGACTACGTCGGCACGGTGTGCGCGCGCGCGGCGGGGCACGGGCTGCGGGTCTACCTGCAGTGCCACGAGCCGCGCATGCCGTACTACGCGTGGTCGTCGACCCCGCCGGAGTGGCGCGGGCACGGCGGCTGGCCGCACGGCGGCAACGACGCCATCGCCTTCTGCTGGAGCGTGCCGGAGGCGGTGGCCTACTGGCGGCAGATGGCGCACGACGCCTTCGCGGCCGTGCCGCTGATCGGCGGCGTCACGGCGTCCTTTATGGACAACGAGGCGGTGCCGTGCGACGCGCGCTGCCCGCGCTGCCGGGGGGAGAAGGTGACAACCGTGCTGGCCGACGTGCTGGCGACGTATGCCGAGGTTGGCCGGACGCGCGACGACTTCTTCCTGGGCATCATCGACTGGTGGCTGGACGAGGAGATGCTCGCCCGCGTGCGCACCGCCGGCGGACCGGACATCTACATGATCGGCCACTCCTGCTTCGACCTGCCGCAGACGATCGACGGCGTGCCCGTGCCCGGCAAGGTGGGCGACATGGCGATGATCAGCGGGCGGTGCAGCGAGACATTCCTGGCGCGCAAGCAGTTCTTCACCGCCCACGGCTTCCGGGTGATCGACCGCACGGTGTGGAGCCACGCCATCGAGAACTGGTTCCTCCCCGCGCCGCCCGACCCGGGTTATGCGGTGGAGAAGCTCAACGCGCTGACCGAGGCGGGAGCCGAGGGGTGGTTCGACTTCGATTGCGGCGCGCTGGAGCCGGGCAGCATCGCCGAGGCGGTGGCGCGCTGGGCGCAGGAGCCGACCGCCGCGCCCGAGGCCATCGTGCACGCGGTGCTGACCGACATCTACGGCGCGCAGTGGTCCGTCGCAAAGGCGGCCTACGACCGTTTTGCCGTCGCCAAGGGATACTTCCCCATCGCGTACAACGACCCGGAGGCGATGGCCTTTTCCGCCCGCGCACTGGCGCTCACCGTCGCGCTGGTCGGGCCCTTTTACCTCGAAGATTTCACCTACTTCGATACCCGGCACGCCTTCAACTTCTTCGCGCCGTTCAACCTGGTCACCCACTCGTCGGTCGCCTATCTCACCCCGCTGGTAACGAAGACGGCGGCGCTGGCCGGAGAGGCCTTCGCCCTCATTGCGCAACTGGACGCCATCACCGTGCCACAACGGCGCGAGCGCGACGCCTTCGAGATTCACTACCGCCAATATCGCGCGGTGGCGAACTACCTGCAGCTCGCGGAGGCCAAACTCGCCTGGCTGCATCAGGAGACCACTGACGCGGACTTCGCCGCCCGCGTGCGCGCCATCGCCGCGGACGAACTGGACAACCACGCCGCAGTGGAGCAGTGGGACGCGCGCAACCCCGGCAAGCTGGACAACCCGAACCATTACCTGCTGGGGCGGCTGGAGGAAAGCTGGCCGGATGTTGCCTTCACCCCCGATTGGCTGCGCCCGAAGCGCCGCTCGCTGGAGCGGCTGCTGCATTACACCGTGCAGCCCCCGTTGCCGCTGGCGCAACGGTATCCGTAACCCCCTGTCGCGAGGCAGGCACACGCACACCACGTCAAACGCCCTCTCACCGGGTAAATCATCACCGGGAAACCGGACTCGGGAGCAGGGATGCCGTGAAGTTCGTCCGCGTGGTAACGGTGATATTGGTTGCCCTGGGGTGCACCCGCCTGCCGGCGGCGCCCACCCCGCCCGTGCGCGTGCCGGCACGCCTGCCCGCCGGCACGGTGCTCACGCTGGCGGACGCCCTCACGTTGGCGCTGCAAAACCAGGCGACGATCCGGCAAGCGCAGGCGCAAATTCAGGCGGAGACGGGCGCACTGCGCCAGGCGCGGGCCGGGCAACTGCCCACCGTGAGCGCCAGCACCACCACCCAGATCACCGGCGGCCCCGGCAGCGGGCATACGCAAACGCAATTCGCCGCCACCCAGGTGCTGCTCGACTTCGGACGCACCGGCGCGCTGGTCAGCGAAGCGCGCCAAACGCGCGCCGCCGACGTCGCCAGCCTCACCGGCACCACCGACGATGTGGTGCTCAGCGTGAAGCAGGCCTACTACACGCTGCTGGAAGACGAACACCTGGTGGCCGTCTTCCAGCAGAACCTGACCCAACAGCAGGCGCACCTGGCGGAAACGCGCGCGCAGGAGGCCGCCGGCGTCACCCCCCACACCACCGTGCTCACCGCCGAAGCGGCGGTCGCCTCCGCGCAGTTCGATCTGGTCACCGCGCGCAACACCGCCGCGCTGGCGCGCATCAATCTCCTCGTCGCGATGGGAGTGGACGTGCGCAGCAGCGTGTCGACGGTGGAGACGGCGGAGCCCACCGCCCCCGTCCCGAGCGAGGACGACGCCGTGACGCTAGCGCTGGCCCAACGGCCGGAGATCGTGCGCGACCTCGACCTGATCCGCGCCGCACAGGCGGGGATACGCTTCGCGAGCACCGGCAACCTGCCCGCGCTGGACGCCACCGCCAGCTATTCCCCCAACGCGGGCGCGACCGGCATCGGTCAGCAACGGTCCATCGCGGTGGCTGTCGGGATGCAGTGGAACTTCCTCGACTTCGGCGCAACCGCCGGCGCGGTAGAGCAGGCCCGCGGCCAGGTGGCCATCGCCGAGGAAACGCTCTACACCGACCGGCAGTCGATCACTAACGAAGTAGTGCAGGCACGGCTGAACCTGCTCACCGCGGAGGCGCAACTGACCAACGCGGAGGCAGAGGTCGCCGGCGCGCAGGCGAGTTTGAACGCGGCGGTGGGCAGTTATCAGGCGGGGGTCGGCATCTTTCTCGCCGTCATCGACGCGCAGGCAGCCTTGCTCAAGGCGCAGGTGGACGTCTACACCGCCCGCTACGGCCTGAGCATCGCCCGCGCGCAGTTGGAGCACGCCACGGGGGCGACGCGCCCATGAGGACAGGGTGCAGTCATGGATGAAGCACAAGGCAGCACGGACAGCGCCGCGGCGGTGCGCCGCGGAAAAATCCGCCGGCGGACCATCATCACCGCCATCATCGTGGTGGTGCTGCTGGCGGCGGTTATCATCGGCATCGTCCTCTACCTGCGCGCCCGGCAGGCGAATCCGCGCGCCGGCATCGTCACCGCGCAGGTGGGGCGCGCAACCATCAGCCAGACGGTGTCCGCGACGGGCACGGTAGACGCGCAAACCGGCGCGCAGGTGAATATCGGCTCACAGATCACCGGGCGCGTCAAGCGGCTCTACGTCGATATCGGCACGCGCGTGCAGGCCGGGCAGGTCATCGCCGAACTCGACCTGCCGGACATCACGGCGCAGTACCGGCAGTCGCAGGCCGCCTTGCAGGTTGCCAAAGAGGCGTATGCGCAGCAGGTCAGCGGCGTCGGCTTTCAGCGCACCACCACTGCCACCGACATCAGCAAGGCGCAGGCCAACCTGGCCACCGCGGAAGCCACCTACCAGCAAGACGCGCAGACCGCGGGCGCGCAGGTCAGCGTGGCACGGGCGGCGGTGAACCAGGCGGAGGCCACCGCGCAGAACGCCGTGGTCTTCTTGCGCCGCGAGCAGGAGCTGAATGCCAAGGGCTACGTGGCGACGCAGGACGTGGACAACGCGCGCGCTCAGGCCAACGTGGCGGCGGCGCAACTGGAGTCGGCGCGGCAGAACCTGCAACTCGTGACCACAAAAACAGCGACGGCGCTGCGCACCGACCGCGCCACGGTGGCGAGCGCCCAGGCCGCGCTGCTCGCCGCACGGTCGGAGACAGCGCAGAACACCATCAAGGCGCAACAGGTAGCCGGGGCGCAGGCCGCCGTGGCGCAGGCACAGCAAAACGTGGCCTACTGGGCGGCGCAATACGCGAAAACGATCATCCGCACCCCCATCAGCGGCACCATCACCACGCTGAGCACGCAGCAAGGCGAAACGGTGGCCGCCGGGCTGTCGGCGCCGACGTTGGTGACGGTGGTGAACCTCGACCGCCTGCAAGTGAACGCCTACGTGGACGAGACGGACATCGGCAACGTGCGCCTGGGCATCCCCGCCACGGTGACGGTGGATGCCTACCCCAACGTCGCCTTTCCCGGCAAAGTGGTGAAGATCGCCGCTGGGGGCACGCTGCAGCAGAACGTGGTCACCTATGACACCACCATCGCGCTGACGAACCTGCACGGGCAACTGAAGCCTGGCATGAGCGCCACGGTGACGATCCTCATCAGCCGACACCGCGACGTGGTAGCAGTGCCGGTTGAAGCGGTGAAATACATCGGCACTACGCCCGTGGTGTACGTGATCCAGGGCAAAAACGTCACGACGCGGCAGGTGGTGGCGGGCATTTCCGACGATTCCAACACGGAGATCCTGCGCGGCGTGCAACCCGGTGACACCATCGTCCTGGCCGGCTACCCGCCCAACGGCGTCAATCCGCGCTTCAGCCCCTTCGGCCCCGGTACGGGCGGCGGCGGTGGGCGCACCGGAGGCGGCGGTGGCGGCGGCGGCAGGAGAGGAGGGTGATAAGCGCCATGCTCATCCGTGTCCGCGGCATGACGAAGGTGTATACGTTGGATGAAACCACCGTGCACGCGCTGCGCGGGGTGGATCTGGACGTCGACGCCGGGGAATTCCTTGCCATCATGGGGCCGTCGGGGTCGGGCAAATCCACGCTGATGCACATCCTCGGTTGCCTGGATGCGCCGACTGCCGGGTCGTACCTGCTTGACGGCGTGGAAGTGGCGGAGTTGGACGACGTGGAGCTGGCGCGCATCCGCAACCGCAAGATCGGCTTCGTTTTCCAGAGCTACAACCTGCTCTCGCGCACCACCGCGCTGGAAAACGTGGAGTTGCCCATGCTCTACGACCAGCGGCGCCTGGATCGGCAGGGGCGTGCCGAGGCGGCACTGGCACGCGTGGGGCTGACCGAGCGCATGTACCACCGTTCCAGCCAGCTCTCCGGCGGGCAACAGCAGCGCGTCGCCATCGCCCGTGCGCTGGTCGAGGAGCCGCAGATCATCATGGCGGACGAGCCCACCGGCAACCTGGCCACCCGGCAGGGGGAGGAAATTCTGCAGATCTTTCAGGAACTCAACGACGAAGGCATTACCGTGGTGATGGTGACCCACGAGCCCGACGTGGCGCAGCACGCCCGGCGCATGATCGCCGTGCGCGACGGCCGCGTGGTCCGCGACGAGCCGGTCGCGACACGCCTCTCCGCCGCCGACCTGCTACACGCGCTCCCCAAGGAGGACGAGGTGTGATCCTGCTCGTGAACCTGAACATCGCCTTGCGCAGCCTGGCGGGCAACCTGCTCCGCACCGGGCTGACCATGCTCGGGGTCATCATCGGCGTCGGCGCGGTCATCGCCGTGCTCGCCATCGGGCAGGGGGCAACGCAGCGGGTCACCTCGTCCATCTCCGCGCTGGGCACCAACATGCTCACCATCATCCCCGGCAACCAGCGTATCGGCGGGCTGGCGGGGGGCGGCTCCGCCAACACCACGCTGGTGATGGACGACGCCACCGCCATCGCGCACAACCTGACGCGCACGGTGGCCGCCGTCGCCCCCTCCACACGCGACGGCATTTCGGTGCGCTACGGCCACCAGAACACGCAGAGCAGTTGCGTGGGCACCACGCCCGACTACGAAGCCATCACCAATTCTCCCGTGCAGTCGGGTCGTTTTCTGCGCGACGAAGATATAACAGGCCGCCTGAAGGTCGCCGTGGTGGGCGTAACGGTGATCGCCAACCTGTTCGGCACACCCACTGCCAACCCGCTCGGGAAGGATCTAGAACTCAACCAGGTGCAATTCCGCGTGGTCGGCGTGCTCACCCCCAAAGGCAGCGGCACCTTCGGGCAGGATCAGGACAACGTGGTGATCATCCCCGTCTCCACCGCGCTGCGCCGCGTCTTCAACCGCACCTACCTCAACTCGATTTACCTGGAGGCCCGCTCCTCCGATCCGGCGCAGATCAACCTGGTGAGCGACGAGGTTAGCTCGCTGCTGCGCCGCCGCCACCACCTGCTGCCCCCCTTTCCCGACAACGACGACTTCTCTATCCGCAGTCAGTCGGCATTGCTGCAGACCTCGCAATCCGTCACCGGTACGCTGACCGCGCTACTGGGCGGCGTGGCTATCGTCTCCCTCATCGTCGGCGGCATCGGCATCATGAATATCATGATCGTCTCCGTCACCGAACGCACGCGTGAGATCGGCATCCGCAAGGCGGTCGGCGCCACCGGGCAGGACGTGCTGATCCAATTCCTCACCGAGTCGGTGGTCGTCTCCGTCCTCGGCGGCATCCTGGGCATCCTCATCGGTGTCATCGGTTCCAAGGTGGTCGGCGGCTTGCTCGGTTGGTCCACCGTGGTCACCTTCCAATCGGTCCTCCTCGCCTTCCTCGTCGCCGCCGCCGTCGGCATCTTCTTCGGCATCTACCCCGCCCGCAAAGCCGCGCAACTGCACCCGATCGATGCGTTGAAGTTTGAGTGAGGACGGACGACGCTAAAGAAGAATGTGCCTGGCGGGAGAAGGACTTGAAAGCGCATTTTCCTGTTCACGGACCGATTGATCCTCTTTGCTTCATGTTTGCCGCTATGGTCTGTGCGTCTATCCTTCGGGCTGTAGGGTATGGGCGCCGTCCCATACCTGCCCGTCGAATGTCTATGCCGATGGAGCAGCAAGCAAAGGCTGTCGATATTTTTGGGAGGGCGAGCGTCCCCGCGAGCCGCGGGGATAGGCTCGGCAACGGGGTTAGGGCTCGTAGTAGCGACGCAGCGTAGCAAGGCGCGTCCCTTACATCGAAGATGCTCTTTGATTATTCAATGCCGCTCTGGAAAGCAATGCTAGCAGGAAGGAATCAAAGAGCAGATGTGAGGGGATAACGGTTATTGCTGCGCTGCGAACCTACTACAAGCCTAATGTCTACGTCGCTCTCCTATATCCGCGGCTCGCGGGGACGCTCGCCCTCCCAAAATTTCGACAGCCTTTTCTCCCAAAATTTCGACAGCCTTTTCTCGCTGCTCCAGCGGATCAAGTTCTCGTGATCAGGTATGGGACGGCGCCCATACCCTACAACCCTAGCGAACGGACCTGCAACATAGCCGCAATCATGAATCAAAGAGCATCAGTCGGCGGGGCGAGCATCTCGCGCCATGTAGCCCACAAATGCTTCCGCACGATTTTTTTCATCCCTTCTCAATCCCTTTGTAACCGAATTGTCAACTCCTTCTGCGAAGATGACGCTGTCTTTTCCCGAAAGAGGGGAACACCGGGCGGATTGGCGCGTCTAACGACTATCCACTCGCCGGTTGCATTGCAAAGGAGGCCATTTATGCGACGACTATCGAGCCTATGGCTCGTGCTGGCGGTGCTGGCGCTGTGTGGCGCGGCGTGGGCCGCGCCGGTGACCCCCGTGCCGCTGGCAGGTGCCGCCGTGGCAGGGGACGTGACGGAAGGCGCGCTGCGCGTGAACACCACGCAAGGGGTCATCGAGTGCCCGCTGCAACACACCGACGTGCAGATCAGCGTGGCGGGCTTCATCGCCCGCGCCACCGTGACGCAGACCTTCGTCAACCCGTACGACGCGCCCATTGAAGCCGCCTACGTCTTCCCCCTGCCCCACGAAGCGGCGGTGGATCACATGACGATGATCCTGGACAAGCGGCGCGTGGAGGGGGTGATGCAAAAGCGCGAGGAGGCACGGCGCACTTACGAGGCCGCCATCCACGCCGGGCGCACCGCCGGGCTGCTGGAGCAGGAACGCCCCAACATCTTCACGCAGACGGTGGGGAACATCAAGGCGAAACAGACGGTGCAGATCGAGATCTCCTATATCGACGTGCTGCAGTATGACCAGGGCGCCTACGAGATGCACTTCCCTATGGTCGTCGGCCCGCGCTACACCGCCGGGGCGCGTGACGCGGAGCGCATCACCCCGCCGGTGCTGGCCCCCGGGCAGCGCTCCGGGCACGACATCAGTCTGGCGGTGCAGCTCAACGCCGGCGTGGCCATCCAGGATCTGAAGGTGACCGACCACCTGGTGACCATCGACAAGACCGGCGACAGCGGCGCGAAGATCACCCTTTCCCCGCAGGACGCGATTCCCAACAAGGACTTCATCCTCAAATACGCGGTGGCGGGCGCCAAGCCGTCCGTCGCGCTGCTGACGTACAACCAGGGGTCGGGCGACGGCTACTTCATGCTCATGGCGCAGCCGGCCACCGAGGATGCCACGGCGAAAACCTTCCCGCGCGAATTGGTCTTCGTGGTAGACGGCTCCGGCTCCATGCTCGGGGCGCCGCTGGAAAAGGCGAAGGCCACCCTGCGCGAATTCCTCAAGCGCAGCCGCCCCGACGACACGCTGCAGGTGATCCTCTTCGCCGGCAAGGCGACGAAAGTCTTCGACGCCCCCGTGCCGGCCACGGCGGAGAACGCCGACAAGGCGGTGGCGGCCATCGACAACTACGCGGGCGGCGGCACAACGGAGATGCTCGACGCCATCCACGCGGCCCTCGACGCACCCATCGACCCGGCGCGCGTGCGCGTGGCGATCATGCTCACCGACGGCTACATCGGCAACGAGGACGCGGTAATCAAGTGCGTGGGCGAGAACACCGGCGACCAGGTGCGCTTCTGGGCGCTGGGCATCGGCGCCGCCCCGAACCGCTACCTGCTCGATGGCATCGCCAAACAGGGCGGCGGCATGGCCAAGGTGGTCAGCCTGAAGACCGATCCCGCCGAGGTGGTGCCGGAGGTGATCGACCGCATCCACCGCGCGCAGATCGGCAACCTGCGCCTCGACTGGAACGGCCTGCAGGTGCACGATGTTTATCCGCAACGCATCCCCGAGCTGTATGCCGGGCGCCCGGTGATCGTCTACGGCCGCTACAGCGACGTGGGCGCGGCGAAGGTGACGCTGTCGGGCAACGCGGAAGGCACGCCCGTCGCCTACCCCATCGACATCCACTTCGCCGAGGACGGCAAGGCGAAATACGACGTACTCGGCCCCATCTGGGCGCGAAAAAAGATCGACGAACTCACCACGCAGATGCTCACGGAGGAGCGTAAGGGGGAGTCGATCGCGGCCATCACCAAGCTCGCCCTCGACTACCGCATCATGACGAAGTATACCAGCTTCGTGGCGGTGGACGACAAAGGTGGCGAACCGGAGACCACCCCCACCCCGCCCAAGCACGTGGACGTACCGGCGGCGATGCCGGCGGGCGTCGGGGAGAAGAGAGCGCCCCCCCCATCCGACAGTCATGTCATATTCCGTGGTTCTGATCCCTCGCATCCTCACCATGCAAAGAGTGCGTCTATGACAACTGGATACGAAGAAGACGGCCTGGCCGCAGGTGATAAATTCGCGGCGTCGCCCGTCACTACCAGCACCGAATATATCGGCGGCGGCGGGGGCGACCCGTGGATTATCGTCAATGCCCCGGCGTCGGCGAAATTGGTGACGGCGATCTTCCCCGACGGGGACGCCAAGGCGCTGCGCTACGACGCGGCCAAGGACGAGTGGCGGCTGCGCTTCGACTTCCCTCTCGGCACGGCGGCGGGGCGCTATGCGGTGTCCGTGGTGGTGGTCAACGCCGACGGCACCCGCGCGCACTACACGCTGACGTACCAGAACCTGCCGGTGGGCAGCGCCATCCCCGCGCAGGCGGGCGGCATCGCCGCCGCGCCGGGCGAGGCGGTGGCGCTGGCCGTGCAAGGGTCAGGCATCGTCCGCGCGGTGGCCGTGCTGCCGTGGGGCGCCCGCGTGCCGCTGGTGGCCGCCGACGCCGCCTGGTCGGCGCGCCTCACCGTCCCCAAGGACTACCCCGCCGGCCTGCACGCCATCACCGTGGTGCTGCTGGACGGCGCCCACAACCGCACGCAGATCACCGTAGACCTGACGGTGCGCTGACGCGAAAGGAGATGCCATGCATCGCTTGATACTCATAACCGGGACGCTGCTCTTCGCGCTGGCGCTGGCCTGTGCCGACCCTGCGCCGAAAACAGAGACGCCCGCCGCGGCGCCGAAGATCGACGTGGTCTTCACGCTGGACACCACCGGCAGCATGGGCGGGATGATCGAGGGGGCGAAGCAGAAGATCTGGTCCATCGCGCGCCTGCTCACCACCGCGACGCCCACACCGAAGATCCGCATCGGGCTGGTGGCCTATCGCGACCGCGGCGACCAGTACGTCACCAAAGTCACGCCTCTCTCCGCGGACATCGACACGGTCTACAAGGAGCTGACGGCGCTGCGTGCCGACGGGGGCGGCGACGAGCCGGAGAGCGTGAACGAAGCGTTGCGCGTCGCGGTAAACAAGATCGACTGGGATGCCGACCCGCACACTTATCGGGTGGTCTTCCTGGTCGGCGATGCCGCGCCGCACATGGACTACAAGGACGACGTGAAGTACCCCGTCACCTGCGCCATCGCCAAAAAGAGCGGTATCTACATCAACACCGTGCTCTGCGGCACCAGCGCTACCGCCAAGGAGGAGTTCAAGAAGATCGCCACGCTGGCGGACGGCGACGACTTCCAGGTGCCGGAAAACGGCGGTACGCAGCAGACCACCACTACCTATGACGGCATGCTGGCGGCGCTCTGCATGGACCTGGACGGCACGCGCCTCTATTACGGCACCGCCGCCGAACGCGCCCAGGGCGAGGCGCGGACCGACAACGCGCGGGCGCTGGATGCCTCCACCAGCAAAGCCACCCTCGCCGACCGCGCCGGCTTCCTGGCCGCCACCATCGACGGCGCGGACAAGGGCGTGCATGACCTGGTCGCCGACCTGGAAAGCGGACGGGTGAAGCTTGCCGACATCGACCCCGCGCTGTTGCCCGACTTTCTGCAGAAGATGACCCCCGACGCGCGCAAGCAGTACGTGGCCAAGGTGGAAGCGATGCGCAAGGACGTGCGCACGACGATCTTGAGCTACAGCGCCAAACGCCAGGCGGAGTTGCTGAAGCAGATCAAGGAGAACGGCGGCGCCAAACTGGCGATGGACTTCGTGATCTTCATGGCCGTGAAGGAGCAAGCCGGCAAAAAGGGCATCCTCTACGAAGTGGCGCAGTAGCGCCGACGGCGGAGCACGCCAGCCCCGGGACGGCAACGGTCGCCCCGGGGCTTTTTTTGCCTTTTTCTCCCACCGCCGCATGGTTCACGCCCCGTCCCGTGTCTTTACCGGTAGCGGCTTCGCGCCGGAACATGGCAGGGGGATGTGTCGGGGCGGGCGAAGTATGCACTCCGGTAATGCAATCGGTCTGATTGCCGCGGAGTGACATGCACGAAGCCGAGCGGAGCACGGCGTATGGCGAGGAAGCGCGCTGGGTGCGGAGCGCCCAGGGGGGCGACCGCGCGGCCTTCGACCGGCTGGTGCGCCGCTACCGCGGACTGGTGCTGGCCACCGCCTCCGCCCGCCTGCACAACGCGGACGAAGCGGACGACCTGGCACAGGAGATCTGGACGCGCGCGTGGAGCCGGCTGCCCACGCTGCAGGACGCGGCGCTCTTCCCGGCATGGCTGAAGACGCTGGCCTTTCGCGCGGCGATCAACCGGCAGACGCGCCGCCCGCCCGTGCCCGCTGAGTTGGACGAGACGCAGGAAGCCTCGTCCGATTACGACCCGATCGCGCGCTGCCTGGCGCAGGAGCACCAGCGCGCGCTGTATGCCGCGCTGGCCACGCTGCCGCGCCCCAATCGCATTGCATTGCTGCTGCACGTATGCGAAGGCTACACCTGCGAGGAGCTGGCCAGCCTGTTCGCCGTGCCGCTCACCACCGTCGAGAGCCGCGTGCACCGCGCCAAGGGGCAGTTGCGGCGCGTCCTCGCGGAGGATGAATATCAATATCATCGCCGGGCGCTGACCGGCAGGAGGACCACGCCATGACCGATACCACCCCGTCCCTGCGTGAATTAGTGCGGCTGACCCGCCGCTTCAGCGTGCTGCTCGGTGCCGGTGCGGACATCTCCGCCACCGTGCGCGCCCTCACCGCGGAGGCCTCGCCGGCCTTCCACCCGCTGCTGGAGCACATCGACGACACCGTGCGCCGCGGCGGGCGCCTCACCGAAGCACTGGCGGCCTTCCCCGAACTCTCCCCCGCCCTCTACCGGGAGTGGGTAAGCATGGGCGAGACGATGGGCGTGCTGGGCGACGGCGCGCGCGAGATCGCCGAGTTGCTGGAGCCGCTGGCGGAGGGCGGCGGCGATCTGCAGCTCGGGTGGGCGCGCATCGAGCAGGCGGTGCCGCTTATCCAATTCACCCGCCGTTGCGCGGAGCTGCTGGAACTGGGGCTGGAATGGTGGCGCGTGATGTTCCTGCTTATCCACGAAGCCCCGCCGGACTTTGCCGACGGCATCCGGGAGCTGACCCTCAAACGCGACGACGCACGTGGCCTGGCGCCCCTGTGGGAACGCATGGATACCCAGCCGGAGCGCTTCTCCGCCTGCTACCGCGCGGTGGTGCGCCTGGGCTGGGAAGCGCGGACGATGGACGAGGCGATGCGCCTGCTGGCCGACCTGCTGCTGGAGGACTGGACGCTCTGCCGCCGCACCCGCTGCTTCCCGGAGCGCGCCGCGGTGCTCATCGATCACGGCGCCCCCCCGGTGGCGACGTGGGCCGACCTGACGCCGCTGCAGCAGCGCGTGGTGACCATACTCTTCTGCCGGACGGCCTCGCGCCTGCTGAGCCTCGGCGTCGGCGAGGCGGAGACGCTGGCAACCTGCGCTCTGCTCCTTCCCCGCTGCCAGCAGGAGCACCTGGCGGCGCAGGCGGAAGAACTGCCGCTGCCAGAGACCCTCGCCGGCCTGGGGTGCTTCTCCCCCTTCCTGCTCACCCTCCTCGCCGGCGGCGCGGCGCGCGGGCGGCTGGACTACGCCTTCCACCAGGGGGCCGACGTGCTGCGCGCGGAGATCGCGGGGTAGCGTCACGCGGGGGCGATAAAATGATAGCCCGCTTCCCGATCTTTGACATGCACCCCGCGCACCGGTAAAATGGGTTACCCCGGCATTGAGGAGCACACTGTGGAACTGGCTGATGAACTGGTAAAATTACATACCCTGCAGAAGATCGACGCGCAGATGTATCAGCGCGAACAGGCCTTGAAGGCGCTGAACACGGGGGAAGCGCTCAAGGCGGAGGCGATTGCCCTGCTCAAGCGCGCCGATATCGCCAAGGCGGCGTGGCAAAAGGCGGCGGCGGCACTGAAAGATCGCGAACTGGAGCTGAAAGGCGTGGAGGCCAAGCGCGCCGCGGTGCACGACAAACTGTACGGCGGGCGCGTGACGAATCCCAAGGAGCTGGGCGATCTGCAGAAGGACGAAGAGATGATCGACCATCAGATCGGCGTCCTGGAAGAACAGGTGCTGGAGCTGATGGACGCCGCGGAAGCCGCCCGCCAGGTCGAGGACGACCTGGCGAACAAAGTGAGCGACGCCAAGCACAAGTGGAAGCACACCGTGGAGCACACCGCGGCGGAGACGGCGCGGTTGCAGAAGGAACTGGCGGTGTTGCGCCCGCAGCGAGCCGCGGCGGCGGCGGTGGTGGATAAGGGTCTGCTGCGCCGCTACGACGACATCCGCTCGCGACGCGAAGGCTACGGCCTGGCGATCACCGACAACGACACCTGCACCCAATGCCACATGAAGCTGAATCCGCTGCTCATCGACCAGCTACGCATCGGCGAAGAATTGACCTTCTGCGACAGTTGCGGGCGCATTCTGGCCCGCTCCCGGGCGCAGGCATGAGCCTTCGGCGCGGGCGCGAGTACGGGTTGCTGCTGCTGGGCGCGCTCCTCCTCGGCCTGGGCTACTGGATCGTCTGGCAAGCGTACCTGCCGGTATGGCAAATCACGGGTGGCGGCGCCTTTCCGCGCTTCCTGCTGCCGCACATCGTGCTCACCGTGGCGTGGGTGATCCTCTCCGTCGTCCTCACCGTGCGCCGCTGCCGCGAAACGCTGCTGCTGCCCATCGCCGCGCTGCTCGTTGGGCTCGGGTTGCTCTTCCTGGAGCGCCTGGCCGGCGGCGTGGCGCTGATGGTGCTGCGCCAGGGGTACGACCTGACCCAGCTCGACCACCTGGTGCGCGTGCCGCACCACGCGGCAATCCTCACCACCGCGCACACGCTGCTGCATGCGGTGCACAAACAGTTTGCCTCCATCCTTGCCGCCTGGGCGGCGATGCTCGCGGTGGCGCTCTTCTGGAAGGATTTATCCCTCCTCAGCCGCTACAAATACCTCATCGCCGCCACCGCGGTGGCGCTGTTGCTCATCACCACCGCCTTCGGGCACGCGGTGGGCGGCCAGCAACTCACCCTCAACCTGGGCGTCGTCGCCTTCCAACCGCATGACCCGGTGAAGCTGCTGCTGGTAATCTTCCTCGCCGCGTACTTGGTGGAAAAGAAGGAACTCATCACCTTCGCGCGTGGCAAGTGGGGCTTCCTCACGCTAATGGACATGCGCTACATGGGTCCGCTGGCGGCGTTGTGGGTGATGGTGCTGGTGATCATCTTCGTGCACAACGACCTGGGTGCGGCGCTGCTCCTCTTCGGCGCGCTACTCGGTATGCTCTACCTGGGCACCGACCGCAAGGTCTATGTGCTCATCGGGTTGGTGATGTTCGTCGTCGGCGGGCTGGCGGCGGTGACCCTCAGCCACCGCGTGCACACCCGCGTGGCGATCTGGCAGCACCCGGAGCGCTACGCCGACGATCAGGGCTACCAGATCGTGCAGGGGCTGATGGCGATGTCCGACGGCGGGCTGGCAGGCGCCGGACTGGCGAACGGGAATCCCGAACGCATCCCCGCCGTGCACACCGACCTGATTTACATCGGCCTCAGCGAGGAGTTCGGGCTGGTGGGCGCCATTGCCATCACGGCGCTCTTCCTTTGCCTGCTCGGGCGCATCGCGGTGGTGGCGCTGCACACGCAAGACCGTTTCGCGCAGCTCCTCGCCGGCGGGCTGGGCATGACGCTGGCGGTGCAGACGTGGATCATCCTCGCCGGCGTCACGAAACTCATCCCGCTCACCGGCATCACGCTGCCCTTTATCAGCTACGGCGGCACCAGCATCGTCGTCAACGCCCTTCTCCTTGCGCTGGTGCTCAAAGTGGCGGAGGAACCCCCGCGGGCGCTCGCCACGGCGTAACCATTACCGTGGCACGGGCGTCCCGCCCGTGAAAACATGGCCGGGACGGCCATGCCACGTCTATATCTCGGGAGGTCGCCATGCCGCGCATCATCCTGCTCGCCTGTCTCATCCTCGCCCTCGTGCCGGCCGTCGCCGCGCCCCCACCAGAGGCGGGGAAAGCCGTCAACAGGTTGCAATTGCAACTCGCCCCGGCGGCGGAGACGTGGTACACGGTGGGTGACTACATCACCGTGCCGCTGATGGTGCGCAACGACAGCGACGCCGACATCGCCTTCCTACTCGACCCCTGCTGCACCTTCTACGACCACGTCTTCATGGTGAACGAACAGGGCGAGGCGTGCAAAGCGGATCAGAACCGCGCGCGCCTCTCCCACGCAGGCGCGCAATGGCTCACCATCAAAGCGCAGAGCAGCCAGCATCTCGGCGAAACGCTGAACCACTGGGTGGTGATCGACAAGCCGGGCGTCTACACCGTGTGGTTCGTCTACGAGATGGCGAAGCCGAACCAGGCGTGGCAGAAGCCATCGGCGGCGCCTTTCGTGGGGACGCTTGTCTCTAACCTGATCACGGTAACGGTCATCTCGGCGGAGGAATACGCGAAGCGCGCGGGCGGAGCGGTGGCGGACGGCACATATGCCGGGATGTCGGTGACGCTGCAGTCGGCGAAGACGGCCTATGCGCCGAGTGAGGCGCTGGACTTTTCCGTGACGCTGCACAACGCGAGCGCGGCGCCCCTGCAGGTGCCCTGGGAGCAATATGGGCGCGTGATCCGCCGGGACGATCCCCTCGGCGCTGATGCGCGCGAGCGCGACTGGCGGAATTTCACTGCACGCAGCGCGATCCCAACCGTGACCGTGCCCGCGCACGGCGACGTCACGCTGCCGGTGCCCATGAGCCGCGCGCACATCGCGCAGGCCCTCACGGGGGTGCAACACTACTGGGCGGACATCTGGACTCCTGCCCCGGCGGTGGTCTCGAACGAGGGCGATGTGCAACCGCTGCCCCCGGTGCGCACGGTGAGCAACGCCGTGACCATCTCCATCGATGTGCATGAAGCCGATGTCGACCGCCTGCTCGCCGCGGCGGTGGCGGAGATGGCGGCGGGGAAGATGCGCCGCGATCAGGCGCCGTCGCTCGACACACTGTGCGCCTACCTGCCCGCGCTGGCGCCGTGGCTCTCCGCACGCGCGAAGGGCGACGGGCCGACGGCGCGGCTGGCGGCAGATTTGCTTATCGCACGCGATGCACGGACGCTCCTGGCCAACGCGCGGCAGCACGCGCAACTGAGCGTCACCGCGCAGGACACTTTCACCCTCGACCCGGCGGAGCTGGCTGCGTTGGTGGGGCTGACCGCGGCGGAGAAGGACGCGGAACACTTTGCGCAGGGGTATGTGCGCCTGGAACGTAGCGTGCAATGGCTCAATGCCGGGTTGCCCACTACCATCGACGCCCATCCCGCCGCGCACGACGAAGCCGTACTGCACCTGGCGGACGCCATCATGGCGCGGGCGAAGGCGGAGGGGGTGTATCTCTACCGCTGCAACGTGCAGCTCACCAACGTGCCCGGGGGCTGGCCCTACCTGGACATCGCGGAGATGAGCGCGAGCATGCTCCTCTGCGTGGAAGGCCCGATGCACGAGCGCAAGACGCCGCAATACGACCTGCTGCAGTTGCCGCAACCGGCGGACGGCAGCTTTGCGGGGTGGGATGGCGCCGGGCTGCGCCAGGCACTGGGCGGCCTGCGCGACGCGAAAGACAGATTCGCCACGCCCGCCGACCTCGCCGCCTACCTCGCCACCCAGCCGAAACGCCACCAGCAGGTGTGGATCATCGCCCTGCCCGGCGCGACCTGGGCCGACATCGACGCCGCCGTCGTCGCCCTGCAAAAATGGGCCAACCCCTCGCTGGCGCTGGCACCGGAGGTGCCGATTCAGGTGTGGGGGGAGTAACGAATCGTAACTCGTCGTCGTAATGCGTTAGCGTAACTCGAAGTTTCGAGAGACGCTAACGAATTACGAGTGGGGAGTGTGATCGCCACCCATCTCTCTAAACGACGAATTTACATCCCATTCCTCCGCTGGCTCATTCCGCAACCGCGCGATATCACCGATGGCACCGGAGAGGAATAAAATAGTCATGGTTCCACACATCGACATGTGCAATACAAGAAACAAACCCCATTCGTTATCGGAAAGCAGACGCAGAGCACCACTCAATGCCGTCAATATCACGCCCCCGATCGTCGTGCCGAAAATCACGGCGTAGGCGGAAATTGTGGCAAGGCGGGTGGTCCTGTGTGCCGCCGATGCCTGCGCGCCGATACCGATGTATAAGGCGGTAGTCGCCACGAGATCGACGGTGCCGCACAGGAGCAACCAGAGAATCTCTCGCTGAAAGCTACTTACCAACAGCAGTATGAATGGTAGGAAATAGCACCCATCGAGCAGCATGTTTTGCATACCCGCGAGAAACTTTTCCATAACAATCCTGCGCGTTGAGAGCGGCGAGAGTAGCAGTAATTCCAAAGTACCGTTTTCACGTTCCGCGGCAAAAAGCGAACACGCAGTCGACGGTGCGCGTAAAAAGAGCAGCAGGTTACCGAAGAAAAGGTAACACCCCAGAAGGTCATACGCTGTATTCAGTGTCAAGGGTAGCGGCAATCGGTGCAGACCGATCATCAGTATGGCACTTCCCATGCCCAGTGCGAAGAAAATAACCGCCGTCACCCACCACGCTACCCGCCGTCCGCGGTGGGCGCGGCGGCGCAGTTCCAGCGTCAGCAGGGGGTACTCGGCCATGCGGTCGGATTCGTCGGGGGCGCCCGCGGTTCCTGCCGTACTGTACGAAACTCGGGTAAATTGCTATAGTATCTCTATTCGCCGGGAGGAGGTGGCACGGTGCCGAATACGCTGTCACGCGCAAGCTTGCGCCGCTTGCCGCTCTACATGAAGTTGCTGGCGCGTCTGGTCGCCGCGAACCAGCCGAATGTGACCAGCGCCGAACTGGCGCAGGCGCTGGAGTTGGACGAGACGCTGGTGCGCAAAGATCTGGCGGTAACCGGGTTCACCGGCAAGCCGCGCGTGGGCTTTGCCACCCGCGAGCTGCTGGCGCACCTGGAGGAGTTCCTCGGCGTGCGCAGCCGCAAGGAGGCCTTCCTCATCGGCGCCGGGCGCCTGGGGCAGGCGCTGTGCCACTATCACGGGTTCGAGAAGTACGGGCTGAGCATCCGCGGCATCTTCGACAACGACCCCAAGAAGGTCGGCGAGCGCGTGGGCGAGCTGGAGATTCAGCCGGTATGGATGGCGCCGGTGCTGGCGCGGCAGGCGGGGGTGCGCATCGTGCTCCTCACCGTGCCGTCCCACGTGGCGCAAGCGGTGGCGGATCTGCTGGTGGACGCCGGCATCATTGCCATCTGGAACTTCTCCGGGCATCCGCTGCGCATGCCGCCGTCGGTGATCGTGCACAACGAAGACCTGGCCGACTCGCTGGCCGTGCTCTCCCACCGCCTCGCGCAATATGACCTGCCGGACGATCCCGCCGCGCAGGCCGTGTGACCGCCCCCCTTCCCCCCTCCCGTGCGGGAGGGGGATATTATATAACGGGTTGCGTGCCCGCCCGCCATTCTTCCCTCCCTCGCGGGAGGGGCCGGGGGTAGATCGCAACGAAGTGAGTTTGCATGTCGACGAAAGTATCATCGCCTGCCGCCCCGGTCGTCCTGGCGCCCCTTTCCCCGGCGCTGGCCCGCTGGGGACGCGGCATCATCTACGCCCTGGTCGTGCTCTACCCCGTGCTCTTCGTGCCGGCCCCGCTGCTCTTCTTCAATTCGCATGACACGCCGCGCCGGTTGGTGCTGCTGCTCGCCGCGGGCATCCTGGGCGCGCTGATCCTGCTGGCCTGGGCGCAGCGCGGGCGGGTGATCTGGCGCGGGCACCCCATCGATCTCCCGCTGATGCTCTACGGCGGCGCGCTGATTATCAGCAGCCTCGGCGCCGCGTATCCGAGCGTCTCCCTCTTCGGCTACATGTGGGCGCAGGAGTTCACGCTCATCATGTGGGGCACGTGCATCCTGCTCGCGCTGGCGGTGAAGGAGTTCCTGCGCGAACCGGGCGAAGTGGAAAGTACGGCGATGCTGATGGTCTTCACCGGCGCGCTGGTGGCCCTCATCGGCCTGCTCGATTATCTCAACGCGCGCGGCACGCTGGGGCATCTCCTGCACATCTCCTGGAGCCTGCAACTCAACCCCGCCTTCTCCGGGCAGCGCCTGGTCGCCACCATGGGCAACCCCATGTTCACCGGCACCTACCTCGCCACGCTGGTGCCGCTGGGGCTGGGCACGGCGCTGGCCACGCGGGATATGCTGCGCCGCGGCCTGCTGCTGGTATGCACCGCGCTGATCCTGCTCTCTCTCTTCCTCACCTCCGCGCGCGCCGCGCAACTCGGCATGATGCTGGCGCTCGTCATCATGGCCGTGCTGCTGGTGCGGATGCGCGAGCACATCGCCCAACTGCCCCGCTGGGCGTTGCCCGCGGTGGCGGTGATCGGGATCGGCATCGTCGGTCTGGCGCTGCTCAACCCCGGCGTGCGCGGGCGCTTCACCTCGCTCTTCAACACCAAGGCGGAAGACACGCTGGCCACGCGCCAGGTCTACATGCAGGGCACCTTCTACTCCTTCTGCAACCGTCCCATCACGGGCTGGGGCCCGGGCAGCCTGCGGCTGATCTTTCCGCAGTACCGCCCCTCCAGTAATATTCACGAGTTGGGCATGCCGCTCAACCGCGGGTTTGCCACCGCCGAGCCGCACAACCTGCTGCTGCAGGTGACCGCCGAGAGCGGGCTGCTGGGGATCATCCCCTTCATACTGCTCCTCGGCGCCGCGTGGCGCGCGGGCACCGGCGCCTTCCGCCGCGACGGGTGGACGGCCTGGCAGAGTTGGGGCGTGCTGGGTATGCTGCTGGCGTACCTGATCTCCAACCTGGCCGCCTTCGATAATTCCGCGTCGATGGCGACCGGCTGGATCGGCCTGGGCTTGCTGGGGGCGATCACCGCGCAGGACCGCACCGTGCGCGTGCGCGTCGGCGACCTGCCCAAGGCGCTCACCCCGCTCGCCTGCAGTCTGCTGCGCGTGGCCTGCCTGGTGCTCATGCTGGGCACCGTCGTGCACGTGGCCTTCGAGGCCATCTCCTCGTACCTGACGAACGACGGCGTGCTGCTCATCGGCCAGAGCCAGAATCTCACCGAGATGCAGCCCCAGTTGGCCTGGAACACCTCGGTGAAAGCCGTCGACGAGATCAAAGCCGCCATGCGCTTCGTGCCGGTGCTCACCTGGGGAGGCATCCGCTACGGCGACGGCATCCAATACGACTCGCTGAACCTGGCCTACTGGACGCAAATTCGCCTGGGGCCGACGAATGCGGAGCGCGAGACGGCCTACGACCGCATGCTCGCCGCGTGCACCGACGGCCTGACGCTGGTGGACCGCAGCCCGAAGCTCCTACGCCGGTTGGCGGTGGAATATACGGACAACTACGCCATGTATCAGGACAAGGCGCGCACCATCGTCCAGAGTCTGCTGGGGTTCGAGCCTAACAGCGCGGAAGTGCTGCTACTCTCGGCGCGCCTGAATGCGGCGAACAACGCATTAGATCAAGCCGTGACCGACGTGGAAAAGGCGTTGAAACTCGACCCCACCTTCGCCAACGCGTGGGCGTATATGGGGGAATACAAGGACGCGGAGATGCGGAAAGGGCGCAACCGGGACGACGAGCACATCAAAGAGATCATCGCTGATTACACCATGGCGGAACGCTACGGCCTGGATCTCGACCCGGAAGACCGCGTGATCTACGCGTCGAATCTGGCGTTGTTCCGGCGTGCCGACGATGTCATCTACGAAGGCCGCTTCCTGCGCTTCACGGATAAGCTGCAGGAGCTGGAGGATAAAATCCGCATCATCTACGGCGTCTACAAACAGCCGCAGGAAGCGGAGCGCATCATCACGGCGATCCTGCGCCCCCGAGCGCCGGGGATGCGCGGGGAACATTGACGAGACCGGCGGCGGTAGCCTTGCCTGCACGCGCGGAACGAGTAACCGATGCCGCCGCCTTCCTGCTATAATAGCCCCGGAGGTGCGGGAATGACGGAACTGCAGGTGCCGGTGCTGACGGCGGCGCAACTTGGGGCGCTGAACGCCGCCGGAGAGTATTACGCGGCCGGCTTTCTTACCGGCGACGACGTGTCGCTGCCCGAGCGCTACGCGCAGGCGCTGGCGAACGTCTACGCCCGCCGCCCGTTGCCCGCGTATACCGGCGCACGGCTCTACCCGCTGAGTCCCACCTTCCCCATCCGCCCCGCCGCCGGGGAGCCCGCGCCGCTCTTCACCGATTTCTACGTCTGCCCGGGCATCGCCCCGCCGGAGGCCCACGCCGCGCGGCTGGCGGAAACCACCGACCCCAACGCGCGCGCCGCCTTCACCGCGCTGGCCGACCTCTGCGCGCAACTGCCGTGGACCGGCGGCTGGACGCACAGCACGCTGCAATACGCGCGCATCCTCGCCGAGGGGGTGTCCGGCTACCGCACCCGCGTGACGGAGGCCCTCGCCGCGACCGCCGACCCCGATGCGGCGGCGCTCTACCGCGGGTTGCTCCTCCTCTGCGACGGCATCGCGGCGCTGTGCGGACGGATACGCGCGCACCTCGCTGCCGCGCGCGGGGAGACGCCTGCCGCGGAGGCCAACCGGCAGCGTCTTCTCGCGGCCTACGCGGCCGGCGCGGTGCTGCAGCCGGCACGCGGCTTCTTCGACGCGCTGCTCACGGTGGCGCTTATCTTCGCCTTCGACACCTACGACAGCCCGGGACGCTTCGACCAGTATCTGCTGCCGTATTATGAGCGCAGCCGGGCGGCGGGGGAGATCGACGCCGACGAGGCGCGCGCGCTCATCGCCGACTTCTGGGCGCTTCTCGACACTGCCGATGGGTGGAACGTGGCGCTGGGCGGCTCCACGCGCGACGGCGCGGAAGCGTCCAATCCCCTGACGGTGCTCTGCCTGGAAGCCGCCGCGGGCCGCCGCCGCCCCAACCTGGCGCTGCGCCTGCGCGAAGACACCCCCGACGCGGTGTGGGAGGCGGCGCTGGATGCGCTGCGCCGCGGGGGCGGCCTGCCCGCGCTCTATAGCGAGGAAAACTATCAGCGCGCGCTGGCGGCGACACACCTGGGCGTGACGCTCGCCGACGCGCGCGACCTTGCCTTCGGCGGCTGCACCGAGTTGATGATCCAGGGCGCGTCGAACGTCGGCTCGCTGGACGGCGACATCAACCTGGCAAAGCTGCTCGACGACGTGCTGCCCGACGCGCTGCGCACGGCCGCGAGCTTTGCGGATGTCTACGACGCCTTCCTGACGGCGTATCGCGCCGAGGTGTACCGCGTCACCGGGCTGGTGTGCGAGTGGCAGCGGTTACGCGCGGCGTATTACCCGCAACTGTTGCGCACCCTGTTCACCGACGACTGCATCGACCGCGGGCGCAGCTTTCAATACGGCGGGGCGCGCTACAACTGGAGCATCCTCAACATCGTCGGCATGAGTAACGTCATCGATGCGCTGGCCGCGGTGCGCGAGGTGGTGTTCAACACGGGCGAGGTGCCCGCGGCGGAGTTGGTGGCGGCGTTGCGTGCGGATTTCGCGGGCTTCGAGAAGCTCCGCGCCCGCCTGCGTGCCTGCCCGCGCTTTGGCAACGACGCCCCGGCGGTAGACGCGCTGGCGCACCGGCTGTCGGGGGAGGTGTTCGCCGAATTGCAGCGCTACGCCCCGTGGCGCGGGGGGAAATTCATCGCCGGCACGCTGATGTTCGTCACCTACGGGTGGTTCGGCGCACCGGTGGGCGCCACCGCGGACGGGCGCGGCTCCGGGGAGCCGGTGAGCGACTCCGCCGGGCCGGTGCAGGGTCGCGACACCCACGGCCCCACCGCTATGCTGCGCTCGGTGGCGCAGTTGCAGCAGCAGCGCGCGCCGGGCACGCTGGTGGTAAACATCCGCTTCGCCGCCGAACTGTTCGACACCCCGGAGGGCCGCGCGCAGCTCAAAGCGATGATCCGCACCTACTTCCACCTCGGCGGGCTGCAGTTGCAGGTGAACGTGGTGGATCAAGCCGTGCTGCGCGATGCCATGGCCCACCCCGACCGCCACGCCGACCTGGTGGTGCGCATGGGCGGCTACTCCGAATACTTCACCCGCCTCGACGCCCCCCTGCAAGCGTCGGTGCTGGCGCGGACGGAACACGGAAGGTAACGAGGGAATGCAAAGTGGAAAATGATAAATAGAAAATGCAAAATGGGGACAAAACACGGCGGCCTGCGTCCCACCATTTTTCACTTTCTATTTTTCATTTTCCACTTTACATTCCCCCACTTCTCACCGCATCCGCGTCAGCACAAACTGCTCCCCGGCCAGCGCGCGCTGGACGAAGGTGCCCCAGAAGGGCGTGGGGGTGTAGTCCCAATCCAGGATGAGGCGCGGGGTGGAGTTGGGGTGGAAGCACCACGCGGTCCAGTGCAGGCGGTATTGCTGGATGAGCCCGAGCATGTCTGGGGCCCAGGTGTAGGGGTCTTCGTGGCGCTCGGGCGGGATGAAGGGCATGCGCTCGACCTCGCAGCCGACCTCGCCGATGAAGAGGGGGTAGTGCGCCGCGGCGTCCAGGAACCGCGTCTGCCACTCGCTCTTCCACGGGTAGACGTGGCTGGCGTAGACGATGCCGTGGCCGCCGCGGTCGTCCAGCGCAAAGCCGGTGAGGATGCCGGAGAGGTCGTAGGCCCAGTCCAGCGCGCCGCAGATGAGCAGGTTTTGCGCCCCAACCCCGCGCACGGTATCCACCAGCCCCTGCATCCCGACGGACTGGAAGGTGGTCAGCGGCGCGGTGTTTTCCGCCAACGCGTCGCTGGCGGTGGCCTCCTCGGTGACCGGCCCGCCGTCGCGCCACGTCTCCCAGGAGATGTTGTGCGGCTCGTTGAACAGCTCGAAGAGCACCGCCGGGTGGTTGGCGAAGCGCGTGGCCACGCTCGCCCAGAAGGCGGCATCGGCGGCATTGGGCGCGCAGAAGCGGTGCAGGTCGATCGCTACATACACCCCGCGCGCGGCGCACAGGTCGACGGTCGCCGCTACCAGCGCGCGATACGCCGCCCCGCCGTCCGTCTGCTCCGGCCCGGTGCCCGCCCAAAAGTGCTCGCGCACCGGCAGGCGCAGGCAATTCACCCCCCAATCGGTAACAGCCTTCTCTACCGACCGCAAAATAAAGTCGCCCGTCGCCACCCACTCCATGCTGGCGAGCGACACCCCCTGCAGCCAGACCGGTTTCCCGTCCGCGGTGTGAATCTCGTTGCCGACCACGCGGAGTTTCGGCGGGAAGGGATGGAATATGGACATGAGAAAACCTCCAATAAAGACGGATGAACCACAAAGGCACGAAGGGCACAAACCATTACATTTGATGCGCGAGCCACAAATAAACAAATATCGTAATTGTAATACCGAAAATTTGACCGAGAGCGATGAACCAGAGACGATATACAAGTAAAAGGACACAAACGATGATATCAACTGCAATAGTGACCGGAAGAAATGCCTCACCATTAACATGCAAATTCGCCAAGCACGCCAGAAATAATGGATGCAGAATAACCGTAAAAAATGCTATCCTGAAAACCTGACCGATGGCATCCCACACGTTTATATGCCGATTTGGAATAGACGGCGGCTCCCCCACCGGCGGCGGTGGCGGCGTGGTCTGCTCATATTCAGTTCCAACGTCTTCAATATCCATAGTCAAAGGTCCACGGGAAAGGCGGGACTGCCACCACTTTTCCTGCGCCAGGATATCGCTTTCAGGTTACCTTACCGGGAAAAGTGGTGGCTGTCCCGGCTTTCTATCTTCGCGGGCGTCCCATCTGCGGTCGGCGCGCTGGTATGCCATTTTCCTCCAACTCCTGCAACGTCTTCTCTGTTGCAAGGGGATACCCGGATTCCGTTTGTTCGCGGATAGTTGCAATAAGCGCATCGGAATCCGCCGAGGCGCAGAATGCCCGCCATGCCGCAACAGGGCAGCGTTGTGCCCAGCCCGCCATGTCGAGTATTCCGGTTTCGTCCTGTCCACTCACATGCGCGCGTGCACTCGACCAGGGATATTCCCACGGTTGCGTAACAAGTTGCGCGCGTACGGGATTACGTTCGACATACCGCATGGCCGTCCAGAGATACGAATCGTCGACAGGGCAGGAGTAAAACCGCATTTGCCAGAGATGACCCGTTGTGCCATACCGGTGATGAAAATAGCGTGTATACGCCTGATCGGTACGCCCCATCACGGCCGAAAGGGCATCCGCCGAGTCCGGAATCACCATGATGTGCAGGTGATTCGACATCAAACAATAGGCGAGAATACTGGTCGCTGTCTCACGGGCATATCCGTGTAATGAGGAAAGGTATTGGCGATAATCCTCTTCATTAACGAACACTTGCCGCCGGTCGTTGCCGCGTTGGGTAATATGGTGTGCCATATTCGGGATGACTTTTCGAGAATATCGCGGCATGAACGCAGTATACCATGTGAGGGTAAAGTCGGGACAGCCACCCGCGCCAAGGACCGGGAGATAACCGGCAAGAACATACCCTGCCTGGGTAAAGTCGGGACAGCCACCACTTTCTCGAAACCCGCGCGGAAGTTCATTCCGGATCAGAGGAAAGTGGTGGCAGTCCCGACTTTGCCCTTACATCGCCATCGCGTGCAGCATCGCCACCAGGTAGCCGAGGAAAACGAGCAGCACGCCGGCGCCGATGCCGTAGGCGAGGGCGCGGCGTTGCAGCAGGGCGCAGGCGACCAGCGCGACGAGCTTCACCACGCTGCTGACGATGAAGAACGCCATGGCGTGGCCCACCGCGTGCGCCACCGCCAGCAGCAGCAGGTCGAAGAGCACCACGGCGACGGCGGCGGCGATCCCCTGGGGGAGATCCGGCACGGCGCGGGGCGGCGGGGCGGCAACCGGCGGCGCCGCGGGGCGCGGCGCGGTGGGCACGTTGAAGCTGAAGGATGCGCCCGGCGTGGCCGGGTCGGGCATGGCGGGGTCGGGCGCGGTCGGCACTTCCGCCGCGGGCGGAGCGGGGCGCGGCGCGCGCGGCACGTTGAATTTGAACGCGGAGCCCGGTTGTTCGTCCGTCATTGGCTACCCCCTGGCGCCGTCGTCCTGCAGCGCCGATTTGATCTCGTCCATGCGCACGCCCTGTTTTTCCAGCAGCGCGAGCAGCAGGGAATTCTGATATTCCAGGTGGCGCAGGATGGCTTCCACCTCGCGCTCCGCCTTCACGTTGACCTCAAAATCGTTTTGCGCGCGCAGCTCGGAGTGGCGGCTCTGCAAATTCTGCGCCACCATCAGCAGCGGCATGAGGAAGATTTGTATCATGTTGGAGATGAAGAGCCAGAAGACGAAGGACATCGGCGGATCGAACTTCAGCGCCGCGGGGGCGAGGAAGTTCCACGTGAGCCACAGGAAGGTCCACAGCACGATGAGCAGAAAGAATCCTGGCGTGCCGACGCGATCGGAGATGAAGAGCGCCAGCTTCTCCAGACCGGTGATCTGCTCGTGGTACTCCGTATTGACGTCATGCACCGGCGTGCGCTGCTGCAACACGTCGGCGATGACGGGCGGTGTGAGTTCCGGCATTTCGCGACCTCCAATGACAACGGGGACGACTCCCGCAGGAATCGTCCCCGATGTTGTACCACGTTTGGTGGCTTATTTCAAGTTATAAAACGCGCTCATGCCGGCGAAGAGCGCGGCGTCGCCCAGCTCTTCCTCGATGCGGATGAGCTGGTTGTACTTCGCCACGCGGTCGGTGCGGCTGGGGGCGCCGGTTTTGATCTGCCCGGCGTTGGTACCCACCACCAGGTCGGCGATCGTCACGTCTTCCGTCTCACCGGAGCGGTGGGAGACGATGGCGGTGTAGCCGGCGCGCTTGGCCATTTCGATGGCGGCGAGGGTTTCGGTGAGGGTGCCGATCTGGTTCACCTTGATGAGGATCGAGTTCGTGACGCCCAGCGCGATGCCCTTGGCCAGGCGCTCGGTGTTGGTGACGAAGAGGTCGTCGCCGACGAGCTGGATCTTCTTGCCCAGGCGCTCGGTCATCAACTTCCAGCCGTCCCAGTCGTCCTCGGCCATGCCGTCTTCGATGGAGATGATCGGGTAGTTGTTCACCAGGTCGGCGTAGAAGTTCACCATCTCTTCGCTGGTCTTCACCATGTTGGACTTCCAGAAGTAGTACTTGCCGGTGTCGCCCTTCTTCTGGGCTTCGTCCCACAGCTCGGTGGCGGCGGGGTCCATGGCGATTTTGATGTCGTCGCCGGGGGTGAAGCCGGCGGCGTTGATGGCGGCCACGATCACGTCCAGCGCTTCCTGGTTGCTCTTCAGGTTCGGGGCGTAGCCGCCCTCGTCGCCGACCGCGGTGCTATAACCCTTGTCCTTGAGCACTTTCTTCAGCGCGTGGAAGATCTCCGCGCCCCAGCGCAGGCATTCGGTGAAGCTCTCGGCGCCACTCGGCATGATCATGAATTCCTGCAGGTCCACGCTGTTGTCCGCGTGCTTGCCGCCGTTGAGGATGTTCATCATCGGCACGGGCAGGGTGCGCGCGCTGACGCCGCCGAGGTATTTGTACAGCGGCAGGCCCAGGGAGGCGGACTCCGCCTTCGCCACGGCCATGGAGACGCCCAGGATGGCGTTCGCGCCCAGCTTGGCCTTGTTCGGGGTGCCGTCCAGCTCGATCATCAGTTCGTCGATGTCGATCTGATCGCCGGCGTCCATCCCCTCGACTTCGAGGGCGATCACTTCGTTGATGTTCTCGACGGCCTTCAGCACGCCGCGACCCAGGTAGCGACCCTTGTCGCCGTCGCGCAGCTCCACGGCCTCGTGGGCGCCGGTCGAGGCCCCGGAGGGCACGGCGGCGCGGCCCAGCGTGCCGTCTTCCAGCACGACATCGACTTCCACCGTGGGATTCCCGCGGGAGTCCAGAATCTCGCGACCCACCACTTCTTCAATCAGCACAGTTGCGCTCCTTTACACACGAATCGCCCGCGCCGACGCGGCGGGGGCGTTGCAAACCGTGGGTAAGTATAGCAGATTGTGCGGGGAGGAACAAGGCGACCTACCCCCCAACCCCCTCCCTCGAAGGAGGGGGAGCACCGGCGTGGAAAATCGCATCGGGGATGGTAAGAAGAGAAGCGTATCCCCCCTCATCCCGCTGGGAGAGGGGCGGGGGGTTAGGGCACGACGACGGATAAGCCGACCGATTGCGGGGGGTTAGGTCCGTGCCAGCGCCACCACCGCGTCCAATATCCGCTCCGCCATCGCCGCCTTCGTTTGCAGCGGCAGCTCGGTGCGTGTGCCGTCCGCGGTGAGGAGGACGGCGGCGTTGGTGTCGGCTTGGAAACCGGCGCCGGGGGCGGTGACGTCGTTGGCGACGATGAGGTCGGCGTGTTTGCGAGCGAGTTTCTCAGCGGCGTGGGCCTCCACCTGCTCCGTCTCCGCGGCAAAGGCGACGAGGAGCTGCCCGGACGTCTTCGCGGCACCGATGGCGGCCAGGATGTCGGTGGTGGGCACCAGGGTGAGCGTTTCTTCCGCCTTGCCCGTCTTTTTGATCTTCTGCGCGGCGCGAGCGGCGGGGGCGAAGTCGGCGGGGGCGGCGGCGCCGATGATGATGTCGGCGTGCGGCGCGGCGGCCAGCGCGGCCTGCGCCATCTCCGCGGCGGTGGTCACGGGCACCACCGTCACGCCCGGCGGCGGGGGCAACGTCACCGGGCCGCTCACCAGCGTCACGGCGGCGCCGCGCGCCTGCGCGGCGGCGGCCAGCGCGTAGCCCATTTTGCCGCTGCTCGGGTTGGAGAGGTAGCGCACGGGGTCGAGGTATTCGCGCGTGGGCCCGGCGGTGATGAGTATGCGCCGCCCAGCCAGATCGCGCGCGCGGCCCAGGAAGAGGGCGGCTACCGCGTCGGCGATGGCTTCCGGCGCCGCCATGCGCCCGCGGCCTTCATAGCCACACGCCAGCTCCCCGGCGTCGGGGCCGATGCAGCGGGCCCCGCGCTCCTGCAGTTGCCGCACGTGGCGCTGCGTGGCGGGGTGATCCCACATGTGCACGTTCATGGCGGGGGCGAGCAGCAACGGCGCGGTGCAGGCCAGTGCCACGGTGGAGAGGAGATCGTCCGCCAACCCCAGGTCGAGCTTGGCGAGGATGTTGGCGGTGGCGGGGGCGATCAGCAGCACGTCGGCGTCGTCCGCCAGCCCCACGTGCTCCACGTCCCACTCCTCCGCGGCGACGAACTGCTCCTGATACACCGGATTGCCCGTGAGGGTCTGCAGCGTGACAGGGGTGATGAACTGCGCGCCGCCGGCGGTCAGGATGCAGCGCACGTGCACGCGGCGCGCGGGATCGGCGGGGTCGCGCAACGCGCGCAGGCGCCGCACCAGCTCCGCCGCCTTATAGGCGGCGATGCTGCCGGTGACGCCCAGCACTACGGTGAAGCGCGCGCCCGCCATCGGTTACGTCCCCTGCAAGCGGTGCTCCTGCCGACAGGGGCGGGAGCGTTCGGCCAGCACGATGGCGCGCAGACGCTCCGTGGCCTCGTGCAGATTGTCGTTGACGATCAGATAGTTGTACTCGTCCACCCGGCTCAGCTCCTGGCGGGCGTTCTCCAGCCGGCGCTGCATGGTGGCCTCGTCTTCGGTGGCACGCCCGCGCAGGCGGCGGGTGAGTTCGTCCCAACTCGGTGGGGCCAGGAAGATGAGCACCGCCTCCGGGTACAGCCGGCGCACCTGCAGCGCCCCCTGTACGTCGATGGCCAGCACCACGTCGATCCCCTGCTGCAACTGCTCCAGCAGCCACCCGCGCGGGGTGCCGTAGAAGTTGTCGTGCACCAGCGCGTGCTCCAGCAGATCGCCCTTCGCCTGCATGGCGAGGAATTCGTCGCGCGTGACGAAGAAGTAGTCCACGCCAAAGGCTTCCCGCGGACGCGGGGCACGCGTGGTGACGGAGATCGAGGTGCGGATGCGCCCGAGTTTCGGCAGCGCGCGGCGCAGCACGGTGTCCTTTCCCACTCCGGATGGGCCGGAGAGCACGAAAAGGATGCCGTGCGGATGCGCGTCGGGGGTAGGTTGTGTCATATCAATGCTTCGATGAGGTGTCGAACGTTGCCTCGATCGATAATCCTTTCAAGCCGCCAATGCGTCGCGACGACTCTTGAATCGATTTAATCTCCACCTTCGGGTCGATATTCTCACCCGGTGCGGCGCGGATGATCCCGCTGACGTAGCCGATGCCGCGCGACACGCTGATTTTGACGTCGGAGGCATCCAGATTACGCCGCCGACTGAACTCGCGCATTACTTCCCGCGCGATCATCTTATCTTCCACGCTCATGCAATGCTCCCTTCTGCAGTCCGAGGGTCTCTGCCGGTAGACTCGGCAGAATAGCCACCGGCGCTGACAGCTCCTGCTGGAGCTGGTTGCTCGGTGCAAAGATGCGCACGCTGAAGGCACGGGTGCCGACACGTTGGGGGATAAAGGGGATTTGCAGAATCATCTGTCCCCCCGCGGGCAGCTCCCCGTACTCCAGCAACAGGTGTTTCTCCACCTGCGTCACGCGCAACGGTTCGGGGATAGGCATGCCGGGTTTCACGGCACTTAAAAAGTCGTCGCCGATATCGAAGTACAGGCGTGTGCTCGCGCGGTTGAGCTTGTTCACCACGCGCATCGTCACCACCGCCGGTCGGCCCACCATCACCTGCGTGGGCACGATGGCCTTCAGCTCGATCGGGTTGCCGCGAAAGTAGCGCCACGCCGGATCGATGAACCACGTGCCCAGCAGCAGCACGCCGAAGAGCAGCAGTAACATGCCGGACATCCACACCGGCGCTGGGATGTGCAAGAGCAGCCGCGTACCGCGCACGCTGTGCCGCGACGTGAAGCGCGGGCACTGCTTGGCGCCCTCCAGGTCCGGGGTGAAGTAGCGCTGTCCCGCCGGCAGCACGCAGGCATCGCTCTCCAGATGCGCGCACGTGCCACAGCGTACCAGGTCGTCATGGCACTGCCCGCACCGGGGGAACGAAAAGTCATCTGCATGGTTAATCAGCCCGCATTGCGGACACCGAATTGGCAGCACCGCTGGAACTCCCGGGATTCACCCATCGATACAATACTATACGTTCCCGGTTTCGGCAAGTTGCGAGGGGAAAAGAGGTGGGGTGAGCGGAGGGATTGGCCGTCGGTTGTCTCGGCCATGCACCAGTCGGCCTGTGGGCAATCGCAGAAGGTGCGTTCGGCGACAGACGGGGCGGGGCTACTCCTGCGCCTGGGTGCCCTGGTCCCCAAAATGCGCCAGCCGTTCTTCCACGCTGATGAGGCAGCCGGCGAGGCAGGTGCCGGTGCAGGAGCCGTCGCACGGTTCGATATGCACGGTGACGTTGGAGCCGGGGTAGCGCTCTTCGCAATCACATTCGATCACCTCGGAGATGCGGTGCGCGTCCTCGACCGACATCTCCGGCTCCACCAGCAGGTGAAAGTCGATGAAGCGCACCGGGCCGGATTTGCGCGTGCGCAACTGGTGGAAACCGCGCACCGTGGGGCTGAGACGGGTGATGTAGGCACGCACCCAGCGCTCTTCCTCTACGGGCAGGCTGGCGTCGAGCAGGTCGCGCGCGGAGGTGAGGACGAGCCCCCATGCGGCCCGCACGATGAGCAGCGCCACCGCGATGGCGGCCACCGGGTCGAGCCAGTACAGGTGCGCGCCGAAAAAGCGCTCGCCCACCCAGATCGCCGCCAGCCCGGTCATGACGCCGGCGGAGGTATATACATCCGTACGCAGGTGCCAGCCGTCCGCCTGCAGCGCCACGGAGTCCGTCTCCCGCCCCACCTTGACGAGGCGGGCCGACACGAGCAGGGTCACCAGGGAGGACACGAGCATGACCGCCACGCCCCACCCCGTGCCCGAACTCGCCTCGGCGTGGCCACGCAGCTTGTTGACCGCCTCGAGGATGATCCACCCGGCGGCGACGAAAACGAGTAGCCCCTCCACGGTGCCGGAGATGTTCTCCACCTTGCCGTGGCCGAAGGGGTGTGTGTCGTCCGCCGGGCGGCCCGCTTCGTTCACCGCCACGAGGGCGATAACGGCGGCGAGCAGGTCCACGCCGGAGTGGATGGCTTCCGAAATCACCGACACGGAACGGATCGCCACGCCGACGACCAACTTCAATATCACCAGCGAGGTGTTGGACCCCACCGACAGCCACGCCACCCGAGTTTTGCGCCGTTGCGCGTTCACACGAACCTCCAGATAACCAAAAGCCCCGCAGGACATGTGTCCCACGGGGCGCAAATTCGCCCGCTGCCCACTCCCGGGGCCCAGCCGCGCCCCGATGAGTCGGGACCGCCTGTTCATACCGCGCTAAGTGTAGCAAAGTCACGAAATGCCGTCAACTTATCGCGACGCGGAAATGGAGATGGGGGGAATGGGAGAAGACCGGGTGGAAGAACGAGCACCGATCAGGCATGGCCTTGGTCACGCGCAAGAAAACCTTATCGGTGGTCGATAATCTACGCCGCTTCCCCATTCTCCATCCCCCAGCACAAGGGATTTCTCCGCCGGAGGGGAATTGTAAGAGGCATACCCCTGATTTCTCGCGGAAGGAGCGACGTATGTTATCCCGTCAGGAATTCGAGCAGGCGCAGGTGCGCGCGGCGGCGGCGCTGGACGCGGCGGGGATTGTGATCACCCCCGCGGAGCGCGCGAACATCGAAGTGGCAGATTTCGGCCTCAACGACCTGTCGCACATCGGGCTGGAACTCGTCGTCTACGTAAATACCGACCGTTGCTGCGGCAAAGAGCTGGTGCTGTTCCCCGGCCAGATCTGTCCCGAGCACCGCCACCCGCCCATCGGCACGACGAACCCGGGCAAGGAAGAGACCTTCCGCGTCCGCGCCGGCCAAGTCTACCTCTATCTGCCCGGCGAGGCGGCGGCCGCCCCCAAGGCGACCGTGCCCGCGGCGCGCAAACCGTATATGACGGTGTGGCACGAGATCATCCTCAACCCCGGCGAGCAATACACCCTGCAGCCGAACACGCTGCACTGGTTCCAGGCCGGTCCGGACGGCGCCGTAGTGTCGGAGTTCTCCACCAAGAGCCTCGATGAACTGGACGTTTTCACCGATCCCGCCATCCAGCGCATGCCCGAAATCGCCGAGTAACGCCCCCCTGCCCGCTCACGGCGCCGCGCCATGCCGCGGCGCCGTGTTGCTTTGGTGGGAGAGCAGGAACTCCGCCCGCCGGGTCGAACTCTTAGGTATCCCACCAGAGACAGGCTTATGCCCGAAACCCGCTTCAGCTACGATGTCGAACAGGTTAAAGAACGCACCGATCTGCTGACGCTGATCGGGCAGTACGTCGCGCTGCGCAAGCGCGGCGGCCGCTATGTGGGGCTGTGCCCGTTCCACCAGGAGAAATCCCCCTCCTTCGGCGTCGATCCGGGCAAAGGCTTCTGGCACTGCTTCGGCTGTGGCAAGGGCGGCGACGCGGTGAGCTTCCTGATGCTCACCGAGGGGCTGGAATTCCCCGAGGCGGTAGAGCGCCTGGCGGAGCGCGCCGGGATCGCCCCCATCGAGCGCGACGCCGCGATGACGATTCGCAAGGAAGAGCGCGACTTCATCCTGGAGGCCAACGAAGCCGCCGCCGCCGCCTTCCGCGCCGCGTTGCGCGGCAAGGCGGGCGGCCAGGCGCGCGCCTACCTGGAAGGGCGCGGCCTGTCCGCGGCGGACGCCGAGCGCTTCGGGCTGGGCTACGCGCCCGCGGGGTGGGACGCGTTAACCACGCACCTGGCGAAGCGCGGCGTGTCGCGCGAGGTGCTGGAAAAGGCCGGGCTGGCGCTGGCACGCGAGCGCGGCGGGCTCTTCGACCGCTTCCGTAACCGGCTGATGATCCCCATCTACGACCGCGTAGGGCGCGTGGTGGGTTTTGGCGGACGCGCGCTGGTCAAGGAAGACAACCCCAAGTATTTGAACACGGGCGAGACGCCCGTCTTCCACAAAAGCCGCCTGCTCTACGGGCTCAACTGGGGGCGCAAGGCGATGCAGGAGCGCGGGCGGGCCATCGTGACCGAGGGGTATTTCGACACCATCGCCTGCCATATGGCGGGATTCACGGAAGCCGTGGCCACGCTGGGCACCGCGCTGGGCGAGGACCACGTGCGCGCGCTGCGCCCGCTGGCGGACAAGGTCTACCTGGTCTTCGACGCCGACAGCGCCGGGGTGAACGCCGCGCTGCGCAGCCAGGCGCTCTTCCGCCAGGCGGGGGTGGACGTGCGCATCGTGCGCCTGCCCCCCGGGCACGACCCGGACACACTGCTGCGCGAAGGGGGCACGGCGGCCTTCGAGCGCTGCCTGGCCGGCGACCTCTCCCCGGTGGAGTTCGAGCTGGATCGCCTGCTGCAGGCCAACCCGGCGCGTGACGCCGAGAGCCGCGTGCGCCTTTTCCGGGCCGCGGCGGGGGTGCTGCAGCCGCTGCCGCCGTTGGAGCGCGCCGTCTACGCCGAGCGACTGGCAGAGCGCATCGGTGGTGCCGGGGACAGTTCGCTGCAGCAGGCGATATTGGGCGAGGTGGGGCGGTTGGACCGCAACACGCGCCCCACGCGTGGGGAACCCGTGGCGGCGACGGCATCCGTGGATCTGAAAATCGAATACGAGATATTGATCGCCGCGATGCATGACGCCGCCTTAGCCACGCGGGCCGCCACATTACCGACCGAGGCCTTCACCGACCCGGGCTTTCGGACCATCTTTGCGGCGCTGCAGGCGCATCTGGCGTCCGACGGCACGCTCGACGTGCGGCGGATCCAGGTGCCGGAGGCGTTGACGAGTTTACTGACCGCGCTGGTGGTGCGCGACCCGGAGCCGATCGAAGACCTGCCGCCCGACAGCATGCTGGAGCGCTTGCGGGAGGAATACCACACCCGCACCACGCGCGCGCAGCAGACGCAGGTGGCGGAGCAGGCGGACGCCCAGTTGCGCGGGGTGGAATCCGGCGACCCGGAAGCGATCCGCGCCTGGCAGGCGCGCTTGCGCGAGAAATCGCGACAAGTCGAAAAAAAACAATATGGCGACCCGTCGTAACCGGCGGCGGGTTTAACCAGGCACGCGAGCGGTTACATTTCTTCTCCCGTGTGGAAATCGGCGCCTCCGCGCGCGCTTCTTCGTACAGTCACAGGCGAAGAATCGCACAGGATGTTTTGCCGATACCGCAGAAGGAGATTACCGTCGCGAGACCGAATCACTACTTTGGTGCGATGAAGCGCGGCTGTTGCGTGTGCCTACCGCATGGGAATTGGGCAGTATCCATGGGTAGTATGCAGTGTGTGGGCATGACGCATGAGGACGGGCCGGACGGCCTGCTCAGGGGTGATAAAATTGGCAGAGTCCGATATGCACATGAGCCATAGTCAAGAGGTGGAGAAGCTGCTGGAGCGGGGGCGCCAGAGCGGCGGGGTGCTTACCTACGAGGAGATCAACGATATCCTGGCGGGTGAGGATCTTGACGCGGAGTCCATCGATGAGATCCTGGAGACCGTAAGCAGTGAAGGCATCCAGATCGTCGAGAAGCTCCCCGAGGCCGCTGAAGTGCCGCGGCCGCCCACGGCGGCGGCGAGCACGCTGGAGCTGCCGGACGAAGAGCTGGTCTCCACCGAAGGCATTCCGCCGGACGATTCCGTACGCATGTATTTGCGCGAAATCGGCCGGGTGCCGCTGCTTACCCCCAAGGAAGAGATCGAATACGCCAAGCAGTTGGAGAAATCCAACCTGCTGATGAAACTGCAGCGGGTGTGGGATTACTGCACCGATATATTGGGCTTCGAGCCCACCGTGGACGCCACCGAAGGCGCGGTGGAGCGCTCCGGCGACCGCGCGCTACACGAAACGATGGACATCCTCGACGACGCCATCAAGCGCCTCCCCATGGAGCGCGACCCGATGACGATGTCGGTGGAAGAGTCGCTGGAGTACTTCAGTGGCTTCCTCACCCAGCGCGCGTCGGATTTCGCCCAACGCCGCGCCACGCTGTCCAAGGACAACATGACGCCGGAGCAGTTGGCGCGCGCGAAGAAGGAATACGAGGCGCGCGAGAAGCAGTACAAGAAGTTGCTCGATGGGTTCGACGAAGGGAAAGTGCGCGAGTTGCTCTTCTTGCGCCGCGTGTGGGAGGAGTTCCGCTCCGAGAGCCGCGGGGAAGAGGAAGAGCTGCCGGAGGAAGAGGCAGAGCAACTGCGCTCGCGCTACGACGCCCGCACCATCCTGGAAAAGACGGAACCGGAGCTGGTCTTCGCGTTGCGCATCGGCAAGGTGTACCATGCCAAGCGCGCCGAGGGGATGCGCCCGGTGCCGGTGACGCTGGTGCTGCGTGAGAGCGAAGTCGACTCCGACGAAAATACCGTCGCCGCGACGATCTTCTGGATTCAGCGCACCATCTCCCGCGGCGAGGCCGCCAAGAAGCGCCTCACCGAGGCCAACCTGCGCCTGGTGGTGAGCATCGCGAAGAAGTACAGCGGGCGCGGCATGTCCTTCCTCGACCTCATCCAGGAAGGTAACATCGGCCTCATCCGCGCGGTGGAGAAGTTCGACTATCGCAAGAAGTTCAAGTTCTCGACCTACGCCACCTGGTGGATTCGCCAGGCGATCACGCGCGCCATCGCCGACCAGGGCCGCACCATCCGCATCCCGGTGCACATGGTGGAGACGATCAACAAGCTCATCAAGGTCTCGCGCCAACTGGTGCAGGACCTGGGGCGCGAACCGAGCCTGGAAGAGATCGCCGAGGAGATGGACGGCCCCTTCGCCACCACCGAGGATAAAGCGAAGTCGGTGCACCGCATGGGGGAGATCTTTAAGATCGCGCCGGAGCCGCTGTCGCTGGAAACGCCGATCGGCGAGGAAGACAACAGCCACCTCGGCGACTTCATCGAGGATCAGGACGCCGTCTCGCCCGCCGACGCTGCCACCATCCTGGTGCTGCGCGAACAGTTGGAGTCGGTGCTCAACACCCTGACCCCGCGCGAGCGCGACGTGCTGAAGCTGCGCTTCGGCCTCGACGATGGCTACGCCCGCACGCTGGAAGAAGTGGGCCACATCTTCGAAGTGACCCGCGAACGCATCCGCCAGATCGAAGCCAAGGCGCTAAAAAAGCTGCGCGCCAACAAAAAGCGCCAGTTGCTGCGCGACTTTTTGGACTAACACTCTCGACTCGGGAGGGCAACCGCCCTCCCGAGTTCTTTTCAGGAGCCCATCATGCCCACCCTCCCCGCCATCACCGACCTCCTCACCCGCTACCCCGCCCTGGCGCCGGTGGAGGCGTCTATCACGGCGGCGGCGGAGACGCTTATCCAGCGATTTCGCGCGGGGGGCAAGCTGCTGCTGGCGGGCAACGGGGGCAGCGCGGCCGATTGCCTGCATATCGCCGGGGAGCTGATGAAGGGGTTCAACCTGCCTCGCCCGCTGCCGGCGGAGGCGCAGGCGGCACTGACGGCGCTGTATGGCGCGGAGGGCGCGCGCCTCGGGGGGCAATTGCAGCAGGCGCTGCCCGCGGTGGCGCTGCCCGCGGCGCTGGCCCTCACCACCGCCGTGGCCAACGACATCGACCCCGACCTGATCTTCGCCCAGGGGGTGCTCGCCATGGGGCAGCCGGGCGATGTGCTGCTGGCCCTCAGCACCTCCGGCAATGCCGCCAACGTGCTCGCCGCGGTGCAGGTGGCGCGCTGGCGCGGGTTGACCACCATCGCGCTGACGGGGAAGACCGGCGGCAAACTCGCTCCCGCCTGCGACCTAGCCGTCATCGCCCCCGGCGCCACTACCGCGCAGATTCAGGAGTACCACCTGCCCATCTACCATGCGCTGTGCACCGCGGTCGAAGCGGCGCTGTTTGGGTAGGCAGGGAATCCCGCGCCGTCCGTGTCTATCGGACCGCGAGAGACGAGGGAGAAACCACAGATTCTCACCACTTATTTGGTGCAGATGGAAATGCGACCCCGGCACGGAGCTGTTATTACGCAACCACCGGCGTCCTGACGCGTATCAGGGGTAGGACTTCGGAGGATTTCGCCATGCGTCTCCCTATTCTCGTGTTGCTCCTCGCCACGCTCGGGTGCGCGATGGCGGCGCCGTATAAGGACGGGCCGGGGCCGTTTGCCGTCGACACGCTGCGGACGGCGTGGACGGATGCCGCGCGCGGGCGCACGCTGCCGGTGAAGGTGTATTACCCCAAAACGGGTGACGGGCCTTTCCCGGTGATCGTCTTCTCCCACGGCCTGGGCGGCTCCTGCGAGGGGTATCAGTTCCAGGGGGAGCGCTGGGCGAGCCACGGGTATGTGTCGGTGCATATTCAGCATCCGGGCAGCGACAGCGCGGTGTTGCAGGGCGCGCAACCGCTGCAGGCGATGCGCCGCGCCGCCGCCGACCCACGCAACGCCATCGACCGCCCGCTGGACGTGAAGTTCGCCCTCGACCAGGTGACGAAGCTGGACGACGACGGGCCACTCCGGCACCGCCTCGACCTGCGGCACATCGGCCTGGCCGGGCACTCCTTCGGCGGCTACACTACGCTGGCGGTGGCGGGGATGGCGCTCAACGGCCGCCAGCCCTTCCGGGATCCGCGTGTCACCGCCGCCATCGCCGAGAGCGCCCCCGCCAACGCGGCGCAGGTAGAGAAAAAGACATACGACGCCATCGCCATCCCCCTTCTGCATATGACCGGCACCAAAGACGACAGCCCCATCGGCGACACGAAGGCTGCCGACCGGCGCCTCCCCTTCGACCACATCACCGCGGCGGATCAGTACCTGCTCATCTTCACCGGCGGCGACCACATGGTCTTCAGCGGGCGCGGGCGCCTCACTCCGGCGCCGACGGACGCGCGCTTCCACGCCCTGATCCTGCAGGCGACCACCGCCTTTTGGGATGCCTACCTGAAGGGCGACGCCGCGGCAAAAAGCTGGCTGACCGACGCTTGCGCCGCGGAATTGGGTACGGACGGCACGTGGGAGGGCAAAGCCGCGACAAAGAAGTGATCCCCTTTTCTTTGCGGACGTTAACGGCAGGTTACAAACCAGTTGACAGACCCTGTACCCGGTAGTATCCTTCATCCCGGTCTGGCACGGCTTTGCCGCCACCAAAGATCCGCCGTGCCACCGGTTGGGAATACTGCATGCCGACGTTAGGCGCTGACTGGTTCAGTTACTTCTGGCAGACGTTAAAAACCCGGACGCGGTTGTTCATCTTCGGCCAGCCGCTGGCTTCCTCCGTGCATCTGGAACACCGTTTGCCCATCTTCCTGGCGCTGCCCGTCTTCGCATCCGACGCCATTTCCTCGGTGGCCTACGGTCCGGAAGAGGTGCTCAAGGAACTCGCCAAGGCGGTCGGTTCGCCGGCGCACCAACTGGCGTTCTACATTATTATCGGCGCCATCGCGGTGCTGATGCTCATCGTGGCGACCAGCTACATGCGCGCGGTGAACCTCTACCCCACCAGCGGCGGCTCCTACACGGTGGCCAAGAGCAACCTGGGGCCCCTCGTCGGGCTGGTCGCCGCGGCGGCGCTGCTCATCGACTACATCCTCACCGTGGCGGTGTCCATCAGCTCCGGCGTCGATGCACTGCGCTCGGCGTATCCCATCTTCAGCGACGTGGTGCATCTCGGCCCATTGTCGATGAAGATCAACGTGCTGGTCTGCGTGTTGCTGGTGCTGCTGATCGCGCTGGCCAACCTGCGCGGTACCAAGGAGTCGGGTGCCTTCTTCGCGCTGCCGCTGTATAGCTTCGCCTTCGCCGTGGGGTTGATGATTGTCACCACCTTCGTGCGCTGGATCGGCGGCGGTTTCCATCTGGCACAGCTCGGATCGATGAACACCGTCGCGCTGCACCTGCCGCCGGATATCATGAAGCCGGAGACCGGCGCCGTGCTGGGGTTGCTGCTGTTGCTGCGCTCCTTCTCCAACGGCTGCTCCGCCATGACCGGCGTGGAGGCGGTGAGCAACGGCGTCTCCGCCTTCCAGCCGCCGGAGCCAAAGAACGCCGCCAAGACGCTGGCGCTCCTCGTCATCATTCTCGGCTTCCTCTTCCTGGGCACCGCCTACGCCGCGCACGCCTACGGCGCGCACCCGGCGGGGTCGGAGACGATCCTCTCCCAGGTGACGCGGGCCACCTTCGGCATGACCGGCTTCACCGGCATCTTCTACTGGCTGACGCAGTTCGCCACGTTGGCCATTCTCATGGTGGCGGCCAATACCAGCTACGCCGACTTCCCGCGTCTGCTCGCCTTCGTGGCGCGCGACAACTACGCGCCCAAGGCCTTCGTCACCCAGGGTGACCGGCTGGTGTATAACCGCGGCATCATCGCCCTCACGCTCATCAGCCTGATCCTCACCGTCGCCTTCCAGGCGGACGTCAGCCGCCTGATCGGCCTGTACTCCATCGGCGTCTTCCTCTGCTTCACCCTGTCGCAACTGGGCATGGCCAAGAAGCTGGCCACCATGAAGGAGCGCGGCTGGGTGGGCGGCATGACCCTGAACCTTATCGGCATGACCGTCACCGGCATCGTGACGATTGTGGTGGCGGTGAGCAAGTTCGGTGAAGGCGCGTGGATGGTGCTGGTGCTCATCCCCATCATCATCTGCATCTGTTTGATGATCCACCGGCATTACACGTGGTTCGACCGCATCATGACGGTGCGTCCGGAGGACTTTAACCCGCTCTCCGAGCCCACGGAGCCCCTCACCGTACTCGTCCTCGTCTCCTCCGACGTACACCGCGGCATCCTGGAGGGGTTGGAATGCGGGCGCGCGATCGCGGAGGGTCGACCCGGCAACGAGTTCCGCGCCGTGCATATCGAGATGGACCCGGAGAAGACGGAGCGCCTGAAGGCGAAGTGGCGCGACTTTGTGGAACCGTACATCGGGCAGGAGATCAAGCTGGATATCGTGCCTTCGCCGTATCGCTGGCTTATCGAGCCGATCCTCGACTACATCGACTGGACCGACCTGGAGCGCAGCGGCGACCGCGTGATCGTGGTGGTACCGGAGTTCGAGACGGGCAGCGCGCTCACGCACTTCCTGCACAACTTCACCGCCGGCCGGCTGCGCACCGCGCTGCTGAACCGGCCCCACGTCACCGTGGTCTCCTCGCGCTTCTTCATGCGCCCGATGGCCTGGCGCGCGGGCCGCGGCGGGCTGGTGTTCTAGCCAGCCATCCAGTGGCGCAGCGCCCCCTACTTCCGCAAGAAAACCGCAAAGACACAAAGGATACACAAAGAGAAGAGGGGCGGGCCGGGGTGGTTAGCCGTGGCTGAAGGCCTCCTATTGATGCGAAGTCTTAAAAATATCTTTGCGGTCTCCTTTGCGCCCTTTGCGCCTTTGCGGTTTTCTCACGAGAAGCCTGCACCCGAAAAAAGACGGCGCCCACCGTGGTGGGCGCCGTCTTTCGCTGTCCCGATTAGCGTAACTGGGGCGCGGGCTGGTCGGCCGTCTTCTGGAGGGCCTGCGCCGGGAGCACGATCATCTTCGCGTTCTCGTCGAACAGGTCTTCGCGCACTTTGTAGGTAATTTCTTGCTCGCGCGCGTGATACCAGGCGGGTTCCAGACGCAAGTACTTGTCCGCGCGGGCGTAGAAGAGCGCGGCGCCGGCGGCGGTATCGTAGGTATTGATGACCGCGGGCGTGAGGTCGGAGACGTAGAAGACCAGGAACTGCTCGTGCTGGTCCTGCTTCACCACGTTATCGTAGGTGTACCGAATCACGTTGGAGAATTGCTTCACCTGCAGCGCCGGATGCTTGTCGTCGCCGAAGATGGCCTTCGCCACCTCGGGGCTCATCTGGCTTTGCGTGAACCACCCCACCTCGCCTTTATTCTCTTTCAGATCCTTGTCGTCCGACTCCTCGCTGCTCACGGTATTGGGATCCTCACCGTTCTTCAAGCGTCCCAGCGCGTTCGCGGCACGCTCCTCGGTGTCGCAGGCGACGCAGATGAGCTTCACGCGCGCCGGGTGGATGAACATCTGGGGATGCTTGGTGTAGAAGGCGCGTCCGTCATTTTCATTGGCGGTGATATTCAGCATCTTCTCTTCCAGCAGCACGGCACGCAGGCGATCCGCCAGCAACGGCCGCGGTTCCGCCTTCATCTGCGCCGCCACCTGCGTATTTTCAGCGAAGTCGAAGCTCTCCTTCACGCGCTGCTCCACTTCCGCGGGGGTGGCGGTGATGCCGTTCAAGCGCGCGGCTTCCTCTACCACGGCGATCTTGCGCATTTCGTTGATGAGGATCTGCTTCCCCACCGACTCGATGGCGTACTCCGCCAGGTGACCGCGCGTGATATTGGTGTCGCCCGCCGACGCCAGCACCTGACCGTAATCGGCCTGTGCCACTTCCGACTTCGCGGTGGACATCACCGCACCGCCCAGCAACCCGACCAGCGCACCGACCAGCAGGAACAACAATGGCGCAATCCGTTTCACGGCGCACTCCTCTCTGCGTAACTTTCACTGGTATGGTATCGGTTTCCCCGTAGGCGGTCAAGCAGACGGGGCCGCTCGCGCTGCGAGCGGCCCCGTCGGGTGGGTGGTATGTGTGCCCGGTTAGTTCACCGAGACATTCACCGTGACGCCGATGTTCGCGACCATATTCGTCGTGGTGAGATTCACCGGCTGCGGGGTGCCGTTGCTGGTCACCGTGCCGAAGCCGTAGATGGAGAACTTCCCGTCGCGGATGATGTTGTTGATGGTGTCGTTCAGCACGACCGTTTTATTCACGCTCTGCGTGCCCGCGGCCACGGTGAAGTCGGTGAGATACGTCATCTGGCTCACGTCACTCGCAGACAGCCCGGCGTTGTCGCTGACGTACAGGGTTACCTTCGCGACGTTGTTGCTCTGATTGTTCACGGTGCCCGTCAACACGATCTGGTCGATGCTCTTGATGTGCGACGAATACTTCGTCCACAGGTCCGTGCCGGACACGTCGACGGGTGCACCCTGGAAGACACTCCCGTCAATGGGAGCCTGTCCCTGGCTGTTATACGCCTGGTCCGGGATATTCACCGGCAGCGTGACCTTCCCGTTGATACCATTGCAGCCTATCAGCAAGGCGGCGACGAGCCCCAGCAGGGCCACGAACAGCATATTGCGCATCTTATCCTCCTTCAGGAGACACCTCCCGCGATAGGCAAATTCTATAACGGGTTATGCTGTATTATCAGACGCGTACTCTCCCCTGTCAAGGTACCCCTGACTTTTGGTGCGGCACGGCGGTGGGTTGCCCGGCAAACACACGAAGACCGCCGGTGAAATGCCGGCGGTCCGTTGTCGTGCAGCGATTGTTACACCTCCGGCGGGGCCGCCGGGGGTTCGAGTTTCCGGTCGATGGTGATGGTGCAGTCCGTCAGCAGCGCCGCCACCGCGCCCACGGCGGCCAGCGTGGCCAACTGCGGGACGAAAATGCCGCCGATGATCCCCACGGAGAGCGGGATCACCAGAATCTCCTTGCCGTCCTTGTCCTTGATGGTGATGGAGCGGATGTTCGTCTCGTGCAGCAGCTCCTTCACCTTCGCAAGCAGTTGCTCGCCGTTGACCTTGATGTCCTCGGTAAACCCTTCGCCCATAGTAACCTCCTGTTCGGCCGGGCCGAGTGATTAGTAATGTCCCTATTCGCACAAAGCGCGCCAACTCCTTCCCTTCCCTGTGCAATATGTTTATAATCCCGGTATGAAGACGCCCTGCCTGGCCCCCGTCACTCCGCGCGTCGCCCGCCTGCGCGAATGCGCGCTGGGCCGCGATCTCGTCCGCGCGATGCCCGATGTCCGGCACACGCTGGCACAAGACGCGTTGGCCGCCACCGCCGGGCAACCGCAGGCGCTGCGCATCGCCGCCGTGCTGGAGGCCGTCTTCGCCGGTGTGCCCACCCCCATCGCCGCCGACGAGCTGCTGGTGGGGTGCCGCGGCGCGTCGGGGTATCCCGAGGTCGACGACGCCGTCGCGCAGGGCAGCGCCGAACACCCCTACCTCATCGCCGACTTCCCCGCGGTGCTCACCCACGGCCTGCGCGGCCTGCAGGCGCAGGCCGAGGCGCGACTGGCGACGGTGGACGACACGGAAGGCGCGGCGTTCCTCACCGCCGCGGCGCGTGCGTGCAACGCCGTGTGCGCGTGGGCGGAGCGGTATGCGGACGAGGCGGAGTGCCAGGCGCAGACCGCGGATGCCGAACGGGCGCGCGAGCTGCGGGAGATCGCCGCCCGCTGCCGCCGCGTACCCGCCGGGCCGGCGACCACCTTTCGCGACGCCCTGCAGGCGGTGTGGTTCACCTACGTGGCGCTGTACCTGGAGACGCCCGCCGCATCGTGCCTGGGCCGCCTGGATCAGTACCTGTATCCCTACTACGCCCGCGACGTGGCGGCGGGGACGCTCACGCGCGAGGAGGCGCATGAGCTGCTCTGCTGCCTGTGGGTGAAGCTGTACGAGAACGTGCTGGGCCAGATGGGCTCGCACGCGCAAACGATCACGCTGGGCGGCACGACACGGGACGGCGCGAGCGGGGTGAATGCCTTGAGCACCCTCTGCCTGGACGTCGCCGCGAGCATGGGCAATCTGGGCGCGCAGATCGCCATCCGCTGGCATCCCGCGCAGGACCCCGCCTTCCTGGCCGGCGCCTTCGCGCTAATGGCCCGCGGCGCCATCATGCCGCAGATGTTCAACGAGGTGACGTACATCACCGCCTTGACCGCCCTCGGCGTGCCGCGGGAGGACGCGGCGGAGTTTGCCCTGTTCGGCTGCCACGAGCCCACCATCGCCGGCATGGGCTACCAGCGGCCGGCGAGCTGGCCGGGGTACGTCTCCTTCTACGACTGGCTGGAGGAGGCGCTCGGGCTGCGCTCGGAGGGCGTGCCGCCGCGGGTGACGGCCATCGCCGACCCGCCGGCTTCGACGGACGCGTTGTGGGCGCGCTGGGAGGGGGCGATGCGCCGGGGCGTGGCGCGCGCCGTCGCCACGGCGAACATGGGGGACGTGGTGAAACGCGCCCTGCTGCCGCGCCCGTTGATGTCGGTGCTGCTGCGCGACTGCCTGGCCAACGCCGCCGACCTGACCGCGGGCGGCGCGCGCTACAACATGACGGGCTTCCAGGGTTGCGCGCTGGCGACGGCGGTGGACGCCTTCCTGGCCGTGCAGACCCTGGTGTTCGACGAAGGGCGCATCTCCATGGCGGAGCTGCGCGCGGCCCTGGCGGCGAATTTCACCGGCTTCACCGCGCTGCACGGCCTGCTGCAAACGCAGCCGCCGAAGTACGGCACGGACAACCCGACGGCGGATAGCGTGGCGGTGCGCATGGTCGACGCCTTCTGCGACGCCGTGGCGGAGCACCAAAACGCCCGCGGCGGGCGCTTCACGCCGGGGATGTGGTCGTTTGTGCAGAATGTGGAGATCGGCCGGCGCACCGGGGCGTCGCCCGACGGGCGGCAGGCCGGCGCGCCGATCTCGCACTCGATGGATCCCTCCACGGGGCAGGCGACCCACGGGCCGACGGCCGTGTTGCGCTCCGCCGCGCGTCTGCCGCAGCAACGCTTCGCCAACGGCGGCTCGCTGCTGCTGGAGTTCGCCCCGGAGATCATCGCCGACGACGTCACCCGGCAGGCGGCGCAGGCGCTGTGCGAGGGGTACTTCACCCTCGGCGGCATCGAGCTGCAGCTCAGCACCGCCGATGTCGCCCGGCTCGAAGCCGCGCAAGCCCACCCGGAGCGCTACGCCGACCTCTCCGTGCGCGTCGCCGGCTATTCCAACTTTTTCGTGCGTCTCACGCCCGAGCTGCAAGCGTATGTTATGGCGCGGGAGAAGCACCGGCTGGGGTAAGCCGGAACCGATAACAAAAACGGCCTGTGCGAGGGGAAATTCACCCGCACAGACCGTCGGTCATTCGCATCCCACCGAGGAACCTATTCGATGCTCTCCAGCGTCAGCTTGAACGTCAGGTCCTTCCCCGCGAGGAAATGGTTGGCGTCGAGGGTGACGTCGTCGTCGTTGACGGCGGTGACGAGCACCATGATTGGCGAGCCGTCCTGCATGGTGAGCTGCAGGTGCTGGCCGACGTTGGGCTCGAGATCGTCGGGGAAGGCGCCGCGCTCGAAGGTGACGATCAGCTCTTCGCGGGGGTCGCCGTAGGCCTGCGCGGCGGGGATATTGACCGTCTTCGTCTCCCCGACCTCCATGCCGATGACGCCGGCGTCGAAGCCGGGAATCACCTCGCCCTCGCCGAGGGTAAAGTTCAACGGCTCGCGATCCGTCGAGGAATCGAAGACCGTGCCATCCTCCAGCGTGCCGGTGTAATGCACGTTTACGGTGTCGCCGCTTTTCGCCTGGGGCATAACTGCCGCCTTTCAGTAAGCAAAGTGGCTCATCATACACCGCCCACCGCCGTTTGAGAAGAGCTGCACGGCGCTATTTCTCGCGCGGCACGGCCTTCTCCCCCACCAGCAGCGGCGCAGGTGCGGTGCCGTTTTTGAGCATCGCCTGCCACGCCGCGTCAGTGAGGCGATTCGTCATCGGGTGGGTGAACTCGGTGTAGCTGAAGATCGGCCCGACGGCCATCACCACCGCGTCGCCGTCCTTGACGGGCACCGCCACCGTCATCACCTTGCCCACTGCCACCTCGAGTACCTGCCCGTGATTCGGGTCGGTGTGTACGTCGGCCACCAGCGCCACCTGGGCGTCCTCGTCGTTCGTCAGCTCCGCCGCCAGCGCGGGCGGGAGGGTTTCGATGCCCTTCAGCAGGTCGCCGATGCCGCGCAGGCGCGCCCAGTCGTCATCGTTCGGCATACGCGGCACGCCGTTCACGTTCAACGGTTTGGCCTCCTGCCATGCGACGATACTCAACGTCTGCAGCAGGTTTTGGAAGTCGTCATAGTTCTGCGCCATCTCGTCGGGGAAGACGCCGTTTTTCGTCAGCACCTGTCGCACGCCCGTCAGCATCAGCGCGATGTTGTTATAGACATCCGGCACCGGCTCCACGTAGATGGGTGCCTCGCGCGGCTGCATGGGCATCATGCCGGTCATCATCATCGTAGTGCTCTGCTTGGCGTAGAGAATCGTGTCGTGGCGCAACTCCGCCCAACTGCCCAGCGCGGCGTTGAGCTGCTTGTCCTGCCAGCGTGTGCCCGTCCACCAGGGGGGCAGGTCGGCGTAGCCGTGGGTATCCTGCAGCGTGGGGTCGGCGGCGACCCGCTGCAGCGTGCGCAGCCACAGGGTGTAGGAGGTTTGCCGCCAGTCGGCATCCTTCCATGTCGCCAACTCCGCCTGCAATTTCGCGAGCTGCCCGGCGTAGTCGGGGTATTTTTGCATCTCGCCGCGCGCGTCGAGCAGCGCCTTTGCGCGCCGGGAACCGAGCACGGCCATCACGTCCAGCCCGGTGGGCATGAAGCGCCCCGCCACCTTGGGGTGCACCAGTTGCTGGAAGAAGTAGCTGTCGGGGATAAAGCGCTGTCCCATGAAGCGCAATGCCGCCGGCGGGCCGGGTTGCTTGTCACCTTGGATGCCCCCCACGATCCGCGGCGGGTGCAGCTTCACCGCCTGCGCGATGAAGTCGTCCACCTGCGCCTGCGTTTCCTCCGTCCACGCCATGGATACGCCGTGCGGGAAAACCTCATGCGCCAGCGCAATGTAGTCCGGCGGGGTGAGATCGTCGGAGTGCCCCACCAGGTATTCGGTAGGCGCGAAAAGTGATTGCCATAGTGCCAGAGCGCCTTGCTCGATGCGCGTCTTCGCGGGCATGTCCTCGGCCAACGCGTTGGCAATCGCGATGCCCGCCAGCGCATTGGCGCGCTTTTCCTCGAGGGTCAGCGGCACGCCGGGCGCCTTCTCGCCGGAAATCTGGAAGCCCGCCCGCCCGTACCACATCATGGCGCGGAAGTAACGCTGCAGTGTCTCATTGCGGGTGTAGTGCCCGCGTGGCTTGTACTGCGTGTAGTCCTCGGTGACGCCGAGAATCGGTGACATGGCCACGCTGTCGGCGGCGTTGATGAGCTTAAACTCCTCCAGTGCCAACGGGTTTTGTAGGTGCGTCATCAGCGGTTCGGGATCGAGTAGCAACTGCGCGACGGAGAAGTACGCCGACACCCGGTTGTACCCCCACGGTGTGGGCGGCCCGGCCAGGTCCATGCGTGCCAGGTTATGCTGAAACGCTTCCTGGTCGGCGTTCACCTGGGCGAGCATCCGCGCGGTGAGGGTGCGCAGCGTGGCGTCGAAGTGCTTCACCTCCGCGGCGCGCAGGGTGTAGTCGAAGAGCACGTGGGCGGAGTACAGCACCGAGTCGGAAGTGATGAAGGTCGGCGTGCCGTGCTTGGTGTTCCGCGTATACACCTCGTACATCGTGTCGGTGTTCGCGGGTGCAAATTGCACCTCACCCGGCGCGGGATTCGTCAGCGCCTCCCCCCACCCTATCGCCGCTGCCACGAGACACAGAACCAGGATTATCCACCGCATAGCACTTCTCCCGAACACGAATTACCCGTTTGACGCGAGATGCGGGGAAATGTTCCCTACTCCCGCAGCGCCTACTGTAATCGCCCCCACCCCCGACACTTCCCCCGTAACGTCCCGTGACGGGGGAAGGTCTTACTATTAGGGCTTGCCTGTTCTCAGACCCGACGATAAATCGTCGGGCTACCGGCTGCGCCCCTTAAAAAGGGCTTGTCAAGCATGCGTGACCCGGATGTATCATGCTGGCACGCTGGATAAATGCCCGAAAGGGCTGTTTTTCGTAATTTTCACCCGTGCGGCATTCCCTGCCCAACCATCTCGCGGCCTACCAAAGCCCCATTCATGGGGCGCAGCCGGTAGCCTGACGATTTATCGTCAGGTCGAAAAACGGGCGAACGGTTAGTATAACCTGAGGCCTATGCAGGGCTGGGGATGGGGGGCGACGACAAGGAAACGTATCGAATTCCGTACCCCTACTCCCGCAGCGCCTCCAACGGCAACCGCGCCAGTGCGGCGCGGCTGCCGACCCACAGGCCACCGGGCACGAGGTAGAGCGTCTGGGTCTCCAGCCCGCCGTATTTGGCGGGGTTCACCAGCCGCCAGTCCTTCCCGTCTTCCATATAGACCCCGAGCGGGGTGGCGACGATGGCCCCGCCGCCGTGCGGGATGACGATGTCGCGCACCGCGAAGCCTTGCGGTGTCATGCGCGGGGTGAAGCCGGCGCCCGTCCATTCCAGCACGCCGCCGGTGTAGGTGCCCACCAGCAAGCGCCCCTCGGCAGCGGTGAGGTGGGTGATCCAGTCGTCGGTGAGGCCGTGCGCTTCGTGGTATTGCGTAACCGCCGTGCCGCGGAAGGCAAAGAGCCCCGCCTGTTGCGTGCCCACCCATACGGCGTCGCCGCCGGACGCCAGGGCGGTCACCACCTGCTTCGCCAGCAGCGGCTCATGGAAGTGATACTCCCACGCGGTGCCGTCGGTGGCCGCCCATCCCGCCCACACGCCTACGAAGAGGCGGCGGTCGTCGCTGCACATGCTGTAGACTTCCGGCCGCGGGAGCTGTGCCTTGGTGAAGGCGGGTTGCCAGGTGACGCCGTCGAAGCGGTCCACCTCGCCGGTGGTGTGGCGCACGTAGAGCGCGTCGTGGAAGACCACCAGATCGCGCGGCGAGTCGGTGCGCAGGCCATCCGCCGTCGTCAACCGCCGCCAGCGTCCGCCGGTGTACGTAAGCAGCCCCTGGTCGAAGGTGCTCGCCCAGATGGCGGCGTGAAAGCTGCACACGGCGTAAATGTCCGCCGAGGGGAGGGCGGGCGGCATGGGCAGCGCCGTCCAGGCGTCGCCGTGCTGCCGCCACACGCCGTCCGCATCGCCGCCCGCCAGCAGGCCCGCCGGGGTGGCGAGCAACGCGGTGGTGTGCCCCAGCGCGGGGGGCAGGTTGCGCAGGCGCGTCCAGCGGTCCTCTTTGCCGTCGTGCAACTGGTACAGCCCGTCGCCGAACATCGCCACCGTCACCAGATCGCCCACCAGCGCCACCGCGCTCACGTGGCTGCCGGTGCTTTCCGCCGGCAAGGGGAGCAATGCCCAACGCGCGCCATCGAACAAGTGCAGGTCGAGATTGGTGGCGAGGACGAGTTTGCCTTCCGCGGCGAAGAAGGCGGTCACGTTGCTGGTGGTGTCGGGCAGCGGCCAGCGCGCATCATCGGCCACGCGCACCAGCTCCTTTTGCGTCACCGCCCAGCAGGCGCCGTCGAGCACGGCCACCCGCCGCACGTCGCCGCGCCACTTGCGCGCCAGCGTGTCGCCGAGGTAATACACGCCGGCGCTGGTGCCGATCCAGCACCCTAAAGGCACGGCAGCGAGGCTGCGCACCTCCTCGCCACGCAGGGGAGCGCTCAGGTCGCACACCTCGCCGGTGGGTTCGATGCGCTGCAGGCTATGCGCGTTGCCCACCCAAGCGCCGTGCCCGGGCAGCGCCAGGCAGCGCAGGTCGTTGCTCACCAGTCCGTCGGCGGTGGTCCAGCGCGCGGGGTCGGCGGCATCCGCCGACCAGCGCAGCACCCCGCCGCGCGTGGCCGCCCACACCTCGCCGGCGCCGTTCACCCCCAGCGCGGTGACGGAGCCGACGGCGGTGAAGAGCACCGGCGCAGCCATAGCCGCCGCGCGCGCCCACGTGAGCAACAGCACGATTCCCAGCCCCCAGCAACGCATGGCGCTACCTCCTCGCTCATCCGATTATCCGCCCGCGAAGTGACATGCCGATGACGGCGGGATTACCGTCTGTTGAACAAACGCCCCCGGCATGCGTGCCGGGGGCGTTTGTCGCAGGGAGGAAGCTTAGAACGACAGGTACCGCACCAGCTCCGGCTTGAAGAAGCGGGTGGGCGGCACTTCGAGCAGTTCCGCCGCTTTCGCCAGGCTCGTGTTGAACGCGCGGACCTGGAAGGCATTGGTGATATCGGTGCCGGCAATGGTAGCATCGGACACGCCCAGCGCGCGCAGCACGCCGGGCGCCATGATGGCGTCGCCGTACAGCCACATGTGCACGCCGTCCGCGGTGAGGGGCAGACCCTTCGGTTTGGCGTCCAGGGCGGCCAGGAACATGGCATGCAGGTCGATGAGCTTGCACTTTTTCGCATCGGCGACCTGTTTCATGGCGTCCACGTATTTCAGCAGGCGCGCGTTGCCTTCGTTCTTGGCATCTTCCTGAATTACCGTCGGGGTGAGCAGCACGGCCACGGCCCCGGCGGCCTGCGCCGCGTCGACCATCTTCTCTACATTGGCCTTGTACGCCGCGAGCACGTCGTCGCTGTGCGGGGCGCCCAGGCGGTGCCACACGTCATTGATGCCGACGTTGATGAAGCACACCGCGGGCTTGTCGGCCAGGTGCATGTCCTTCTCGAAGCGCGGCTGCATATTTTCGGCCTTCTGGCCGCTGACGCCGGTGTTGATGAAAGTCGGCTTGATGTCGGGGAACTTCGCATCGATGATGAACTTCGCCAGTCGCACGTAGCCGCCGGCAGCGGTGATGCTGTCGCCCATGAAGGCCACTTTGTCGCCCGGCTTCAGGATGAGCGCGTCGGCGCCATCCTGCTTGCCGATCATCGTCAGCGCGTCGGGCAGTACTTTGGCGGGGTCTTTGCCCAGGTCGTCGGCCAGCGCGCCGGCCAGCCCGAGTACGAGCAGCCCGGCCACGAGCGCCAGGCGGAGGAGGTAGGATTTCATGCACGTTCCTTTCACGGGAGGGATGTTTACCGGTTCGACGGCGGAAGATGGAATCCCTACTCCGCGCCGGAACGATTTGCGAATCCCTGTCCCCCTTGACAGACACTCGCGCAGTGGTATACTAACGCAGTAATTTACTCACGTAGTACGTGATAGGAGTCACACGATGAAAATCCCTACCACATTAAAGCACAAGCCGGTGATCGTGTCGGAGAACTATGACGAGGTCGACGGCCGGTACGCGTACCATTCCGACGCCAAAGGGTTGTCGCTGGGGTTGGCACAGTGGAACGACCGCGGCAAGGTGGAGATCTCCGCGAAGATCTGGCGGCACACCGGGGAGAAGTGGTCGCGCCAGTCGGAAGAGCTGCCGCTGCACCGCGCCCTCGACCTGGGCATCCTGGTCTGCCGCGCGCTGCAGTTCATGCGCGAGTCGTACCGGTTTCCGAAGGGCTACGATCCCGAGCACCCGCAGATCGACCGCGTGGGCCTGCAAGGCGACGCCATGACGGTGGCGGTGTGCGTAGATAACCCGAAAATCGACGAGGACCTGCGCCTCTTTCTCAACGCCCTCGGCACCGACGACGAGCTGCTCAGCGAGCGGCTGCGCGTGCTGTCGCGCATTTTGAAAGAGATGGGGTATTGATGTAACACTCGCTGCACACCCCCCGGCAACTGCAATCGTTTGCGCCGTTAACATTTGCCGTGTTAACGCCCACCGCGTATAATACCCACCGTTATTGACAGACATGAGTGTGGTGGCCCCGCCCAGCGGGTAATCACCGCGGGGGGGATGGCGCATATGTGTGGAATCGTGGGATATATCGGCCCGGAGAACGCGACGCAGATTCTTATCGACGGGCTGCGGAAACTGGAATACCGCGGATATGACTCCGCGGGGGTCGCGATACTCACCGGATCGGAGATCCAGGTGGCGCGGCGTGAGGGTAAACTCGACCGCCTCGCCGACGCATTGAAGGCGGAGCCGCTGTACGGCAAGCTGGGCATCGGCCACACGCGGTGGGCCACGCACGGCGCCCCGTCGGACATCAACGCGCACCCGCATTCCGACTGCTCCGGCCACTTCGCCGTGGTGCACAACGGCATCATCGAGAACTACCTGCCGCTGCGCGAACGGCTGCAGGCCAACGGCCACACCTTCGTCTCGGAGACGGACACCGAGGTGGTCGCCCACCTTATCGAGGAGCATTACCACGGCGACCTGTATGCCGCGGTGCGTGCCGCGCTGTGCGAAGTGGTCGGTTCCTATGCCATCGTGGCCGTCTGCAGCGACAACCCGGACACCATGGTCGCCGCCCGGCAACACAGCCCCCTCATCCTCGGCCACGGCGACGGCGAGCACTTCGTGGCCTCCGACGTGCCCGCGGTGCTGGCGCACACCCGCCGCGTGACGTACCTGAAGAACGGCGAGATCGCCGCCATCACCCGCGCCGGGGCACGCGTCTTCAACATCCAGGACGGCGCCGAGGTGGCGACGGAGGAGACCATCGTGGCGTGGGACGCCGCGGCGGCGGAAAAGGGCGGCTACAAGCACTTCATGCTCAAGGAGATCAACGAGCAGCCCACCGCGCTGGCGGAAACGTTGCGCGGGCGCTTTAGTGACGACCGCGCCGGCGTGCGCCTGCCCGGCTTCAAGCTGGACGCGGAGGGCATCACGCGGTTGAACAAGGTGCTCATCATCGCCTGCGGCACCGCCTACCACGCGGGCTTCGTGGGCAAATATGCCATCGAGAAGCTGGCGCGCATCCCGGTGGAGATCGACGTGGCCTCCGAGCTGCGCTACCGCGACCCGCTCATCGACGACCGCACGCTGGCGGTGGTCATCAGCCAATCCGGCGAGACGGCGGACACGCTGGCCGGCCTGCGTGAAGCCAAAGAGCGCGGCGCCCACGTGCTGGCGGTCACCAACGTGGTGGGCAGCTCGGTGGACCGCGAGGCGGACAGTGTGCTTTACACCTACGCCGGCCCGGAAATCGCCGTCGCCTCCACCAAGGCCTACACCACGCAGCAGATGGTGATGTTCCTCCTCGCGCTCTATCTCGGCGAGATGCGCGGCACGCTGCCCGCCACCGAGCGCGCGCGCTACATCGCCGCCCTGCAGCGTCTGCCCGAGCAGATGAAGACGGTGGTGGATATCGGCCCGCGCGTGCGCGAATTCTCCCGGCGCTTCCACGGCGTGCACAGCATGTTGTATCTCGGTCGCGGCAGCAACTTCCCCACCGCGCTCGAGGGGGCGCTGAAGCTGAAGGAAATCAGCTACATTCACGCCGAAGGGTACGCCGCGGGCGAGATGAAACACGGCCCCATCGCCCTCATCACCCCGGACTGCCCCACCGTCGCGTTGGCGTTGCCCGGCGGGGTCTACGAGAAGATGCTCTCCAACATCAAAGAGGTGAAGGCGCGCTGGGGGCACGTGATCGCCGTGGGCGCGGAGGACGACGACGAGTTGCGCAAATACGCCGACGACGTGATCCCCGTGCCGCGCACCGAGGAACTCTTCTCCCCCGTCCTCGCCGTGGTGCCGCTGCAGCTCCTCGCCTACTACTGCGCCGACTACCTGGGCCTGGACGTCGACCAGCCGCGCAACTTGGCCAAGAGCGTGACGGTGGAGTAGGAAGTAGGGAACAGGAGATACCGGAACCGGCCAGGCATCCCGCGATGCCTGGCCGGTTTTTTTGTTCCCTGTTCCCTGTTCCCAGTTCCCTACTACTGGTAGAGTCGGATATTCGACCACTGGCAGGTGCCCCAGTTGGTGTAGAAGCCGATGGCTTTGACGCCTTCGCTCGGGGTGCCGGTGAGGTTGGAAATCGTCCATGACCACGCCCCACCCAAGGTATTATTCGTCACCACGATACTGAACGTCGTACCGATGCGGGTGATCGCAAAGTGGCAGTTCTTCTGGTACGTGAAGGACGGCAGGCCGGCCAGCGTGCGCGGATCGACCGGGCTGTACGACCCCATGTCCCCCAGGTTGTTCGAACGCCACAGCGTCAGCATGTAGGATGTCGTCGGCGTGGTGGTGTTGTTGCTGGCGCCGTAAATGCGGAAGAAGCCCAGCTTGTCCGAATTGTTGTTGTGGTCAAACTCCAAACGAAAGTTGCCGGTGAGGGTCTGCCCCAGCAACGCGACCACTTCGTTGCCGCTGCCGTCGGCGAGCTGCATGGCCTGCGCGCCGTTCACAGTGGTCATGGTGATATTTTTCGACGCGACGTTAGCATAGGCCACCGCGGTGCCGTTTTGCCAGTACGACCAGTTGGGATCCCCGGTCGGCTGCGTCAGGAAGGACGATGTGAAGGGGTCTTTCCACACCGTGAAGCCCATGATGCCGTTCTTCGGCATCTCGACATGGCCGTCGCAATAGGCGCAAATGGCGTTGGTGCCGTGGCGCGGATCGACATCGCTGCCGCTGCGGACGATGTTGTCGGCCGACTTGGCGTCCATCACCATCGGTTCCGTGGACGGGGAAGCGATTTCGCCCAGTGCCAACCCGGCGATGAAGTTGCTGTAGCCGTACCCGTTGGGGGTCTTCGTGCCCTTGGTCGGGCAGATGAGCACGCCGCGATCCATGTTGAGCGAGCCCCATACGGTATCGGTGCTGGGCAGCAACTCGCTATTGTCCTGCGCGTACATCAGCAACGCGGTGATGATCTGCTTCTGGTTGTTCAGGCAGGCGGTCTGCCGCGCCTTTTCGCGCGCCTTGGCAAACACGGGGAAGAGGATGGCCGCAAGGATCGCTATGATCGCAATAACGACCAATAGCTCAATCAACGTGAAGCCGGAACGAGGTGAACGCATGGGGGAAAATCTCCTTGATATTGATCTGCGGTTGCCTGACGGGCAATTATATGTATGATAGCTATTACCGATACGAGTGTCAACTCGCGACCCCGGCCATTTGCGTCAGGTGAGAAGCCCGGAGCCTGCCCGACTCACCTGTTCCCTGTTCCCTACCCCGTCCCGCCGCCACCCCTCTTCCCCTCGAGAGCGCTCTATGGTATTATGGTGCTTCACTTTCGCGTGAGGAGGAGTTTCACTATGAACGCCACACCCACCAACATGGATACACCACCGGACTTCAAGGCGGGTCTGGAGGATGTCATCGCCTGCGCGTCGGAGATTTGCTTCATCGACGGCAAAGAAGGCAAGCTGCTCTACCGCGGGTACGACGTAGCCGACCTGGCGGCGCACAGCTCCTTTGAAGAAGTGGCGTACCTGCTTTGGTACGGACGGTTGCCGGGGAAGATCGAATTCGAAGTCTTCCTGGACGGCTTCACCGGCAGCACCGAGTTGCCGCTCGAAACGGTCATGATTCTGCGCATGTTCCCCAAAGCCGCCACGCCGATGGAAGTGCTGCGCACCGCCGTCTCGTCGCTGGGGCATTGGGACCCGGAAAGCGGCAACACGCGGCTGGACGCCTGCCTGCGCAAAGCGCAGCGCCTCACCGAGCGCATCCCGCTGCTGGTGACCGCGCACCAACGTCTACGCTACGGGCATGAACCCATCCATCCGATACCGGGCAAGAGCATCGCCTATAACTTCCTCTACACGCTGCACGGCAAGGTACCCGACCCGGAGATGGTACACGTGTTCGACGTGGCGCTGGTGCTGCACGCCGACCACGAACTCAACGCCTCCACCTTCGCCGCGCGCGTCACCGCCGCCACCATGTCGGATATGTATTCCTCCGTCACCAGCGCCATCGGCGCGCTCAAGGGCCCGCTGCACGGCGGCGCCAACGAGCAGGTGATGAGCATGCTGCACGAGATCGGCGAACCGGCGAAGGCCGAGGCGTGGGTGCTTGACGCGCTGAGGAACAAGAAAAAAGTACCCGGCTTCGGCCACCGCGTCTACCGCACCGAAGACCCGCGCGCCACCGTGCTGCGCCGCTACGCCGAGGAGCTGTCCACGCGCGCCGGCGACACCAAGTGGTACGAGATCAGCCGCGTCGTGGAACAGACGATGCGCGCCAATTCGAAGGTCTACCCCAACGTGGACTTCTACTCGGCCACCTGCTACACCATGATGGGCATCCCGGAAGAACTCTTCACGCCCATCTTCGCCATCAGCCGCGTCACCGGGTGGACGGCGCACATCCTGGAGCAGTGGGGCAACAACCGCATCCTCCGCCCGCGCGCCTACTACACCGGCCCGGCCTCGCTGAACTACATCGCCGTCGAAGACCGCGTTTCGTAGCTGAATAACCAAAAACACTGGCAGAGACGGGTGCAGCAGTGCCCCCGTCTCTCTTTTGCATTCTGTGGTTGCCCGTTCCCCTATCGCCCTCCTTGCGCGAACACGTTGGCTGTGCCACAATAAAGCGCTACCGACGGGAGGTAACGACCATGACGCCACGCGAACGTCTCTTTGCGCGCCTGCAGGGGCAGCCAGTGGATCGCGCGCCGAACCTGGCGATCCTCATGCTCTTTGCGGCGAAGTACATCGGGCAGCCGTACGACCAGTTCTGCCTGGATTACCGCGTCATGGCGGAGGCGAACCTGCGCTGCAACGCCGACTTCGGCATCGATCTGCTCAGCACCATGTCCGACGCCTACCGCGAGACGTTCGACTACGGCGCGCAGGTGGCATTCCCCTACGACAATCTACCCCTCTGCAAAGAGCTGCTGCTGGCGACGCCCGCCGACCTGGCCAAGCTGCACCGCTTCGACCCCTGGCAGTCCACGCGTATCCTCGACCGCATCCACGCGGTGGAGCTGTACAAGCGCGAGGCGGGTACGGAGTACCCCATCCTCGGCTGGGTGGAGGGCCCCATCGCCGAGTTGGCCGACCTGCGCGGGTTGAGCCAGACGCTGGTGGACTTCTACGAAGAGCCCGACTTCGTCGCCGACGCCTTTGCCTTCATCACCGAGCAGGCCATCGACTGCGCCCTTGCGCAAATTCAGGCCGGCGCGGATATCATCGGCATCGGCGACGCCGCCGCCTCGGTGGTCGGCCCGGCCATCTACCGCGCGGCCATCCTCCCCTTCGAACAGCAAATGATCCGCGCGGTCCACGCCGCCGGCGCCTACGTCAAGCTGCACATCTGCGGAGAGATCACCCACCTGCTCCCCGACGTGGGGCTGACGGGCGCCGACATCATCGACGTGGACTGGATGGTAGACATCCCCACCGCGCTGGCCCACTGCCCCGGCGCGCTCATCAACGGCAACTTCGACCCGGTGGCCGTGATGCTGCAAGGCACCCCCGACGACGTGAAGGCCGCCACCCGCCGCAACCTGGCCGATGGCGGCGACCGCCTCTGCGTGGCCCCCGGCTGCGAAGTCCCCCGCGACACCCCGCCCGCCAACCTGCACGCGCTGCACGAGGCGTTGTGCGAAGGGATTGAATTGCGGTGAGCAATGTTTGGATTCTATCCAAACAGCATTCCAACGGCGCTGCGCACCATCAATTTCCGTAAGAAAACCGCAAAGACGCAAAGAACACAAAGGAGATCGCGAAGAGATTTTTTTGCTTCGCCTAGAGAGCAGATCGGATTCGGCAAGGACTTTCCACCTTGGCCCAACCCGTGACTCTTCGCGCGTCCTTAGTGCCTTGGTGACTTTGCGGTTTTCGTAAGAGAGATATCTAGCCGAACGGCCCAGGAGGATAGCTCATTCGACCCCTTGCCCAATCAGCAAATTAGTTATACGCTATCACAACATCGTTGCCAAAGTGCCTGCGACCAAAACCGCCTGAATCTCAAATCCTGAATCCTAAATCTCGTTCCCCGTGGAGGTTCCGACCATGGTGAAGTATCTCGCCATCCTGGCGCTGTTGCTCCTCGCGCTCCCCGTGCTGGCGGACGCGGCGAAGACCGTCTCCATCGCCATGCTGGTGGAGCAGGACCCGTGGACGGCGGCGTGCGAGGACGACGCCAAGGTGCCCGGCACGCAAGGCTTCGGCGCGGGCTACAGCGGCCTCGGGAAGCCCTTCACCCCCGGCCACGCCTACCGCGTCAGCGGGCGTATGGGGTGGGATTTTCGCCTCACCGTGGATGCCGACGGTAACCCGAGCGTGGGCGACGTGCACGCCGGGCCGCACCTGGCCGCCGCCCCGGAGGTAAAGATCGGCGCCGACGACCCGCTGGTGAAGCACCCCGTGCTGGTGCTCTTCGGCTCGCTGAAGGAGGTCACCGTCGCCGTGCCGGTGGACTACCTGGCGTGGGAGATTCCCGGCGCCTATGAAGCCCGCGTCGGCAACCGGCTGGTCACCCTGCCCGACGGCATCTGGGAGATGCGCGGGGTCAGCGGCTGGGCGCTGCCCTTCACGGTGAAGGCGGGCGTCTATACCCCCGGCACCCCGGTGAACCTCCCCGACGGCGCCGACGGCGGCGCAGGCCTCACCGTGCACGCGCTCAAGGCCGCCAACCGGGTGACCATCGATGTGCCGAAAGAAGCGGGCGGGTATAGGGTGCTCACCGCCGATGGCAAAGTGCTCCTGCCCGACGTCACCGGCGCGCAAACCGCGCACCTGCCCGCGGGCACGTATACGCTGCAAGGCAGCGGGTGGAAGACGGCGCTCACCGTCACCCCCGGCCATGCCGACTTCGACCGCACCCTCTTTACCCCGCGTGGCTACGTCTGCTATCCGTCCGGCACCGGCACCGCCCTGATGACCGCCGTAACCCCCACCGTCTCCGTACCCACGCCGTGGGGATGGCAGTCGGTGGACGTGCCGAAGGCGGAGCAACCCGCCGTGCTGGGTGTCGGCTGGTCAAAAGACAAGCAAAATGGCTTGCTTCTCTTGGTAGAAAACGCGATCGGCAGGGCCGGTGTCGAATCATTCAAGGTGCAAACCAGTACGATCCATGGCACACAACGTGGGTTATACTTGAACTATAGCATCAAAGCGCTCGATGGATCGGATATAAATAAAGCCGCAGTGAAAATGATACCCGACGCCGGTTCGTTCACAATTGAAATTGACAATAACTTACCATCCGGTGCATACATGCTCACTGTGAGCAAAGAATTCAATCCACCTGCGACGCCAGTTGGGATGACATTCGATCCAACCCCGCCACCTGATGTCCTTCCTTCCGTATCACTGGTGCTACTTCACCGTTGCTCGACGCCCGCCGCCTCCCTCTGGTACGCCGTCAACCGCACGTCCTACCACATCGACGAGCCGGTGGAGGTGTGCGCGTGGCAGGGGGTTGCGGATAAGCAGAAGCCGCGCAAGCTGATCCTCGGCGTGCTTCAGGGGGAGAAGTTTGTCGCGCTCCACGACTTTACCGGCGCCGCGCAGACCTTTACCCTTCCCGCCGGACTGCTGGGGCCGGGTGAGTATACCCTCGCGCTGCGCGACGGGGAAAAGGTCGTGGCGCGGCGCGCGCTGACGATGCTGCCCGACCAGCCGGCCAGCCACTTCCGCATCCATGCCTACGAGACGCTGCTCGGGCGCGGGCTGGGCGACGTGGACAAGCTCAACAGCCTCGGGGTGAACGCGTTTCTGGATCAGCAGGGCATCAGCCTCGGCCAGCAGGCGCGCGCCGACGTGACCGCCGAGAGCATCGCGACGTTGGCCGCGCAGCACCCCGAGATCGGCCCGGCGGCGCGTTACGGCGTGCAAGGCGGGCACTTCCTCGACTACCTGGATAAACTGGGGTGGAAGTTCTACGCGCAGTGGGGCAGCGCGCACCAGCCCTACGGGTACGGCATCACCTTCACCGACCCCACCGTCGTCGATCGCCTCACCATGACCAGCCTGTGGACCTCGCAGTATGGCCGCCAGCACCCGAGCTTCCTGGGCATGAACATCTTCGACGAGGGCGGCACCCCGCGCGGCCCGCGCTTCACCGACGACGGATCGTACCTGGAATATGATGCCTTCGCCAAAAGCTTCGGCCGCCCCAAGCCGCTCTACTACGGCGACGATAACGAGGCGGCGCGCGCGTGGATCTTCGACAAGTCGCGCCAGCACGACGTGATCTACTCCGGCATCGGCAACCGGCTCGACGAGGTGAACCGCCTGGCCGACCCCGGCGCGCATCTCTTCCTGGGCACGCAAAACGGCAACCTGAACAGTATGGCCGTCGATGGCGGGCACCCGCCCATCGCCTACAAGGACATCACGCTGTCCACCATGCACTGGTATCCCGACTACTTCTACACGTCGTTCATCCTCCTCGGCAACGAGTACAACTTCATGCAGCCCAAGCCCATCGAATTCTGGCCGCTGATCTGGGCGGACGGGCACTTCTACCTCACCCGCCACGAGGCCAACCTGGCCATCAGCCGCCAGGTGGACGGCGTGGGTTACTTCCACTGGCCGGCGATGGTCGACTCCTCGGTCTTCACCGACAAGGTGCCCGACGAAGAGGCGAAGGCGCGCGCTGACGGCTACAAGGCGCTGCACGCGCGCTACACCCAATTCGGCGACCTTTTCCGCACCGTGCGGCGTGACCGGCCCTCCGAAGTGGCGGTGCTCTACAGCCTGTACGACTTCGCCCCCACCCTCTTCCCCAAGCCGGACGACGCGTGGTTCGCCTACAACTCGGCGTATCAAGCCGTCTACACCGGCTACCTGGCCATCGTGAGCTGCCTGCGCAAGGGGCTCCAGGCGGGTTGGGTATGCGACGAGGAGATATTGCAGCGGGACGGGCTGGCGGGGCGCAAGGCCCTCATCGTGCCCGGCATCACCGCCATGCGTCCCGAGATGAAAGCCGCGCTGGCTGCCTTCATCAAGGCGGGCGGCACGGTGTTCGTGGACGGCGGCACCACGGTGGACATCCCCGGCGCCAAGCGGTTAAATGTGGACTTCGCCAAGCTGGTGAAGACGTGCAAACTGAAGCACGACGGCGACAAGTGGGGCACCAACCTCGACCGTCTGGCGCTGCCCGAGGCGCTGCCCGCCCTCGACCCCGTAGCCGCGCTGATGGGCGCCCACGTGCAATCCGCCAGCGACGACCTGCTCGTCACCCGCCAGGTCAGCGGCAAGGGGCAATACTTCTACTGCGTCAACGAGAAGATCCTCCCGCCGGATCAGCTCCCCGAACTCAACATGTACAAGGTGCAGAAGTATCACCAGCCCATCGACACCACCGTCACCCTGCCCGTCACCGGCGCCGTCTACGACGTCTTCGCCGGCAAAAAGGTCGCCGACGCGAACGGCAGCGTGACGCTGCCCGTGAAGCTGGAGCCGGGGGAGATGGCGCTGTTTGCGGTGTTACCAGAAGCGATTGGCGGCGTGACCGTCCACCCGGCGAAAAGTTGGACGTATAACGTGAATATCCTGTCTGCCACCAACGTGTTGCTTCCGGCGGCCATACCGCTGGAAATTCACATCCAGGACATCCACGGCACCGATATTCGCTCGGTGACCTATCGCAGCACCAGTGACGGCAGCTATCATGACAACCTGCACCTTGGGCTCTTTGATCCCGACACCGTGAAGATCACTGTGCGCGAGCTGCTAAGCGGCACCACCGGCTCGATGACCATCCATAATCTGGCCAAGGCCCCCGCCATAACCACCGATACCGACCCCGTGATCGTCGAAAACGCCAAAGCCCTGCCCGCCTTCTTTGCGAAGAAGCAACCCCTCTTCATCGCGCTGGGTGATGGCGCCGGGGCACCGAGCGAAGCCGACGTGGCGCCGTTGGTGCAGGCGCTGGGCAAGGCGCACATCCCGGTGGAAGTGCGGCGGGCCAGCGAGCTGACGCGCAAGGGGTTCGATGTCTACGTGGGCCGCAGCTTCTGGCGCTTGCAGTCCGAGGTCCAGTGGAACGCGGGACGCACCTACGAAATCGACCGCCCGGTCATTGCGGTGGGCAACTCCGACAACAACGCGCTCATCCGCTACGCCGTGCAGGCGCACAACTGGACGCGCTACGCCGACCGCGGCTTCCCCGGCGCCGGCCATGGCTACGTGGCCTACTGCTGGCAGCCCTTCAGCCTCACCGACGACAGCGTGCTGGCCATCGGCGACGACGCGAAAGGAATCAAGGAAGCGGTGGCGTGGCTTTCGAAACAGGTGAAGTAACCGGTGAGCGAAAAGTGGGGACCACTGCTACGGTCAATTTGCACTTTGCAGTTTCTATTTTGCACTTTTCATTCATCAACAAGGAGGTTCCATGCTCCATATCCACTGTGGCGACAGCTCCGCAAACACATTGCGCAAGAGCAGTGTGCCGGGCGAGGTGCTGGTGTGGCACGACCCGGTGAGCGATGGGCCGACGCCGGCGGGATTGTCGGTCGACGCGTGGCTCGACCTGCGCGCGGAGTTCACGGCAACCTGGGCGGGTCGCCTCACCGCGGCGGGCATCCGCGCCACCCTGGCGGGCGAGTTGGCGGCGCTGGAAGGCTCCAAAACGCAGGACGAAGTGGTGCTGTGGTTCGATGCCTGCCTTTTTGACCAGAGCATCCTCATCCGCCTGCTGAAATGGTACGCGCTGAACGGCACACCGGCGGTGCTGAGCCTGATCGACGTGGGCGAATTCCCCGGCAAGCCGCGCTTCAAGGGGTTGGGCGAGCTGAACGCCGCGGAAATGGCCTCCCTTTTCCCGCAACGGCAACCCGTCACGCCGGAGATACTGGCGCTGGCGCGGCGTGCGTGGGCGGCGTACTGCGCGCCGGAACCGACGGGATTGCCGGGACTCCTCGCGGAGGACACCCACCTCCTGCCTCACCTGCACGACGCCCTGCTGCGCCACCTGGAGCAGTTGCCCGGTCGCGACGGCCTGGAGCGGTTGGAGCGCGAGGCGCTGCAGGCCGTCGCCAAGGTCCCGCTGACCTTATGGCCACTCTTCATGGCGGTAGATGCGCAGGAAACGCGCCCGTACTTCGGCGACACGATGCTCTGGGCCACGGTGGAACGCCTCGCCGACCTGGGCCTGCTCGCCGTCACCGGCCCGGGACACCTGCCGCGCTTTGACGACCCACAGCCCGCCGACATCAACGCCTGGACGGTGGCGAGCACCGACCTGGGCCGCGCCGTCCTCGCCGGCACCCGCGATGCCGCAACCCTCCGCCCCTACGACCGCTGGGTCGGCGGCACCCACCTCACCCCCGCCACCCTCTGGCGCTGGGATGGGGAGCTGATCGCGCCGGGGGATTAACCCGCCAGCGTCTCTTCCAGCATGGCCTGCAGGTGCGCCAGGGGGGTGCCGTCGAGGATGTCGTCGCTGCCGCCCATGATGTGGCGCCAGCCGGCGGTCTCCGCTTTCACGCGGCGGACTTCGGCGCGGATGGCGTCGATGGGACCGTCGTGGATGAGCTGCAGGTCGATATTGCCCTTGGTGGCGATGCGCGGGTCGAGGCGCTCGCGGCCCCAGCGCAGGCTGGGCAGCGTGCCGAAGGGCGGCTCGCTCATCGTCTCGAAGATCTCCGGCAGCAGCGGGTTGTAGTAGCCGCGTTTGATGAACTCCGCGGTGTGCCCGCAACTGTGCCACACCACAAAGCCGCCCAATGCCCGCCACTTGTCGAACATCTCCGCCGTATACGGGGCGACGTACTGCTCGAAGTAGCCGGGAGAGATCCATTCCGTGCCGTCGACGCAGTGGAAGAGAAAGTCGAAGCCCATGGCGTGCAGCACATCGAGCTGGGCCATCTGGTTGGCGAAGGTGGCGTCGATCACCGCCTGGCACAGCTCGGGGAACTCCGCCATGTGCACGAATTGGTCTTCGCGATCCACCCCGCGCACGCCCGGCGGGCCCCACCACGTGCCGACCATCCCCTTATCACCCAGCGGTGCCAGCAGCTCCTGCCCGGCGCGCACGGAGGCATCCACATCGAGCTTGCCCTCCTGCGCGATGACCCAGAGCATCTTGTCGAAATCCGCCTCGTCCTGCACTTCGGGTTTCAGCGTGTGCACCGTCCGGGCGTGTTCCGTCACCAGCAGCAGGTCGCCGAGGGGGGTGTGCGTGCGCGTCTCGGTGATCGTCCGCCCGGCCTCTTCGCGGGTGGTCACCGTGCGCTCCACCGGCGTCTGCAACTGGAATGGCGCGCCGACGTAGTACAACGGATCGTACCCGCACACCTTCGCCATCGCCAGTTGCTGGCTGAAACCGTGCTGCGGATGCCCCGCGGGGTACGGCTCCGGCTCGTCATACGGCCAGACGTAGGGCTCTGCCAGGCACCAGTTGTCCACCAGCGGCGCCATCATCGGCCCGGTGTCCTCGCCGCGAAGATACGCTTGCCATTTTGCGCGTGGAGTCATAACACAATCTCCCGAGAATGAAGTTGTCTACCGGATGTGCGTTCCGTATTCGCAACCGATTGCGGCTAACCGACGTCCCAGTTGAAGGTTGAAGGTTGAAAGATCTGCGTTTCCCTTCAACCTTCAACCTTCAACTATACTCCCACCAGCGTGCGGGCGATGATCTCGTCCTGCACGTGGCGCTCCAGGGCGATGAAGTAGGCGCTGTAGCCGGAGACGCGCACCACCAGGTCGCGGTGGGCGGCGGGGTCGGCTTGCGCGGCGCGCAGCAGCGCCGGGTCGACGGCGGAGGGCTGCAGCATCGGCCCGCCCACGGCGAGGAACGTGCGCAGCAGCGCCGTGCAGGCGTCGGTGAGCACGGCGGTGTCGCTCATCAGCGGCAGTTGCAGATCGAGCACGCCGATGGCGGGGAAGTCGCTGAAGTCGATGCTGCCGATGCCCGCGAAGTAGTGCGCCACGCTGGGCGGGGCCGCCAGTTGACTGGGACCCGCGCTATGCGACACGTTCTCCCCCGCGCGGCGACCATCCGGTGTGGCGCCCACCATGATGCCCATGTGGTGGAACTGGTAATAGGAGAAGAGCGCCGGTTGCAGCGGGCCGCCGCGCTCGTTGACGTGCCCGCGGCAACTGGCGGCGATGTCGCGCGCCACCCGCGCGGCGAAGGCATCCGCCGCCGGATCGTCCTGCCCGAAATGCGGCAGGCGGCGCAACGCCGCGAGGAGGGTTTCATACCCCTGGAAATCGGCGGCGAGGGCGGTGCGCAACGCGGACAGCGTGCACAGGCCGCGGGTGAAGACGGCCTCCTTGATGGCGAACAGGCTGTCGGCCAGCGTGGCGAAGCCCACGAAGCAGACCCCCGTCGGGCCGTAGCGCGCGCCGCCTTGCGTCAGGTCGCGCCCGTTGGGCAGGCAGTCGGCCAGCGTGGCGCTCACCAGCGGCAGAGGGATCACGTCGGGCCAGTTCAACCCGCGCTCGCGTTCCAGGGTTGCCTCGGCGGCGATCACCGCGTGCAGGTTGCCCAGCACCGTGGCGTAGACCGCGTCGAAGTCGGCCTCCGCGGCCACCGGCGCGATGGGCAGCGCGGGGTCGGGCGTGCCGTGCAGGGAGAACTCCAGCAGGCGCGGCAGGCTCACGTACCAGTGCGCCCCGGCGGAGTGCTCGAAGCCCGTGAGCATCGGCTCCTGGCAGCCACCGTTGACGTACAGCCGGCAGTCCTCCAGCCGCTTGCCCATCCGCTGCTGCGCGGGGATGATGACGTCGTCGTTGAAGACGTCCACCGTGTTGTAGCCGCCGGCGATGTGCGCGGCGACCTCGCGCAGCAGCGCCGGGTCGGTGGCGGCGCTCAGGCGCACGTGGGGTTTGGGGTTGATGAGGCGCAGCGCGCGGTGCAGGCGCAGGATGAGGAAGGTGAGGGCGTTGCAGACGGGCGTGCCGTCGGCGTCGCACCCGCCCAGGTTCATGCAGGTGGAACTCTCCGCCCAGCTCTCCGCACGCAGGTCGACGTAGCGGCAGTCGGTGTAGACCAGGTAGCGCGCCAGCAGCTCAGCGGCCGCGTCCTCGGTCAGCCGTCCCGCGGCGAGGTCGGCGGCGTAGTACGGGTAGAGCAGCCGGTCGAGGTGACCGACGGTGGAGATGCCCACGCCTTCCAGCGTCGCGCCCAGCTCGCGCCACGCGCTGAGGGTGAGCAGCGCCTCGAGGAAGGTGCGCGGGGGTTCGGCGGGTACGCGGCGCAGCGCCGCGGCGCACCCCGCCAGGAAGGGTGACTCCCCCGCCCGCGCGGCGTAGCCCGCGGCGAAGCGGTCGGCGAGGGCCTGGAAGGCGCGGAGGCTGCACTCCACCGCGTCGAGGAAGTCCGTCGTCACCGGGTCGTCCGTGCGTGCGGCGCGTGCCGCGGCCAGCAGGCCGGTGACGCCGTGCGCCAGCACCGCGTCGTAGCCCAGGTTGAAGTGGTCGAGGTCGACGGCGTTGTACCACCAGGTGAGGCCGGAGTCGTTGAAGGGGACGGCGCGCGTGTCGGCGCCGGTGCGGTCGAAGAGGTGGGCGTGGTGCTCGGTGATCCACGTGGCCGCGCCGCCGACGCCCCAACTCCAGCGGGGGCGCACGCCGCACTCGAAGGGAAAGGGGGTGGTGGCGAAGCAAACCGGGTCGGCCAAGGCGGCGATCACCTCGCTCTGCCGCGCCTTCAGCGCCCGCGCCGACGGCGCGGACCCCGCCTCCGCCTCCATCCGCGCGCGGATGGCGGCCTCGCAGCGCCCGCGCCCGTCCGGCGCGTCGGCTGTGGCGTAGTACGCCGTCAGCTCCGCTCGCACCTGGGCGGCGATATCAGGGATCGTCTCGGGCAAGGTGGTAGGCATCGGGCGCATTGTAGCACAATCCGCCGGCCCCTGCCAGTCGTGGCAGGCGGGGTAAAAAGCGTCATTTGTGGGGGTAAGAATAGATAACTTGTTTGGTTATCAAACACCACGGGGCCGGTCGATTGACCGGCCCCGTGGTGCGGTGGCGCAAGACGCGGTGTTAGATGCCGTACTTGCCGCGCATGTATTCGTTGATATTCTGGATTTCGGCCGGCACCAGGTTGCGGCTGAACAGGGCGATCTCCAGCATGGGGCCGTCCCAGCCCTGGTTGGCGGCATCACCGATGCCAAAGGCCACACCGCCGGTCATGGTATATGGGGTGGCCGCGGTGTCGGCATCGTTGGCGATCACCACGCAGCTTTTATTGATCATCGGGCCCAGGTAGGCCGGCCAGTGGGTGGTCGGTTGCACGCCGTTGATCCACACCAGGGGAGCCGTCGGTGCGGTGTTATCGGCCACGATGAAGCCGTCCGCCCAGTTGCCATTACCCGCGCAACGGAAATACAGGGTGTCGTTTTCCGTGCGCAGCATGAGCGGGTCCCCGCCCGTGCCGCTGCCGATCAGGGTGGCGTAATTCTGGAAGTGGCCGTTGCCGTTGGGGTTCGTATACTTGGCCACCACCACCGCCGACGCTACAGTGGTCAACGTGGGGATCGTCAGATATTGCGAGGCGGCCGAACTGGTGAAGAAGATGCCGTTGTGCCCGTTGGCCGCGCCGGCCAACACGGTGGGCTGACGGGCCGCCGTGGCCTGCTGCGCCGTGTTATTGCTCCCGGACTGGTCGGCCCAACTCGCGACGGTGGTGCCGTTCAGCGTCACGCCCGTATCGCCCGTGTACCAGCCGGTCATGCCGCTCACGAAGGGGAACGGCGGCGTCTTGGTGATCTCCGCATGGCCGTCCATGAAGCCCATCACCACGGAACCGCCATGGCGCATGTCGATCTGCCCGGCATTGTAGGCGGTGTTGGCCACCTGCCCCGTCGCGGTGCCGGAGTTCCCGTCAGCGGTCAACATGGTGCCGGTCGGCGAGCCGATCTCCCCCAACGCCTTGCCGGCGATGAAGCTGTCATAAACATACCCGTTGGGCGTCTTCGTGCCTTTCGTCGGGCAGATCAGCACGCCCTTATCGAGGTTGATACTGCCCCAGAAGGTATCTGCCGAGGGCAGCATTTCGTTGTTGTCCTGCGCGTACATCATCGTCGCGGTGACGATCTGCTTCTGATTGTTCAAGCAACTCGTCTGCCGCGCCTTTTCGCGCGCTTTGGCAAAGACGGGGAAAAGAATGGCGGCGAGGATAGCTATGATAGCTATCACGACCAGGAGTTCGATGAGGGTGAACCCCACGGGTTTACGCATAGTGATCTCTTTCTGCCGAAGAAAATCGGCCATGAACCGGGTGAACGACCGTATATATAATTTTACCTCTGGCAAGCGCCGCCGTCAACGGGGTAAGCACTTTTTTCGGCAAAGCGCCGGGTGCATGACACGCGCGGATGCGTTATAATACGGCGTCATGCCTGAAAAGCCCGTCACCGTCGCCTTGCCCACGCTGGGATGCAAGGCCAACCGCTACGACAGCGACACGCTGGCCCGCGCGCTGGCCGCGCGCGGGTACGTGATCGTGCCCGCGGAGGCGCCGGCGGACATTTATATTGTGAATACCTGCACCGTGACGGGCGGAGCGGACCGCAAGTCGCGCAAGACGCTGCGGCACACGCTGAAGTTGAACGCGGAGGCGCTGCTGGTGGTGACCGGGTGCTACGCGTCGCTGGAGCCGGCGCGGCTGGCGGCGATCGACGGGGTGGATGCCGTGGTGCCGTTGGCGGAGCAGGCGCGCATCCCGGAGCTGCTCGCGACGCTGCGCCCCCCCACCCCGGGTGCCGCCCCCGGCCTGGCGGCCTCCGCCCGGCGCACGCGCGGCACGGTGAAGGTGCAGGACGGATGCAACCTGCGCTGCACCTTTTGCGCGGTGACGCTGGCGCGCGGCCCGGTGCGCAGCCGCCCGCCGGACGAGGTGCTGCCGGAATTGCACGCGCTGGTGGCGCGCGGCGTGCAGGAGATCGTGCTCACCGGCATCCGCCTGGACGCCTACGGCCTGGACCTGCACGGCCCGCGGCTGGCGGACTTGCTCGAGGCCACGCGCGCGCTGGACGTGCCCCGGCTGCGCGTGAGTTCGCTGGAGCCCCTCGGCATCAGCGCACGCCTCATCGCCACGCTGGCCGACCACCCCGCGCTGTGCCGGCACTTCCATATCTGCCTGCAATCGGGCGATGACGGCGTGCTGCGCGCAATGCGTCGCGGCTACACCGCCGACCGCTACCGGCGCTTGATCGCCCGCCTGCGCGCCGCCATGCCCGACGCCACCTTCTCCACGGACATTATCGTGGGCTTTCCCGGCGAGGACGACGCGGCCTTCGCGCGCACGGCGGCGCTGGTGGAGGAGCTGGGTTTCATCAAACTGCACGTCTTCCCCTTCTCCCCGCGCCCGCACACCGCGGCGGCCACGCTGCCCGGCGCGGTGGCCGACGCGGTGAAGGCCGCGCGCGTGCAGGCGCTGCACGCACTGGAGCGCCGTCTCTTCGCCGCCTATGCTACGCCGTTGGTGGGACAGACCGTCTCGGTGCTGGCGGAACGCAACGGCGAGGGCCTCACGCCGCACTACCTGCGCGTGGCGGCGCCCTTCGCCCCCGCCGCGGTCGGCCACGTGGTCGCCGTGCGCGTGACGGCGGTGGCCGACGACCATGTGCTTGCTACGCCGTTGACATAGTTTTTCAACGCTATTTTTACAATTATCCATCCGTTTCCTTGCCCAACTTCCGCCCGCTATTCCCCTTATCGCTAATTTGCTAAGCAAGGCAAGCGCCCGGGTATTTTTGCCGAAAAACGCCTCGATTTATGCACGTTCCCGCCTCGAAACTGCCGTGAGACGGCCCTTACTCGGCTTGAAAAATTCCCATACTTTTCCTGCGCCACCCACTTGCAAAACCCCGTGCGGTCGTGCTACAATTTGTCCGTCGCACCAGACATACCACCACCCGTTTTTGGCGCAGTAGGTAGTACAATGGAAGCCTTTGATTTGCCGCACAGCCGCTGTGCTGAATGTCGCATCGACGACGTCCGGCACGTATATAGTCTCTTCCCGTCCCATCTGCAACGGCGGATTCGCCGTGTCAGCGGGGGGGTGTGGATTTGGGAAACCCCGTGGCTGCCCAGCTTCTACGGCATCGTAGAGAAGGGCCGGCGTTGTGGGAACAAGTTGATGGACAGCAACCAGACCGCGTGGTTCAACCCGGATGACTGCATCATCTACATGCCGGACACCATGGGCAACCAGGTGCTGCTGCACGAATTCGCGCACCTGCTCGACCACGCCATGGCGAAGGACGGCTACTTCTACTTCACCACCTCCAAGGACTTCCACCGGGTGTGGAAGCGCGGCGCGCCCATCAACTGGTACGCCGCCGTCAATCCGCGCGAGTATTTCGCCGAAGGCGTGACCGCCTACCTGCTGGAAGAGCTGAACGGACGCACCGACGACGGCCGCTCGGTGGACCGCCACGGACTGCAGGAGAAAGATCCCCTGCTCTACGGCATGCTCGACAGCCTCTTCACCGCGCCTGATTACAGCGCGTGGGGGTAAAACGCGCGTCACCCAGACCAGGTCAGCGAGTGAAGCCGGAGAACGACCCTGGCGATTTCAGTCGCCGCTCACCTGCGCACCATAGCTGCAGTCATGCATCAAAGAGCATAAGCCGGTGGCTGACGTGCTCAAGCCGGCTGAAGCCGGCTCCGATCATTCCACACGGCTTCGTGTTTCGCACCCCAGCGCGCTTCAGCGTGCTTGAATCGATCAGCCATCGGCTTCAGCCAGTGGTAAACTCCGGCATTACCCCATGGCGCTCCTTCCCCGCTCCCCGCTTCTCATTCTTCGCACACCGCCGCCGTTTGCCGTGCCGCCGCGCGGGCATCCCGATAGGGGAGGTGCGGCCATGGATCGTGAGGACGTGGAGGATCTCGGCAGTGGCGGCACGGAAGGCAAGCCGGGCGACCCGGCGGGCGGCACGGAGCCGCAATTGCCGCGTCCGCCCATTCCGCCCGAGCGCACCGAACAGTTGCTGAACGAGGCCAAGCGGCGCCTGCGCGCGGCGGGCACGCTGGAGGAAGTTTCGCGCATCGTGCCCCCACCCCCGCCGCGGACCGGGGTGGGCGCCTTCGACGCTTCCGCCGAACCCGCGGGCATGAGCCTGGGCGGCGACGCCGGCGACGTGAGCGTGCCGCGCCTGGAAATCAGCGCCCCCGGCGACACCCACGGCGCCAGCGCCACCCCCGACGCGTCCACGGTCGTGCCACCAGAGGAGCCACGCACGAAGACGTATGGCGCGCATCTCGCGCGCGAGGAGGAGAAGCCCAATGCCGCATGAGCACAGGAACGACGTGCCGGGCGACCTGACCGGCGAACATGCGGAGATGCTGCCCGGCGACTTTGGCCAGGACGAGCCGGACGCGAGCCCCACCGACATGGTGGACGCCGTCTTCAACACAGATCTGGTGGAGCCCAACGGGGAGACCATCGCGCCGCTCGATGCCGACGGCACGGGCTTCGCGAGCGGGTTAAACGACGACACCACCTACGATCCCGGCGAGTTGGAACTCGGCGCCGAGAGCGGCCCGGACGAACTCGGTGGCGCCCCCTCGGAACCCGAGCAACCGCAACAACAGCGCGATCGTTCCGTATAACCCGCGGTATTTGCCGGCACATACCGCCGCGGCGCGCGGGCGCGCGAGCAAATTGACGGCTTGCTGTAAACCGCGTAAAATCGGCACATTAATTTTATGGAGGTGGCCGATGTTACGCGGATGGTGGAGTTGGATCGTTACGATGTGCTTGCTCGCCGCGCCGGGGTGGGCGGTGCCGGTGCACATTCTCACCACGGGCGACATGCACGGCGCGCTGAAGGGGAGCCTGATGGACGGCTACCAGATCGGCGGCGCCGCGGCGATGATGGCCGCGTGGAAAGCGAACGAAGATTATGCCCCGGGCAAGTTTCTCGTGCTCAGCGCCGGCGACAACATCGGGTATTCCCCGCTCTCGAACGCCCTGGAAGGCGAGCCGGATGTCGAAGTGATGAATGCGATGGGCTTCAGCGCCAGCGCGGTGAGCATGCAGGAGTTCGCCTTCGGGCGCGGGCAGTTGCTGCGGCTGGGCGCGCAGGCGACCTTCCCCTTCCTGGCGGCGAACCTCATCAACACCGCCGGCGGGCCGGTAGAGGTCGCCAAGCCGTATGTCATGATCGATATCCAGGGCGTGAAGGTGGCGGTGATCGGGCTCATCACCCAGAGCCTGCCGGCGTCGGTGAACCTGGGGCTGATGAAGATCGCACCCTACGAGCCCGCCCTGCGCATGTATACACAAGAAGCGCGCATCAAAGGGGCGCAGGCCGTGGTGGTCGTCTCCAGCCTGGCCTATCCGGATCTACTCGCGCTGGCACACGCCGTCGCGGACCTGCACATCCCGCTGATGATCGGCGGCTTCAATCATGACGTCGGCCAGGGGATTATTCCGGACACGGACACCTGGGCCATCACCGACGGCTTGCGCTGGTCAACGTACGGGCGCATCGACCTGGAAGTGGATGCGGACGGCGCGCGCGTGACAAGTATCAAGCAGGTATCACTGGCGCAGCGGAACGCGACCCTCGATCCGGCGGTGGAGGCGATCATCGATAAAAACATGCAGAAGCTGGGCCCGGACTACAACAAGCCGGTCGGCATCGATACCGCCGGCCTGTGGCGCTCGACCACGGGGCTCTCCTTCGCGCTGGCAACCTGGCGCATCGCCGATCCGAACGCGGAGTTCGCCGCCAACAACGCGGGCGGTATGCGGCAGGATTTACCGGCCGGCCCCTTCACGAAGGCGGACGTAATCAACATGCTGCCTTTCGACGACAAGCTGTACCGCATCGCCATCACCGGGCAGCAGCTCATCGACCTGACCTCGCCACACGGGGATCAAATCGCCCTCTGCGGCCTGGGGGTCAACGACGGCAAGTGCACCGTGCTGCGCAGCGGGGAGCCGCTGGACTTGAAAAAGACGTACCACCTGATCGTGGACGACTACCTGTATATCAACTGCGACGGGATGAAGAAAGCCGACGCCGCGCCGGTGATTGTGTTCCCCGACTGGCGCATCCCCCTCTACAAGTGGCTGACCGAGCACGACACGGTGAAGGGGCACCCGGTAGAGAAGGCGCTGACCCTCACGAAGATCGTGAAGTTCAATGAGAACGGCCTCATCGCCGAACCACCGCCGACCCCGGTGCCGTGAATGAACTAAAGACCAACGACGAACCGCCGGCCAGGGACCGGCGGTTCGTCGTTGGTGCGAAAGGATACTACTTCGTCGGCGTGCTCTCCACCACGCCGACGACCACTTTGGCGGCATGCTTCCAATCGGCCCAGGCGCCGTTAACGACGCCTTTGTCGTCAGTGGTGTTATTCACCGCATAGGTGCCGGTGCCGATGAAGTTGGCGTAGCCGATGCCTTTGGCGGTGATGGTGATCTCTTTGCCATACATGCCGACTTTGAAGTTCTCCCCGGTGACCGTGGCGGTGCCGTGGAAGTCGTTGTAGAAGAGCACCGGCTCCCCGGCCAGCTTCCCCGCCACACCCTTCAAGGCCCCCTGCGAGAAGACGATCTTCGCGTTTTCCGAGGCGCACAGCGGGCCGGTGCCGGTGATCTGCACCGTGCCACTGGTCAGGAAGAAGCGCGGGGAGCCGTCGCCCTTCGCCGTCAACGTGCCGACAACCGGCGCTGCCGCCCACACCGCCACGGCAGCAACCAGCAGCGCCGCCAGGAGCCCAAAACGCAGGAAACGCATCACGACTTTCCCCTCCAACGAATAACCAGGGTTCGTTATTATTTTACACCCGCACGCGGCTCGCGGGGACGCTCGCCCTCCCAAAATTCCGCCACCCTTTTCTCTCTGCTCCATCGGATAATGCGGTCGTAACCAGGTATGGGACGGCGCCCATACCCTACACGACGAAGGAGTGAGACGGGGGTCAGAATTCCATCTCGTCGGCGATTTCCGCGACTTCGGGCATGTCCTCTATCACGCGACGGCGGCGGCGGATAATGACGACGGCGAGGAGCGCGAGGAGGCAGGCGGGGAGGGGGTAGGCGTGCCAGCCGAGGTCAATGACGAAGTCGACGGGGCGGTCGTAGAAGAGGGCTTCCGCAAAGCCGATGCCGGTGCCGGTGCCGTCGGCGGTCGCCGCGGGGGCGAAGAGGGGCACGAGTACGCGGCGCGTGTGCACCTCGGGAAAGAGGCGGGCGAGCCAGGATGCCGGCGCGGGGGCTAATGCGGCGAGCGCGGGCGCGGGCAGCACGTCGTCGCCTTGCGCGCGGTACGTCTCCAGCACGTCGCTCATGGTGGCTTGCGCGTCGCGCGCCGACTGTTGCGCCTGCGCCCAGTCCCGCGGGGTGTCGTCGGAGAGCTTGTCCATCGCCGCGTTCATCGCCGTCAGGGCGGGGGTCAGGGCGGGATGATTACCCGTCAGCGTGTTGGCCAGTTGCAGCGCCGAGTCCTGCTGCACCAGCGCGTCGTTGCGGTTGTCCGCGGTGGGGATGTCCAGGGTGTCCACCACGCGGCCTTCCGCCGCGGCCAGCGCCTGCAGGTGCTGCGCCTGGTCCATCCACGCGGCGTCCTTGAGCCGTGCGCGCAGGGGGTCGAAGTCGGGGGTGGGTGCCGGGGCGCCGGGCACGTTGTCGCGCGTCGTGACGCACAGCTCGACGCCGTCCTGCGACCACACGCGCGCCGCCGCCAACTGCTCGTCCTGTCCCAGCACCAGCAGAATCGGTTCGTCGAGCTTGGGGTCGTCGTTGTCGGTGTCCGCCAGCCGGCTCTCCACTTCCTCGGCGATCACGCCGGCGGAAGGCAGGTAGGCGCTGAAGCTGTCGGCGCGGTAGCGGTGGTAGGCGGGCAGCACGTCAAAGTAGACGTCGGCCGCGCCGACGACGAGGAGCAGCAGTGCCAGCAGCAGGCGCCATGGCCGACGTCGAGGTTCAGTGGCGCGCGTCGAGGTGGCGCTGCACGTGTTGGACATCTTTATCTCCACGCCCGGACAGGGTGACGACGATATGCTTGCCCGCGCCAAGGGCGGGGGCCAGCGTGCTGAGAGCGGCGACCGCGTGGGTGCTTTCCAGCGCCGGGAGGATACCCTCCGTGCGGCAGAGGAGCCCGAAGGTGTCGAGCACCTGGTCGTCGGTGACGGAGAGGTATGTTGCGCGCCCGGTGGCTTTCAGGTGGCTGTGCTGCGGCCCCACGCCGGGGTAATCGAGGCCGGCGGAGATGGAATGCGTCTCGATGATCTGCCCGTGGGCATCCTGCAGCAGGAAGCTGTGGCTGCCGTGCAGTACGCCGGGGCGGCCCGCGGTGAGGGTGGCGGAGTGCTTGCCGGTATCCAACCCGAAGCCGCCCGCCTCCACGCCGTAGAGAGCGACCGACGGGTCGTCGATGAAGGCGGCGAAGGAGCCAATGGCATTGCTGCCCCCGCCCACGCACGCCACCACCGCGTCGGGCAGCTTGCCGTATGCCGCCTGCATTTGCGCCTTGATTTCCACGCTGATGACGCGCTGGAAGTCGCGCACCATGCGCGGGTACGGGTCAGGCCCGGCGGCGGTGCCGAAGACGTAAAAGGTGGAGGTGAGGTTGGTCACCCAGTCACGGAAGGCCTCGTTGATGGCGTCCTTGAGGGTCTGACTGCCGCTGGTGACGGGGATCACCTCGGCGCCGAGGAGACGCATACGGAAGACGTTGAGCGCCTGGCGTTCCACGTCCTCCGCGCCCATGTAAATGGTGCAGGAGAGGCCGAAGAGGGCGGCGATGGTGGCGGTGGCCACGCCGTGCTGACCGGCGCCGGTCTCCGCGATGACGCGCGGTTTGCCCATGCGTTTGGCCAGCAGCACCTGCCCGAGTACGTTGTTGAGCTTGTGCGAGCCGGTATGGCAGAGGTCTTCGCGCTTGAGCAGGATGGTCGCCCCGCCGAAGTGCCGGGTGAGGTTGGCCGCCGCATACAGCAGCGTGGGCCGCCCCACGTAGCGGGTCAGATAGCCGTCCAGCTCCGCCTGGAAGGCCGGGTCCGCCGTCGCCGCCGCGTAGGCCGCGGCTAGTTCTTCCAGCGGCGTCTTCAACGTCTCCGGTACGTAGCAGCCCCCGAACGCGCCGAAGTAACCGCGTTCGTCAGGCATCGCTGGGGTTTCTCGCACGTCAGGTTGCACCCGGCCATCCTTTTCCCGAAAAATCGATATAGCGATTATAGGCCGATTGGGGAAGGTGCGTCAAACGGGGGGACGGGGACGGGGACGGGAGAATGGGGGAAAGGGAGAATGGGGGGACGCGTCCAGGAAAGGTTTCCCGTAAGCAGCGCGCCCCGCCCCCAATCCCCCATTCTCCCCATCCCCCTTTCCCCCATTCTCACTTTCCCACCGTTTGCCCGGCAATGGCATGCGTGGTACAATATCGTGACACCGTTGAAAGGAACCTTCATGGAGCGCACATTACGCACCGTCGACCCCGATGTGGCCGCCATTTTTGACCGGGAGCTGCAGCGCCAGCAGCAGACGCTGATCATGATCCCTTCTGAGAACTACGCCAGCCGCGCCGTGATGGCCGCTACCGGCTCGATCATGACGAACAAATACGCGGAGGGGTATCCGAGCGCGCGCTACTACCACGGGTGTGAATTCGTGGACGACGTGGAGCAGTTGGCCATCGCGCGGGCGAAGACGCTGTTCGGCGCCGACCACGCCAACGTGCAGCCGGTGAGCGGCACGCAGGCGAACATGGCCGTGTATTACGGCCTGCTCGAACACGGCGACACCGTGCTCGCCATGGCGCTCGACCAGGGCGGCCACCTGTCGCACGGCAACCGCTTCAACTTCTCCGGCCGGTATTACCACTTCGTCGGGTACGGCGTGGACCGCGCGACGGAGCAGATCGATTACGACCAGGTGGAAGCGCTGGCGCGTGAGCACGAGCCGAAGATGATCGTGGTGGGCGCCAGCGCCTACCCGCGCACGCTGGATTTCGCGCGTTTCCGCGCCATCGCCGACAAGGTGGGCGCGTACCTGGTGGCCGACATGGCGCATATCGCCGGGTTAGTGGCCGCCGGGGTGCACCCGAGCCCGGTGCCATATGCGGACGTGGTGACCAGCACCACGCACAAAACGATGCGCGGCCCGCGCGGCGCCTTCATCCTCTGCCGGCAGGAGCTGGCCAAGACGATTGACAAAGCGGTCTTCCCCGGCGTGCAGGCCGGCCCGCTGATGCACGTGATCGCCGCCAAGGCGGTGATGTTCCACGAGGCGATGCAGCCGGAGTTCGCGGCCTATCAGCAGCAGGTGCTGGCCAACGCGCAGGCGCTGGCGAACACCTTCAAGGTGCGCGGCTTCCGCCTTGTCTCCGACGGCACGGACAACCACCTAATGCTCGTCGACCTGCGCCCGCAGGGGCTGACAGGCCGCGAAGGGGCCAACCTGCTGCGCGAGGCGAACATCATCGCCAACTTCAACACCATCCCCTTCGACCCGCAGCCGCCCACGCTGGGCTCCGGCATCCGCCCCGGCTCCCCCGTGCTCACCTCGCGCGGGATGCTCGTGCCGGAGATGGTGCAGGTCGCCAACTGGATCGCTGACGTGCTAGCCTGCCCGCAAAACCTCGACCTGCGTGCCGAAGTACGCGCCAAAGTCATCGACCTCTGCGCCAAGTTTCCCATCTACGACTACATGGCGCGCGAGGGGGAGTTTGTGTAAGGCTCCCTGTAATCAGCAAAACACGAACGGCCTGTGCGTTTGAGGGATCGACGCACAGGCCGTTTATTTTCGCTGGGGAGAGCCCTATTCCTTCTTCGCCTTCGCTTTCGCCGCCGGTTTCGGGTGGAAGATCTCCGGCACGAAGGTAAGGTCGCTGGCTTCCTGGATGGCGAGTTTGATCTGGAAATCCATCACCTCGGGGGCGACGGGGGGTTGGTATTCTTTCAGGCAAGCGCTCAGGGCGTCGGCGGGGGCGAGGTTTTGCGTGCGCGAGAGGCGGTAGACCTTCACTACCAGCGTTTCGGCGGCGCCGGGGGTGAGGAGGAGCGGCAGGTCGGCTTTCAGGGTGTCGAAGGCCGCGTCGTCGAGGGTCAGCTCGCGCCGCTTGCACAACCCCTGGATGAGTTTGAAGCCCTCCTCCACCGTAGTAGTGGGGAAGATGGGGATCTTTACGTCGATGCGGCCCGGGCGTTTCAGGTCCACCTCGATGAGGTCGGGGCGGCTGGACGCGAGCACCCAGAGGATTTTGCCGCGGTTGTTGGTGTCGCTCATCTCGGCGGCGACCATGGCGTAGATGCGCCCGGAGAGACCGCCGTCGTCGTTGCCGGAGTCGCGCTTGCCCAGCGCCTGGTCGGCCTCGTCGATAAAGACGACGCAGCGGCCCAGCGCGTGGAGCAGGCGAAAGATGCGCTCCAGGTTGCCCTCGGTGCTGCCCACCCACTTGTCGCGGAAGTTTTTCAGCTTCACCACCGGCACGCCCGCCTCGCCGGCCAGGCACTCCACCATGAAGGTTTTGCCGGTACCCACCGGGCCGCAGAGCAGGTAGCCCATGGGCAGCGCACGCAAGTCGTTCATCTTCCAGAGGTGGAAGTCCTGGCGCAGCCAATCCTTGATCGCCTGCTGCCCGGAGAGGTCGTCCAGCGTGCGTTTGGGGTCGATGAATTCGATGAGCCCGTTGCAGTCGTTCTCCACCAGCTCCTTTTTCAGGCGCAGCAGGTCGTCGCCGGTCAGCGGGGTGCGCGCGTGCTCCTTCTCCTTGAGCAGCGATTCGATGGAACTCAGCGTGGCGCCGGCGAGCTGCTCGGCGGGGGTGGCGAGGTTTTGCGTATACGCCTGCAGTGCCGTGGGGTAGCGCGCGGCGAAGACGCCGAAGACGGTGCGCAGGTCGCTCGCGTCGGGCAGGGTGATCTTATTGCGCGAGGCGCGGGTGTTGTTCACCAGCAGCGGGTGGAGATCGTTCAGGTTCTCGGTGATGAGGAACGTCGCGAGGGAGTGCCCGGTGAGCAGGCTGTCGGCGGACCAGTCGCGCATAAGCAGCGCCAGCGCACTCAGGTCGTAGGCCACACCGCCGCCCACGTTGGGCGCCACCAGGTCGGCGGACTTGATGTAGCACCCCACCTGCACGCGGTCGTGTCCGAGTTTGGCGAGGTTGGCGGTGTAGCGGAAGTAGCGCGTGAGCGTTTCCACCGCCTGCCGCGGCGCGCGCGGGAACTCCGGGTTGTCCTTGAAGTACGGCCACTGGGAGAAGATGGGCCCACCCTTTTCGATGCGGATGCCGTTGCCCAGGTCGTAGCTGAGGATCACGTCGAAGCGCGCCAGCAGCACGCGCAGCAGAAAGTCGGTGAGCGTGCCGATCTCCCCGGCGGGCGGCAGCGGGAGGAGCAGCCGGTCGTTGACGTTGCCGTACAGAATGAACTGGTTGGCCGCGTCGCTCTCGTACTGCGCGATGAGGTCCGTGGCCCACGCGGGCATGGGCACGGCAGGGGCGGGGGCGATGTTGTTGGCGTTCATGGCTGCTCCATCAGCGAAGGCACGCAGCCGACCTCAGGCCGGCTGCGGACGAATCACGATTATGCACCGCCGCGGCGGGGTCAGCTTCCCGGCGTCGTTTCCGACACCGGCCCCATCGTTTTGGGGGCGCTGTCCGTGCCGGCATCGGCGGCGGCGGGGGTGGCAGGATCGAGCTGGATGCCTTCTTTGGCGGCGAAGTCGGCCAGCGCCTGATCGGCCAGCGCCTTCGTTTCGGCTTCCTTCATCTGGATGCCGGTGGTATCCATGGAATCCTTCGCCACGCGGGCGCGGCCGGCGGCCTTGGTGCGCTCTTCTTCCACCATATCCTGCAGCCGGTTGACGGAGTCGCCGGTGCCGCCGATCTGGGAGATCATGCCGGAGGCCATCTCCATGAGTTCGGCCTGCGCGCGGGAGATCTTCATCTCGTCGATGCTGCGCTTGAGGGAGTCGAGCTTTTCGCGTGCGGCACGCACCGAGGTGTCGCGCGCCTGGATGAGTTGCTTGTACGTTTCTTCCGACGCGTCGAGCTGCTTTTTACAGTCGACCAGCTCGGAGGAGGTGGTCTGCAGGCGCAACGCGTATTGCCCGGCCAATTCGCGATTACCCGCGCGCAGATTGGCGGAGGCTTTGGCGCGCAGATCCTGCTCTTCGGTGGTCAGGTTGCGGATGCGCGCGTTGAGCTGCTCGCACAGCGCGGCGTGGGCGGCCAATCCCTGGTTGTACTTGGCGATCTGGGCGCGCAGGTTTTCCTTCTCCGCTTCCAGGATCGCTTCCGGGTTTTCCTTCTCGATGCCGGAGATGAAGAGACTGAAGAACCCCTTGATCAAGGTGCCGATCCGTTTGAACATCATGTACCCCCATCGCGGTTTTGCACATTCTAGCGTAAATCGTCCGCTTCGCCTATAGGGGGAGCAGAAAAACGCGCGCGTACGCCGCACTTCCCCCATGTCCATGATTGCGCTATACTGTTTCCGATGGCGCTGGACACCTACTCGTACACCGATCCCTTGTGCGTGGGGTTGGTGCAGACGCAATATTTTCATCACGACGGCACGCTGCCCCTGGAATCCGGGCAGCAGCTCGGGCCGTTGACGCTGGCCTACGAGACGTACGGCACGCTCAACGCCGCGCGAGACAACGCCATCCTCATCCTGCACGCGCTCTCCGGCGACGCCCACGTGGCGGGCTTCCACACGCCCGACGACCGCAAACCCGGCTGGTGGGACGTGATGGTCGGCCCCGGGAAAGCATTCGACACCACGCGCTACTTCGTGCTCTGCGCCAACATCATCGGCGGGTGCATGGGCAGCACCGGGCCGAAGTGCGTGAATCCCGCCACCGGGGAACCGTATGCGATGGCCTTCCCCATCATCACCATCGGCGATATGGTCAATGCCCAGCGCTTGCTGATGGACGCCCTGGACATTCCGCGCTGGTACGCCGTCACGGGCGGCTCGATGGGCGGCATGCAGGCGCTGCAATGGGCGACGGCCTACCCGGAGCGGGTGGCCCACTGCATCCCCATCGCCACCACGCACCGGCTGTCGGCGATGAGCATCGGCTTCAACGCGGTGGGCCGCGCGGCGATCATGAGCGATCCGCACTGGCAAGAGGGCCACTACTACGGCGGGGAGCTGCCGACCAACGGCCTGGCGGTGGCGCGCATGGTGGCGCACATCACCTATCTGTCGGAAGCGTCGATGCACCAGAAATTCGGGCGACAACTGCGCCACGCCGAGGATTACGCGTGGAATTTCGACCCGGAGTTCTCGGTGGAGACGTACCTGCACTACCAGGGCGACGAGTTCGTGAAGCGCTTTGACGCCAACTCGTATCTATATATCACCAAGGCGATGGACTACTTCGACCTGGGCGCGGTGGCGGGCACGCTGACCAATGCCATGGCCGTGGCGCAGGCGCGCTTCCTGGTGATGTCCTACACCTCCGACTGGCTGTTCCCCACCGCCCAGGCGCGCGAGTTGGTGCGCGCGCTGCGCTTCAACGGCCTCGACGTCAGCTTCGTCGAAATCGAATCCCCCTCCGGCCACGACGCGTTTTTGCTGGAGCATGAGGAGATGACGAAGCTGATACGGGGGTTTTTGGGCTAACCCCCCGCGTCCAACGACACGCCGACCATCACCGGCTCGGGGGTGAGCAGGATGCCGAAGCGGTCGAACACCCGATCGCGGATGACGCGCGCCAGGCGCAGCACATCCTCGGTGGTCGCGCCCCCGCGGTTGATGATCGCCAGCACGTGATTGGTGGACAGACCGACGGCCCCGGCACTGTAGCCGCGCGCGAAGCCGCTGCGTTCGATGAGCCAGGCGGCGGGGATCTTGTAGGTGCTCCCGGCTTTCTCGAAACGCGGGATGCGCGGCGCGCCCGGATATTGACGCGCGATCTCGGCATCCAGCGCCGCCATTTGCGCGGCGGTGATCAGGGGATTCGTGAAGAAGGAGCCGGCGCTGTGCGCGTTCGGATCGTCGGCGCGGAGCAACATCGACTTGCGCGCGCGGATGGCCAGCACCGCGCGGCGTACTTCCTGCAGCGACGGCCGGGTCAGCCCCTGCGCCGCCAGGTCGCGTTCCAACTCGACGTATTGCACCGTGGGCGGGCCATTGCGGCGCAGGCGGTAGCTGACGGAGAGGATGATGTAGCGCACGCGCCCGTCGGTGCGGAAGCGGCTGCTGCGGTAGTCGAACTGGCATTCCGCGGATGAGAAGGTCACCACCTGGCCGGTGTCGAGATCGAAGGCTTCCACCGCGCAGATGGTATCGCTGCTTTCCTGCCCGTAGGCGCCGATATTCTGCACGGGACTGGCACCCACCAGGCCGGGGATGCCCGCCAGGCATTCCATGCCCGCCCAATTGCGCTGGACGGTGCGGGTGACCAGGGTGTTCCAATTCTCCCCCGCGCCGATCCGCAGCTCGACCGTATCGTCGGCGAGCCGGGTCGTGACGCCGCGAATCGAGACCCGCAGCACCACCCCGGGAAAGCCGGCATCGGCGACTACCAGATTACTGCCGCGCCCGATGACCAGCAACGGCAACCCGCGTTCCGCCGCCCACGCCGCCACCGCGGAGACGCCTTCGCGACTGTCGACCCGGGTGAAGTAGCGTGCCGCCCCCCCCACCCGGAGAGAGGTTAGGGTGCGCAAAGGAACATGCTGTCGAATATCGAACTCCGTCGCATACATCGTCAGTTCAGTCTTTCCCCGAAATGACCAATGCAGTTCACGCGACGGCAAAAAACTGCGACGGTTGCGGTGAGAAACACAACGCGTCCGCGTGGTGGGGCACAGGGGGATCGTTCAACGACCGAGGGGGACGGCAGTTGTGAAGCGTGGAGGCTTTCATCAACAATACACCATTCAGCGAGTATCATACACGAGTCGTTCGGTTCCCCCCTCGTCACCACCATCCATAAAAACGGTGACTTTTCGACCCGACCAGGAGATGGTACAAATCGGAGATGAATCCAGATCGCCATAGTGATAAGCACATCCGAGTTCGCCCGGGAGAAGATGCCAGCGTTTCCAGAGAAAGATGTGCTGGCCCCGCTCCAGGAACGACGGGATGAACCGCGAATCGCCATCGAGAACAGAAACGGAACATTCACCGTCTGGCGATCGTGATGTCGCGAGTTGTTCCGCGAAGAGAAATGGAAGGAGCAACATCCCATAACTGACGAGAAGGAATGCCGCGGCAACAAGCGTGATATACCTCTTTTTCCATGGCTTCTGAAATATGCGCACGACAAACCTCCCTTGGTTAGCGCGCATTATACCGCCGCGTTGCGCTTCACCAGCCGGCTCCCCCCCACCGACAGCCCCAGCCACGCGGCCAGCGCCAGCAGGCAGAGCCACTGGTGACCGCGCACGGAGGCGCGCAGCGGGACAAAGATGAACGGCTCCAGGCTTTCGCGCCCGATGAAGGCGGACAACGCGCGGCAGGAGAGGGTGTGCCCGTCGCCCGCGCGCGCGGCTTCCGCCGGCAGCCCGGCGATGACCCGCCCGGCGAAGCGGATGATGGCGTGATTGGACACCGGGCCTTGCGAGTGCGGCAGCAGTTGCGCGGCCAGCGCGGCGAGGATTTCGCTCACCACGCCGCGCTCGCTGGGGGAGTCCAACTGCTGCTGACTGGCGCCCAGCACGGTTTTCACCTCGTTGACCGCCAGGGCCAGGGCGGAGGGCGAGATATGCGCCGCGCCGGCGGGCAACGTCGTCACGTCCAGCGACCACATGCCCTCTTCAAAGGCGTCCAACCGTGCCCGCAGCAGGTGGGGATCGGCGTCCGGCGCGCTCAGCGTGCTCACCCCCGCCAGCAGCAGCGCCCCGGCGCGCCCGAGGTGCGGCAGCGCGGCGTCCGCGATGCGCGAGTCGGCGCAGGCGTGGCGCACCCCACTCAGCACCCCCTGATGAAACCCGGCGATCCCCCCGCCGATGAGCCCGACGAGAATCGTCGCCGTGAGCAGCACGGCCACCCAGATGCTGCGCGCCGGCAGTAGGTAGGCCCCGAGGCGGCGCAGCAGCCAGAACGCCCCCGCGCACCCCAGCCCCCCGAGCAGCGACCCGAGCATCGCCCACCCGAAGACCGTACCGATCAGCCGCGGCAATTGCTCGCGCACCAGCGCCGTAATCAGGGTATCGTCCATACGCCCTCCGTGCGCTCATGGTAAGGATGGGGGGGCGGATTGTCAAGGAAGGGAGAGAAATGGGGACGAAACCACAGATGGCACAGATTTTCACTGATTTTTGGGGTGGAGGAAGAACGAGAACCTGCCTGGTGGTCGCCCGTCCACACCACCCCAAAAATCAGTGAAAATCTGTGCCATCTGTGGTTTCGTCCCCTCCCCTTCCCCGCACCGGCAGGACATTCGCACACGCGTGGGGAAAGTACCAGTTATCCTGCTCAAAGGAGCCATCACCGTTATGACTACGCCCGCTCCGCTTCGCGTTGTCTCCGTCAGCCTGGGGTCGTCCACGCGCGACAAGACCGTCACGGCCACCTTTCTCGGGCGCGAGGTGACGATCTCGCGCGAGGGCACTGACGGGGACATGCCGCGCGCCATTGCCCGCATCGGCGAGCTGGACGGCACGGTGGACGCCATCGGGCTGGGCGGCATCGACCTCTACCTGATCGCCGCGGGGAAGAAGTACGTCATCAAAGACGCACTAAAGATGGCGAACGCGGCGAAGAAGACCCCCGTGGTGGACGGCTCCGGCCTGAAGCACACGCTGGAGCGCCGCACGCTGCACCTGCTGCAGGAGCGCGGGCTGCTCGATTTTCGCGGCAAGAAGGTGCTGCTAACATCCGCGGTGGACCGCTTCGGCATGGCGGAGACGCTGCCCGAGCTGGGCGCGGAGACGATATTCGGCGACATGATCTTCGCGCTGGGCATCCCCATCCCCATCCGCAAGCTGAGCACGCTGAAAACGGTGGCCGCGCTGTTGCTGCCCATCATCACCTCTGTGCCGTTCGAGTGGATCTACCCCACCGGCGAAAAGCAGGAGAAGACGGTGACGAAGTACGGCAAATACTTCGACTGGGCGGACATCATCGCCGGCGACTGGCACTTCGTCCGCCGCTACATGCCCGAACGGCTGGACGGCAAAACGATCCTCACCAACACCACCACCGATAAAGACGTGGCGCTGATGCGCGAGCGCGGCGCCGCGCTGCTGGTGAGCACCACGCCGGAATTCGACGGCCGGAGCTTCGGCACCAACGTGATGGAAGGCGTCATCGTCGCCCTGCGCGGCTCCCGCCCCGAAAACATGCAGCCGCAGGACTACCTGGACACGCTGGAGCAACTCGGCTGGGCACCGCGGGTGGTGAAGTTGCAGGAGTAATTGTCTGAACCGGGATTTGGGGGGATTACAGGATTCCCATGATGGGGGAACGATTTTACCCTTGTTTGTTGTCGAATGGCCCGGTGGGTTGGGTAATTCACAAGGATGAAGGGGATGGATGGGATAATTCGGATGACCTGTCCGCAATCCGTAAACTTTACGATTACACGGAAGGCGACAATCGTCCCCCCATCAAGGAAATCCTCGAATCCCCCCAAATCCCGGTTCAGACATTTTGTTACTCCGTAAACCCCCGCCGGTTGAGCATGTGCAGTTGCGAGTTGAAGGGGGTGTCGCCGCGGGGGAGGCGGGGGCGGCGGTAGACGCCGTCGGGGGTGAGGATGCGCACCTGGGCGGTATCGCGCAGGTGGACTTGCAGGATATCACGCACCACCTGCTGACGCAGGCGCGGGTCTTCCACCGGGAAGAGGATCTCCACGCGGCGGTCCAGATTGCGCGGCATCAGGTCGGCGCTGCCCAGGAAGACTTCCTCCTCGCCGCCGTTGCGGAAGTAGTAGATGCGCGTGTGCTCCAGGAAGCGCCCCACCAGCGAGGTGACGGTGATATTGTCGCTGATGCCGGGCACGCCGGGGCGCAGGCAGCAGATGCTGCGGATCTGCAAATCCACCTTCACCCCCGCCTGCGAAGCGCGGTAGAGGGCGCGGATGCACGCGGCGTCCACCAGGGCGTTCATTTTGAAGGCGATATACCCGTCGCCGTGGCTCTCCTGGCGCGCGATCTCCCGTTGGATACGTGCCAGCACCTCGCTGCGCATGGTACGCGGCGCCACCAGCAGCTTGCGGTAGGCCTCCTTGCGCGAGTAGCCGGTGAGCGCGTTGAAGAGGTCGGAGGCGTCGGCGCCGATGTCCGGATCGCTGGTAAAGAGGCCCATGTCGGTGTAAATGCGGCTGGTCGCCGCATTGTAGTTGCCGGTACTCATGTGCACGTAGCGGCGGATGCCGTCTTCGTCGCGCCGCACCACCAGGCACACCTTGGCGTGGGTTTTCAGCCCGATGAGGCCGTAAACCACGTGCACGCCGGCCTGTTCCAGCGCGCGCGCCCAGGCGATGTTGTTCTCTTCGTCGAAGCGCGCCTTCAACTCCACCAGCACCGCCACCTGCTTCCCCTGTTCGCGCGCCTCCATCAGCGCGTCGACGATGGGGGAATTCGGCCCGATGCGGTAGAGCGTCTGCTTGATGGCCATCACCTGCGGGTCGCGCGCGGCCTCGCGGATGAAGTCCACCACCGGCGTGAAGCTGTCATACGGATGATAGAGCAGCACGTCGCGCTGGCGAATGAGGTTGAACATCCCCTCTTCCCCGAAGAGCGGCGCGGGCGACGCGGGGAGGAAGGGGGCATCTTTCAGATCGGGGCGGTCGAGCTTGGTCAGCTCCATCAAGCCGGACATGCCGATGGGCGCGTGCACGGCGAAGACCTGGTACGGGGCAAAGCCCATGTTGCGCACGAGGATTTCGCGGATGCGCGCGGGCATGCCGCGGTCCACCTCGAGGCGCACGCCGGAGCCGAAGTAGCGCGCTTCCACGCTGCTCTCCACCGTCTCCAGCAGGTCGGACGCCTCGTCCTCCTCGATCTCCAGGTCGGCGTCGCGCGTTACACGGAAGGGGTACGCCGCCACCACGTCCAGCCCCGGGAAGAGCAGGTCCAGGTTGGCCGCCACCGCCTCCTCCAGCCAGACGAAGGTGGAGGGCGGCTGCGTCAGGCCGAGACGCTTGTAGGCGCGCGGGGCGTGCTCGCCGGGCACGGGGAGCAGGCGCGGGAAGGTATCCGGCACCTTGAGGCGGGCGAAGCGCTCACCGTGCAGCGGATCGGTGATGACCACCGCCAGGTTGAGGCTGAGGTTGGAGATGTGCGGGAAGGGGTGCGACGGGTCGAAGGCCAGCGGGGTGAGCACGGGGAAGAGTTCGCGCTCGAAATAGCTCCGCACCCCCTCCTGCTGCTTGGCATTCAACTCGCGGTGGCTCAATATTTGGATGCCCGCCTCGCGCAGCTTCGGCTGCACGTCCTTCAGCCAGCATTCCGACTGCTTGCGCAGGTGCGCGAGCAGCGTCTGACGGATGGCGGCCATCTGCTCGGTGACGGACATGGCGTCCGGCGGCAATTCCACCGCGCTCACCGCCAGTTGCCGCCGCAGCCCGGAGACGCGGATCATGAAGAACTCGTCGAGGTTGTTGGCGAAGATGGCGAGGAACTTCACGCGCTCCAGCAGCGGCGTGTCGGGGTTGAGCGCCTCCTCCAACACGCGCCAGTTGAAGTTGAGCCAGCTCAATTCACGGTTCAAATATAACCCGGGATGGTGGAGATTCTGCGCGTGCGCGCTGACCTCTTCCACCGGCTGCGGATACGATACCGTCATACGTGCGTCCTCTTCCCTAGAGTTGGGCGCGTCCCCGCCCGTTTCCTGCCGGCCCCTCCGATGATGAACACAGTTTAATGTAGCAGATCGACCGCCCGCGGTCAAAGCGGAGCGTGGGAGAAAGGGGGTTGGGCGGTGCGGGAAGGCGATGGCCGGGTCAGGTATGTTCCTGGTCATTCGCAAGAAAACCGCAAAGACACAAAGGACGCAAAGGAGACCGCAAAGATATTTTTAAGACTGCACATCGAGAAGGTTGCAAGCGGCCTCGGTGAACTGCCTTGGCCCTACCCTCTTCTCTTTGCGCGTCCTTCGTGTCCTTAGCGTCTTTGCGGTTTTCTTTCGGAAATTGGGGATGCTCAGCGCCCATGGGGGCTATTGGGAACAGAGCGGGAGCCCGGCTCGCGCTTCGCACCGCTATCTCCCCCGCAATACCGCCAGCTTCTCGCGCACCAGCGCGGCGGAGAACATCACACCCTGGCATTCGGCGTGAAAACCGAGGCGGGGGTCGGCGTCGAGGTAGGGGAGGACGGCGTCGAGGTTGGCGATTTCGGCGGCGACGAGGACGGCGAAGCGGGCTTCGCGGTCGTCGGGCCACGTTTTCCGCAGTTCGTATACCTGGTAGGCATGCCAGGCGCTGCGAAAGACGCCGCTGATGGTCACCGCCACGCCCAGTTCCTCGGCGGCGTGTGGATGGGTGCTCGCGGCCAGCGCCGCCCGGTAGCGCGCCGTGGCCGCCTCCCAATGAATGGTCACCTCGCCGAGGAGCGCGGTCGTCTCCGCCAGCGTGAACTGCCCCAGGCTCGCGGAGAGGTCGTCGCCGCGCGGCGCCATCATCCACGACGGCCCCGTCGGCGTGCCGTCCAGCGGCGCGAGGACGAGGGGGTACGCCAGCGCGTAGTTGACGACGCCCCAGTAAAGGAAGGGCATGTCGAAGGGGTAGTAGTCCATCGCCGCGGCAAAGTCGGCCAGCGCCGCCGCCGTGTCCGTGCCGTCGGGCAAGCCGAAATAGTCCTCCGCCAGCCCTTTGACGAAGAGCGCCGGTGCCGGACGCGCCGGGTCGGCCACGAAACGCCCCACCGCCGCGGTGTTGAGGGAGAAGGCGTTGCCGAAGTTCCACGTCGCCAGCACGCCGTCCAACCCCCGCGCTTCGACGGCCGCCAGCTTGGCATACAGCCGGTCGATTAGCGGCAGGTTAGGCACGGTGGCCAGCTCGTGCGTCGTGCCGACCTGCAGCTTGGCCATCACGCGCAGCCCCAGGCGTGTCGCCTCCGCGTGCATCGCCTCGAATTGCGGCGACGGGCCGACGTAGGCCAGGCTGTACTCGTCGATGGCGTTCTCCCGCCCGTCGGGCATGGTGCGCCGCCCGCCGCGCTCCCAGTCGAGGAGCAGCGTCACATCCTGGGGCAGGCGCGCCAGCAGCGCCGTTTGCGGCGCGGGGGCATACATGCTCCAGCTCCAATCCCAGGCGATAGTCTGCGCGGTGGCGCTGCTCTGCCGCGTGCCTGCGTGCAGGTCGGCGATCACGTCGGCGGTCACCGCCAGCGGGTCACGGGCGGCGCAGCGCGGGCAGCCGCGCGGGGCGGGCGCCGTGCAGCGCTCCAGCCCGTGCGCATAACAGTGCGTGAGGTGTTCCGAGGCGCTGATGCAGAACCAGCCGGCCAGCTCTGGCAGGTCGTGAAAGAGGCGCGCGGCGGCCTCGCGCAGCCAGGCGCGCACGTCCGGCGTCGAGGTGCACAGCGCGTGGGCCTCCGCCCAATCGTCCATGCACCAGCCATCCGCCGCGTATTCGGTGATGCCGCGCAGCTCCGCGTGGTCGTGCCAAAAGGGGTGGTCCGCCGCAAGACCGAGCGGCTCGTTAAGGTAGAGGAAGACGCCCATTCCGGCGGCCTTCGCGCGGTCGATCACCGTGCCCAGGGCATCCTGATGGCGCGCGATCTCCTGCCCGAGGGTGGGGAAGAGCGCCGTCGGCGCCAGATCGCGCAGCACTCCGCGCAACCACACCGCCGTGAACCCGTGCTCCCGCGCCTGCTCGAAGTACGCCGCGGGATACGCCGCCGGCCCGGAGAGGATGTCATCGTCGTAATACCGCGCCTGCATGGAACGGAAGATGCGGGTGTGCATGGGCACCTCACGAACGGAATTTTGAATTTTGAGTTCTGAATTTTGGATTAAATGACGACTCTATCAGTGGACTTTCGCACTTTTCCTCTCGCGTCTCGGCCTTGCCTCTGTCCCCGGAGCAACGGCCCGTTATGAAAGGAACCATGGCGGGCTGACCTGAAGTAGATTGTATCTTACCCCACCCCCTTCAGGGATACCGCCAT
>CAIYQO010000207.1 GCA_903928345.1 uncultured bacterium | reverse complement strand
GCTCGGTGGGGAAGGGTCCCTCGCCCACGCGGCTGGTGTAGGCCTTCACCACGCCGATCACGTTCTGCACCAGCGTGGGCCCTACGCCGCTGCCCACCGCCGCGCCGCCCGCGGTGGGGGTGGAACAGGTGACGTAGGGATAGGTGCCGTGGTCGATGTCCAGCATGGTGGCGTTGGCGCCTTCGAACACGATGTGCTCGCCCGCCTTGGCTGCCTGCCAGATCATCTCCGCTGTGTCGCCGATCATGCCGGCGATCTCCGCGTAGTAGCCCATGTATTCGTCGAAGATGGCCCCGGCGTCGAAAGTGTCCGCGCCGTAGAGCTTGCTCAACACGGCGTTCTTATCGGCGACGATGGCCTCCAGCCGTGCGCGGAAATACGCCGGGTTGCGTAAATCGCCCATGCGCAGGCCGTGGACGCGGCTGTACTTGTCGGTGTAGGCCGGCCCGATGCCCTTGAGGGTGGTGCCGATCTTCCCGTTGCCCATGGCGCGCTCGGACGCGGCGTCCAGCGCCAGGTGGTAGGGCATGATGAGGTGCGCGTCTTCGCTGATATGGATGTGCGGGCGCACGGTGAGCCCCTTGGCTTCCAGCCCGGCGATCTCCGCCAGCAGCGACTTCGGGTTGATTACCATCCCGTTACCGAGCAGGCTGGGCACCTGCCGGATAATGCCGGAGGGTATCAGGTGCAGCGCGTACTTCTGGTCGCCGATGCACACGGTGTGCCCGGCGTTGTCACCGCCCTGGTACCGTACCACCATCGACGCGTCGGCGGCATATACATCCACCACGCGTCCTTTGCCTTCATCACCCCACTGGGTGCCCACGATGACCCGACTGCTCACCGCCGTGCCTCCGTTATCATGTTGACCAAAGAAAAAGATGCCAGGCACGTAACCGCCCGACATCTTCGCAGTTACAACATACTGTATATGATGCACACGGGGGTTGTCAAGGCGGGGGGGTGACCATCGGCGCTCCCACGATCCCTACTTTACGGCGGCGGCCCCGTCGCCGGTGTCAGGGCCAGGCGGGTGAGGGTGAGGATGGTCCAGGCGGCGGCGCCGATGAGCAGCACCGCGCCGATGATCCAGAGTGCCGTGTGCAGCGCGAAGCTGACGATGATGAGGGATGGCACCACCAACAGCACCACGCCGAGTACGAGCAGCGCCCAAAAGATCCAGTGCATCCGCGCCACCTCCACGCATATTCTGCCCACCCCGCGCCGTACGTCCCCATCGTTCTTGTGCGGCAGTCTTTACGCCGCGCCGCCGAGAGGATACACTTATGGCGCAAGGAGACTATCCGTGAAGATTCTTATCGTCGGTGGCGCGGGGTATATCGGCGCGCATATGGTGCAGTTCCTGCGCGAGTGGACGGGCCACGACGTGGTGGTGCTGGACAACCTGGCCAAAGGGCACGCGGCCGCGGTGGGCGAGACCGAGCTGGTGGTGGGCGACTTTGGCGACCGCGCCCTGGTGGCCACGCTCTGCCGCACGCGGGGGATCGACGCGGTGATGCACTTCGGCGCCGACAGTCTGGTGGGCGAGTCGGTGGCGAACCCGGCGAAGTATTACGAAAACAACGTGGTGAAGGGCAAGGCGCTGGTGGACGGGATGCGCGACGCCGGGGTGGAGTATCTCATCTTCTCCTCCACCGCCGCCGTCTACGGCATGCCGGCGCGCGTGCCCATCGTCGAGGACGACCCCACCATCCCCATCAACCCCTACGGCCGTACCAAGCTGGCCTTCGAGGGGTTGCTGGCGAGCTACGGCGCGGCCTACGGGCTTCGGTATACCTGCCTGCGTTACTTCAACGCGGCGGGGGCCGACCCCACCGGGCGCATCGGCGAGGATCACCAGCCGGAAACACACCTCATCCCCCTCGTGCTGCAGGTGGCCCTCGGCCAGCGCGACGCCGTGGCCATCTTCGGGGACGATTACCCCACGCCGGACGGCACCTGCGTACGTGACTACGTGCACGTCTTCGACCTGGCCTCCGCGCACCTGCTGGCGCTGGAGCGGCTGGTCAACGGCGGCGACTCCGGGGCGTTCAACCTGGGCAACGGGCAAGGCTTTTCCGTGCAGGAGGTCATCGCCGCCTGCCGCGCCGTCACCGGCCACGCCATTCCCACCACCACCGCCCCCCGCCGTCCCGGCGACCCCGCCGTCCTCGTCGCCGCCGCCGACCGCGCGCACGACGAACTCGGCTGGCAACCCGCCACCCCCAGCCTCTACGACATCGTCGCCTCCGCCTGGCAATGGCACCGCACACACCCGCAAGGCTTCGGCGGCTAATAACGTGGCGTGCGCGTACTCGAAGAGGGTGTAGATCGATACTTCACACGGATGGAAAGGATGGGGTGCTGCGTCACCCTGGAGAGGTCGCATCATGAAGGAACTTGATCTGTCGACCCTTGTTCCGGATAAGATGCCCGTCGACGCATTCGTGTTGCCCATCCTGACGGGGATGCTGAAATCCGGTATTTGTTCACTCGTGGCGGAACTGCCGTTGGAGAAAGGCGTGGATGTCCCTTGGCAGCTCACTTTACGCGCGACGGGTAAAACGCGGTGCGTTCTCACTATGCCAAGGTTTGCATTCCGTCCTGTCATTGCGCATCTGGCTTGCCTGGCAGGTGCCAGTCCATATGCGGGCCAGGCTAACTTCACCATCGCCTATCCCCACGACGGTCAGACGCGTCCACACCGCTTCAGCTTCTTTATCTGCAACGAGCCGACGATGGATATTTGGGTGCGGCTGTACCTATACTCCATCGACGGCGTGTGGCCATCACCGCCCGAAACAGGGTACTCGCTGAAAAATCCGCCGGGTGAGTGCACGCAGGAAGACTAACGATGACAAACAATGCATCCCTCTCCGACCTTCGTGAGCAACGCGCCGTACGCTCTCTGCGTGGTCTTTCCATCGGCGATGCCTTCGGCGAGCGCTTTTTCGTGCATCCGGATGCTGTGGAGGAGTTGATTGCTCGACGCGTAGTTGCGACCGGTCCGTGGCGCTTCACCGACGATACGCAGATGGCGCTGTCCGTCTTCGAGACGCTTCGGCGCTGTGGCACGGTGGACCAGGATGCGCTGGCGCATAGCTTCGCCCGGCGGTACGATGCTTCGCGCGGGTACGGCCCGGCCATGCACGGTTTATTGGCGCGCATCGACAGCGGCGAACCGTGGCGTGTGGTGGCGAGAAGCCTCTTCGGTGGATCGGGATCTTACGGCAACGGGTCGGCGATGCGCGTGGTGCCGCTGGGGGCCTACTTCGCCGACGACCTGGACGCCGTGGTGCGCGAAGCGGAGCACTCGGCGATGGTCACCCATGCCCACCCGGAGGCGGTGGCCGGCGCCATCGCGGTAGCGGTGGGGGCAGCCATCGCGACCCGCGGCCTCGACGACTCCGGCGACTTCCTCAACCAGGTGGCGGCGCATGTGCCCGAAAGCGCAGTGCGCACAGGCCTCCGCCGCGCCGTGCATCTCCTCCCCGCGCTGTCCCCGCCGGACGCCGCGACCCTGCTCGGTAACGGGTCGCACGTGTCCTGTCCGGACACCGTGCCTTTCGCCCTCTGGTGCGCCGCGCATCACCTCGACGATTTCGCGAAGGCGCTGTGGGCCACCGTCGCCGGGTTGGGTGATCGCGATACCACCTGCGCCATCGTTGGCGGCATCGTCGCCTGCTCCGCCCCGCTGAGCACGATCCCGGCGTCCTGGCAGGAAGCGACGGAGCCGCTGCCGCTATGGGCGTTATGCGATCTGCCGTAAAGGGCGCGCCGCGCGACCGCACACCACGTTGTCAGGCCAGGGAACTCCGGGTATTAATATCGGCGGGTAACTTGACAAACCCCTTGCTTTGCCGGAGAATAATAGCCATACCCGCGTGAAAGGAGTACATATGCGCAAAGGATTTACTCTGATTGAACTCCTCGTCGTCATTGCCATTATAGCGATCCTGGCGGCGATCCTCTTCCCCGTTTTTGCCAAAGCGCGTGAGAAGGCCCGCCAGACGGCGTGCCTGAACAACCAGAAGCAGATCACTACGGCGGCGCTGATGTGGGCACAGGACAACAACGAGATGTTCCCCGACGCCGGCGCCTTCTGGGGGGCCATCAGCATCGATAAAGGCGTGCTCAAGTGCCCCACCAAGTCGCGCCTGGACAACGGCTATGTCTACAGCAACAGCGTGGCCGGCACCGCGCTGGGAAAGATCGCCGCTCCCGAAACGGTATCCCTCGTCGGCGATGGGCTGGGGCAGACGCCCGCCAACGGCGACACCTACATGGCGCCGACCTACGCCAACGTCGCCTACGGCACCTCCGATTATGACCTGCGCCATGGCAGCAAGATGATCGCCGCCTTCGTGGACGGCCACGCGGAACTGATCGCCGCCGCCCCCGCCGGCTCGGGCCGCCCGCTGCGCAACGGCCCGCCCATCCTGACGAACATCGGCATCTTTTTCTGCGCCTCCTCGCTGCCCGGCACCGGCATCGCCAACGGCGCCGGCATCGGTACCTGGGCCGACCTGACCGGCTTCACCGCTTCGCAGGCTACCGGCTCACTGCAGCCGACGCTGGTCGCCAACGGCATCAACGGCTACCCGGCGGCGAACTTTGACGGCAACGACGACTACATTCAGACCGGCTCCGTCGACCTCTGCGGGGGCGTCACCAGCGGCTCCATCTTCGTCGTCGTGAAGCCGAACGCCACCCAGAAGCAGTACGCCGACATCTTCGACTACAATCACGGCATCAGTACCAACTTCGCTATTCAGCAGTGGGGTACCACCACGAACAACTTCTGCCTGCATTGCTGGAACGGCAACTGGCAGGGGTGGGCCGCGACCACCGTGGCCGTGCTCACCGCCAACACGGCGGGCATGATCAGCGCGGTGCGCAACACCACCGGGGAAAACGCCTACGCGAACGGTAACACGGCCTTTAGCTACACCTTCTCCGGCCCCGCTACACCGAACATCGTCACCGTGCAGCCCTTCTGCGTGGGCAACTACGTTTCCGACCACAGCCGCGCCTTCAGCGGCCTCATCGCCGAGATCCTCTACTACCGCACCGCCCTCAGCGACGGCGACCGCACCTCGGTGGAAGGCTACCTGAAGAGCAAGTACGGCATCCCGTAAGCGGGATCGATGAAACGAACAGGGGGCGTTCCCGCGTGGGAACGCCCCCTTTTTTCATGCCGCTGACATCGCCGTGTGACGGTTTTGTCACACCGCCGCCGTAGACTATTCTCATGGCAACATCACCTTTGACCCCGCTGCAGCGCGTGCAGCGCCTTTCTCAATGGGCGCTGATCATTGCCGTGGTGGTGTATGTGTGCTCCGTCAGCTACCCCTTCGTGCGCTCCTTCGATGTCATCGTGCTGGGGTTGCTGCTGGCGACGGGTCTCTGGACCGCGGTCGACCGTTTTCGCTGGCGGGCGGTCGGGCTCCTGGCTGTCGTGGCGGTGGGGATAGGTGTGTGGGCGGCCTTTGCGGGGCGTCCCCCCGATCCGGCGGCGTTGCAGCAGGCCTACGTGGCGCGGCTGCGGGGGTTCAACGGCGCGACGTACGTGTGGGGCGGCGAGTCGCACGCGGGGATCGATTGCTCCGGCCTGGCGCGGGCGGCATTGTGCGAAGCGCTGGCGCAGCGTGGGGTGCAGGAGGCCAATCCGCGCCTGCTCGGGCCGCTCCTCTGGCACTTCTGGTGGGACGACATAAGCGCGAAAGCTATGGGCGACGGGGTGTATGGTTACACGCGGTGGGTGTGCGACGCGCGCGATTTGCATGCGGTGCCGGCGGCGCTGTTGCAGCCCGGCGACCTGGCGGTGGCCGGCGGAGGGGTGCACGTGTTGATTTACCTGGGCGCCCACCGCTGGATCGAGGCAAATCCCGAAGACGGGCGCGTGGTCATCTGTTCGCCCGACGATGACGCCCGGCGCGCCTTCTACAACGTGCCGGTGCGCATCGTCCGCTGGTGGGTCGTTACGACGTGACCGGCGCCGCCAGCGTCATCGTCACTTCCGGCGGGGTGGTGAAGGTGTTGTGGATCAGGCAGGCGTGCACGGTGTGCCAGAAGGCTTCCTCTAGCTCCGCGGGGATGCCGGCGGGCAGCTCTATGGTGATGTCCATCTTCCCGATGCGAGCCGGGTTGTTCATCTTCTCGTAGTCGGTATAAACAGTTAACCCCTCGGTGGAGATGCCGTGCTTCTCGCAGAAGAAGACCGCATACACCCCGGCGCAGGTGCCCAGTGCGGTCACCAGCAACTCCGGCGGAGTCGGCCCCTCGTCGGTGCCGTTGCTCGACAGCGGCTGATCCACCACCAGCGTGTGCGACCGCATGGCGTTCTCGAACCGATACCGTCCGTGCAACTTCGTGGTAATCCGTGGCATACGTGACCCTCCGTTATGTGGTGCGCGTAGTATATAACCATGTAGCTATGTTGTCAAGCCGGGCACGAGGAAACATGATGCGGGGCGACCGAGGTCGCAGCTCTTCGGCGACTTCGCGCCAGCCGTCCGCCTGCGCGGACGGGGATACGAAAGATGTTGTTTACGATACTTCCACCCACTGCGTCCCTGCAGAGGGACGCCTGGCCACATGGCCGAATAGCTGCGACCTCGGTCGCCTCGTGGAGTTATCGTCGTGTCGTTTCCCATATCTCCACCACCCGCTCCGCCACCTCCGCCGGCGTCAGCGCGTCGGTGGCGATTTCTACATGGGCGGCGGCGCGGTACAGGGGGGTGCGGCGGGTGAGGACTTCCGCCACCTCGTCGGTGAAGGATTGGGCGCCGGTGAGCGAGGGGCGCTGCGTGTCGCCCTGGATGCGGCGGACGATGGTCGCCACCGAGGCGCTGAGCCAGACGATGAGGCCGTGTTCGCGCAGCGCGGGGATATTTTCCGGGCGCTCGATGACCCCGCCGCCGCAGTCGATAATCACGCCGTCGCGGGCGGCGATTTCGCGGGCGATGGTCGTCTCCAGGTCGCGAAAACCCGTCCAGCCGTGCGCGGCCACGATCTCCGGCACGGGCATCCCCGCGCGCTCGATGATGAGGGCGTCCATGGACAGCACCGGCATGCCCAGGCGCGTGGCGAGCAGGGCGCCCACCTCGCTTTTCCCGGTGCCGCGATACCCGATCAGCACGAGATTCATGATGTCAACCGCTCCACCAGCACTTGCCGCATCACCGCGACGGGCGCGGGGGCGCCGGCAAAGCGCTCGAACTGCAACACTGCCTGGTTGAGGAACATCTCCACGCCGGGCACCGTGGTGCACCCGCGCGCCTTCGCGTCGCGCAACAGCCGCGTCTCCAGCGGGGTGTAGACGATATCGAAGACCACCTGCTCCGGGCGGAACAACTCGGCAGGCACCAGCGAGGCGTCCACCTTCGGGAACATGCCGATGGGCGTGCAGTGGATCACCACGTCGGCGCGCGCCATTGCCGCCGCCAGCGTGTCGGGCGTAAGCGCGGCGGGGGCGATCTCCGCCCGCGTCCCGGCGCGCAGGTCGGCGGCAAGGCCGTCGAGCAGCGGCGCGTTGATGTCCAGCATCGCCAGCGTGCGCAGCGGCGTCTGCCAGGCCAGCGTGAAGGCCACCGCGCGCGCCGCGCCGCCCGCCCCGAGCATCAGCACCTCTTTGCCGTCGAGGGAGACACCGGCGTCGGTGAGCGCCTTCAGCGCGCCGGGGCCGTCGGTGCCGAAGCCCAGCAGCCGGTCGCCGTCGCGCACCACCGTGTTGATGGAGCCGATGGCGCGGTCGACCGGGGCCACCTCGTCCACGAGCCCCAGTACCTCGATCTTGTGCGGGATCGTCACGCTCATGCCGCGGAAGGAGGGCAGCGCGCGCATACCCGCCATCACCGCGGGCAAGTCCTCCACGCGGAAGGCCAGATACACGAAATCGAGCCCCAGCGCCGCGAACGCCGCGTTATGAATCGCCGGCGACAGGCTGTGCTCGATAGGGTTCCCAATCACCGCGCACAACTGCGTGCGCGGGCTAATAGTCAGTCGGTCCATACCTATCTCTTCGCGCCGGGGGGTGGATTTCCTTTTCCGGGTGAGTGGGCGTTAAGCGAGGATGGCAAGCGCATGGTTAACGGGACAAGGGAAACGGCGGAGTGGTGTGGTATATTGACGGCGAGGAGAATACTATGGCGAAACGTGTTGATGCTTCTGACATGGTACTTGCTATCGTACCCTGGTGGGTTTTCAGTATTGCCGGTGTGATAGTGTTTATCATTGCCTGGGCATTATCAGTCCCCCAAAAAACACCTGATGTGTATGTTGCAATAGGAAATGGTCTGAATGTAATAATAAGCATGTTCCTGAATATCGTCGGAGGTATCCTTGAACTTCTGGCGTTGATATTGCTGGTTAAATCGTTGGGACAGCGGGCGTTACTCGAGTCCCAGTACAGCCTCGAATCGATCCGCAATATATCCTGGCAACAATTTGAGCAACTTGTCGGGGAAGCTTACCGGCGACAAGGCTATACCGTGATCGTCACCGGTGGCGGTGGCGCGGATGGCGGCGTTGATTTAGTCTTACGCAGGAATGACCGCCTGACCGTGGTGCAGTGTAAGCGTTGGAAGACCCGGCAGATCAAAGTGAACCTGCTGTATGAACTCCTCGGGGTGATGACCGCGAATCATGCGGATGCCTGCATCTTCGTCACCTCGGGCACCTACACGCGCGACGCGCTGGCTTTCGCCGAGGGGAAGCCGATGACGCTGGTCGATGGGGAGGCGTTGCTGCGCTTGATTCGCACCGTGCAGACGGCGCCGGTGCCCGTCACCGCGTCGCCGACCGTCGCGCCGGCACGTGCCGTACCCGTCGTTTCACCCACGGCGCCCGTATGTGCGAAATGTGGCGCGGCGATGGTGTTGCGCACGGCGAAGAAGGGCCCGAATCCCGGGGAGCAATTCTGGGGCTGCGCGAATTACCCACGCTGTCGCGGCACCCACGCCGTCACCGCGCCCTAATCTCCTACCAGCGCATCACCGTGGCGCCCCAGGTGAGGCCGCCGCCGAAGCCGACGAGGAGGACGATATCGCCGTCGTGGATGCGCTCCTGTTCGAAGGCTTCGTTGAGGGCGATGGGGATGGTGGCGGCGCTGGTGTTGCTGTACTCCTGGATATTGATCACCCAGCGCTCTTCGGGGATGTTCACGCGCTTCTGCACGGCTTCGATAATGCGGATATTCGCCTGATGCGGGATGACCACGTTGACATCGGCGGTGGTGAGCCCGGCGCGTTCCAGCGCGGTGGCGATGGCGTCCTCCACCGCGCGCACGGCAAACTTGAACACCTCGTTGCCCGCCATATGGATGTAGTGCTGGTGCGCGGCAATCGTCTCGGCGCTGGCGGGGTAGCGCGAACCGCCGCCGGGAATGGTGAGCATCTCGGAGCCGGAACCGTCGGCGCGCATGTACGAGGAGAGGATGCCGTGTCCTTCGGGCACCGCGCGCAGCACCGCCGCGCCCGCGCCGTCGCCGAAGAGCACGCAGGTGCTGCGGTCGGAGAAGTCGGTGAACGGGGTCAGGGTGTCGGCGCCGATCACCAGCGCGTTGCGGAAGAGCCCGACTTTCAGCGCCGGGGTGATGATGTTGAGCGCGTAGATGAAGCCGGTGCACGCCGCGGAGATGTCGAAGGCCGCCGCGTGGGTGGCGCCCAGGCCGTACTGCACAAAGCAGGCGGTGGAGGGCAGCGGCATGTCGGGCGTGCAGGTGGCCACCACGATGACGTCCAGCTCTTCGGGCGCCAGGCCGGCGCGCTCGAGCGCCAGGCGGGCGGCGGGCAGCGCCAGCTCGGACGTGGCGGTGCCGGGCACCGCCACGTGGCGGCGGGAAATGCCGGTCCGCGTGCGAATCCATTCGTCAGAGGTGTCGACGATCTTCTCGAGGTCGGCGTTGGTGACAATGCCGGGGGGCGCGTAGGCGCCGACTGCGACGATGCCGATGGATTGCGGAGTCATAAGTTTCAGTCTCCCGTCCCCGCGGGACGCAGCGTGTTACGCAGGGGAAGTGGCCGCCGGTTCGGCGGAGACACCGACATGGTGCTCCGCACTCTGGACGGCCAGGCGAATGGCATTTTCAATGGCCCGTTCGTTGGAGCGGCCATGCCCGATGATGACCACGCCGTTGACGCCCAGCAGCACGGCGCCGCCGTATTCGGCGTAATCGGTGACCTTTTTCACGCGGCGCAGCGCCGGGCGCAGCAGCATGCCGCCGAGTTGCGTCAGCCAACTGGTGCCCACGGCGTCCCGGATGAGCGTCATAATCAGCTCACCGAATCCTTCGCCGCATTTGAGCATCAGGTTGCCCACGAAGCCGTCGCACACGGCTACGTCCACTTCGCCGCGCGTGCATTCCTTGGGCTCCACGTTGCCGATGAAGTTGAGATCGCTGTTCAGCAGCAACTGGTGCGTCTCTTTGATCAGCTCGTTGCCTTTGCTCGGTTCTTCGCCGATGCTCAACAGGCCCACGCGCGGGCGGGTCACGCCCAATGCGGCGGCGTATTCCGACCCCAACTGTGCGAATTGCACCAGGTGCATCGGCTTGCAGTCGGTGGTCGCGCCGGCGTCGAGCAGGATAGCTCGGCTGCCGTTGCGGTTGGGCAGCGGGGTGGCGATGGCCGGGCGATCGATGCCGCGACGCGGCTTCAGGATGAGCATCGCGCCCGCCATCATCGCGCCGGAGTTGCCCGCGGAGACGATACCGTGCGCCTTGCCGTCGCGCACCAGCCGCATCCCCACCGCGATGGAGGAGTCCTTCTTGTTGCGGATAGCCACGCCGGGCGACTCACACATCTCGATGACTTCCGACGTGTGGTGCACGGTAAGGTTATCCGGCGCCGGGGTGGGCAGCAATGGCCCGACCACCGCCGAATCTCCGGTTAGGATGATCGCGACGGCAGGTAGCGCACGTGCGGCGTTCACAGCACCGACGACAATTGCGTGCGGCGCTTGATCGCCCCCCATGGCATCCACGACGACGGTTATGCGATGCGGTGATGACATGCCGGTGGCGTTCGCTGCGTCAGGCTTCCGCGACGGAGCGGCGGAGCGTGATTACTTGGCGATCGGCATACATGCCGCACTTCGGGCACACGTGGTGCGACATGTGGAGCATGTCTTCGCAGTTTTTGCACTTCACCAGTGTCGGTGCCGTGAGTTTCCAGTTCGCGCGGCGCTTGTCGCGGCGGGTGGATGAATGTCGACGTTTCGGATTGGGCACGGTATGCTCCTCACAGGCGCGCGGGTCTGCCGCGCGCGGCAATTACTTTTTCTGCTGCCGCGTCTGCAGCAACTGCTGCAGCACGGCTAATTGCGGGTTCGTGGTGTCGGGGGCGCACGCGCACGGCCCCTCCGCCCGGCGGGCACCGCAGGTGGGGCAGAGCCCCGCGCAGTCCTCCGCACACAGCGGCTTCAGCGGCAGCGACACCAGTATGCTCTGCCGCAACAGTTCGTCCAGGTTCAGGTCGAGGGTGCCCGGGAAGAACAGGCGGGCATCGGGTGCTTCCTCTTCCTCGATCTTTAACGGTTGCCCGTGGGCCACCGGTGGCTGCACCACGAAATCTTCCTGAAATTCCGCGTGCACGGGTTGGCGATACAGCACGCCGCACCGGTAGCACGTCATCTCGAGTTCCGTCTCCACCGTGCCTTCCAGCAGCAACACCTGCCCGGTGCTGCTGGCGATGAGCGTGCCGCGCACGGGCGCGGTGACGGTCATCCCCTCGACTTCTTTCAGCTTCACGTCGAGCGGCGTTTCGGCATACGAGCCCGCAATGCGGGCAATTTCCGACAGATCCAGCTTCATCCCCCGCTCCTTTCCCGCGCTGTCCGCGCACGGACATCAGCACGGAAGGTCGTCCGGCTCAGTATACCCCGCGCCGGACGCGCACCGCGGACGGCCCGCGGGCACTGGAGATCACACCTGTACGCCGTCCCGTCCGTCTGCTCGGGTCAGGCACAAAAGGCGGGCAGGACGTCAGCGGTCTGTCGTCCAGCCCGGCGAAGATATTATACCGAATCCGGAGAGCTTGTCAATAAAGTGCGTGACACGATGTGACTTATCGATCAGTTATTCTGTCACGCCGCGCCTTCCATCGGTTCCGTCTCCTCGTGTTTCTGCTGAAAGAGCCCCTGGCGCTCCGCCTGCTCGAACAACTGGTAGAGCAGCTCGCGCAGGAGCTCCTGCCAGGCGGGCGTCTCGTTGGCCAGCACCTCCTCGATAATCAGCGCGCGCGGCGTTTGGCGCTCCACGTACATGTCGAAAATCGAGGCACTGTAGTAGACGTAGTGATCGAGCAGCGAAAACACGCCGTAGGCGGGCGGCGTAAAGCCGCCGTACAGCCCGCGGTGCGTCTGGTTAGCCTCCACCAGCAGCCTGACCACTTCGCGAAACTCCTCTGGCTGGAGATTCGGCTCCCCGCACTCCGGGCAGACCGTCACCGGGGATTGGAACGGCAAAAAGAAGGTCTCACACTTCACGCACTGGTAATCCTGCTGGTAATGCAGCGTCATCACACCGCCCTCCGTGTCGCGGGGTTATCGATCCGGTACCGAATAATACCGTACCACAGTTTCCCCGATTTGGAGGTCATTCCCGTCAAAGAGTTCCGACACATCGGCGCGCCTGTCGCAGAGCACGACAAGCGCTTCCGGTACTATCGGCGCGATGAGCACCCGGCCGTCCTCGCGGCGGATGATGGCATGGTGCGGGCGCACCCCGCCGGTGACATCCAGCACCAGCGTGTTGTCCGGCGCCGTGCCCAGCGTGAGGGGGGCGTCGTAGAGCGGGTAGTGGCGGCCCGGGTGGTCGCCGAAGAGCACCAGCAGCCATTGGCGCTTGCCCCACTCGCGCACCACGGCGTGGCAGAACCCCAGCAGCCCGCCCGCCGGCAACAGCACCGCCAGCGCGTAGAGCCAGCGCCCCGCCGTGCCCGCGGGCAGCGCATCGGGCAGCAGCGCGGGGAGCAAGGCCCCCAGCAGGACACCCGCCAGGAGGCCCGCCGCCAGCGTCTGCCCCGGGTGGCGCGCCCCGGGGAAGCCGCGCGCGAAGGCGAGGCTGACGACCACGGCGCACAGGCCCCACGCCACGACCTCGGTGCTCAGGTGCGCCGGCAGCGCCGCCAGCCAGAGCAGCGGCCCGCGCACCCAGAAGGGCACGTGCAGCGCCGTCAGCCAGGGGATGACGGCTTCCCACCGTATATGGGGCAGCAGCACACCGAGCGCCACCAGCAGCAGGCAGCCGCCCGCGGCCCACAGCACCGCCGTGCCCGCCGCGCGCAGCCAGGCCTCCCGCGCCCGGCGCAGGTGCCCCTCGGCGAGGCACAGCCCCAGCGTGAGCGGCAGCGCGGCGCAGAGCAAACGGCGTAGCCACAGCCCGGTCGTGACGGCGCGCCCGGCGTCCGGGGTGCACCACACCAGCAGCACCGCCCCCGCCAGCGCTCCCAGAAGACCGCCGCCTACCGTGCGCGCCACGTCGTACCACGACCAGTGCGTCCACGCCGACCGCGTGGCCCGCAGGTGGGGAAGGGTGGGGTAGTTGAACTCGGGCGAGATGTCCGTCATGCCTTCCCTTATACTTCCTGCACCAACACCGCTCCCATATATGCCGCCGGGAAGGTCACCGTGAGCGTCTGCTCCGTCGACGCCACGCTGATGCCCAGGTCGGTGGGGTAGAGCAGGCGCGCGGGGGCGCCGGTGGGATTAGGGATAGCGACGGCACTGGCGCCTTCCAGCCGCCACACTGCGTGGAAGAGCTTCCGCGGGCCGCGCAGGCCGACGGCGACGGGGGAGACGGTGTCGGTGATGCGCGGCGTGCCGAGGGGGAAGAAGGGCACGCTGCCGGGTACGTGCGGGCGCACCTCGTCGCGGTAGACGCGCAGGCCTTCCTTCACCTGCGCCAGGCTCGCGGCGGGCAGTTGCGCCAGGTGGCCGCTCTGGTGCACGCGGCAGAGCAGCGCGTTGACCATGTTGAAGGAGGCTTCCCGCGCGTCGCCGTCGCTCTTCGGGTATGACCACACCGCCAGTTGCTCCGGCAGCACGCCGGCCATGGCGCCGACGAGGATCGCCGGGTACTTGCGGTAGTCCGTCTGATCGCTGGAGCTTTGCAACTGATGGTGCGCGAGCATGGCGTAGTCCATCCGGCACCCGCCGCTGCCGCAGTTCTCCAGAATGAGGTCGGGGTAGCGCGCCGCCACGGCGTCGATCCACGCGAGGTAGGCGCGGTTGTGCGCCAGCAACCCCTGCCCAAAGCTGTCGGCGTCGCGTTCGGTGCCCATGTGGAAGGTCATGTTGTAGTCGATCTTGATGTACCCTACGCCGTATTCGCGCACCAGACGGTCCACCACCTCGTCGGCATGGGCGCGCACCTCCGGGTGACGGAAGTCGAGCTGCAGCCGCGCGTGGTCCACCACGCGCTTGCCGTGGCGGGTGAAGAACCAGGCATCGTCCTTCGTCGCGAGGGGCGAGGCGATGCCGGCGCTTTCGATCTCCAGCCACAGGCCGGGGATCATCCCCGCGTCGCGGATGCTCTGTATCAGTCTCGCCACGCCGCCCGCGCCGAAGCGCGTCTGCGACGGTTGCCACAGGCCCACTGTGGGCCACCAGTTCTCGCCCTGCTCGGCATACCAGCCGGCATCCACCACGAAGTACTCGCACCCGGCCTCCGCGGCGGCGGCGATGAGGGGCAGCTCCTTTTCGGTGGTCGGGTCGGCCCACAGGCAGTTCATGTAGTCGTTGAAGATGATGGGGCAGTCGCGGTTGTCGGCGTGGGGGCGCAGGCAGGCGAGACGGCGGTATTGGGTGAGGGCGGCGACGGCCGCATCGAAGCCGCCGCGCACCACGCCGACGGCGGCGGGCACGGTGGTGTAGGTCTCGCCGGGCGCCAGCGCCTTCCAGGCGTGGTGGTGCTCCTCGTCCGGGCCGCCCAGGTAGACGTAGCTGTCGCCGCCAAGGATGTTGCCGAACTCCCAGTGCCAGGAGCCGTTGTGCTCGATCTGCCACACCCAGGTCAGGCCGGCCTCCACGTTCTCCAGCATGCCCATGGGCAGGTAGGCGGCCGTGGACCAGGTGCCCAGGCTGCTCGCGCCGGCGGCGGACATGCCGCTGTCGCAGAAACCGACATTTGTGGGGGTAAGATGCTGCCACTGGGCCTCGGTGAGCCAGGTGTTGCGGGCCAGGTGCAGGCGCAGGCGCTCCGCCAGGGGCAGCGCGCCGGGGAGGCCCAGGTTACCGAGCATGGCGGAGGAGACGTATTCCAGGCCCACCGGGGCGTCACTTTCGTTAGTTACCTCTACCCATCGGCGTACCACCGGGCAGTCGTCGTAGAAGCGGTAGTGCGACTGCACGCGCAGGTTCAGCGCGGCGTCGCGGTGGGTGAGCACCACGTGCCATCCGCCGTCCACGGGTTGCTCCTCCAGGCCGACGTAGGTCATGCGCACCCCCGGCGTGCCGCCGGTGAGCTTCAGCCCGTGGTGGTCGTTGCGGTCCTCGCCGGTGACCTGCAGCGCCACGTCCAGCTCCCCGGCCGCCGACATCGCCGGCAATTCGGGCGCCGGGTAACCCTCCGGCAGCACGGAGCGCAAGCGCAGCTTGTCCCCTTCGAAGAGGTCAAAAGCCAGCGCCAGGCCGGAGGCGGTCAATGTGAAATCGGTGGTCATGCTTGTTCCCTTTTGTCTGAACCGGGATTTGGGGGGATTAAGTGATTTTTATGATGGGGGAACGGATGAGGCACCATTGTAGTCAATCATCTGTTCCGGTGTGACGGCAGCTCTGTGTGGAAGCCGGCGTCCGCCGCGCTCCGCTTATGAATTTTTGCATTCGGTTATAGCAAGGAGAAAAGCGTCTCTCCTTGTCGCTCACGAATGCAGGTTACCGCCCCCGGAGCGCGGCGGTCGCCGGCTTCCACACAGTGCTGGTCATCTTACCTCTGGCAAATTTTTCTCCCCGTTATCCTGTTCATCCCCGTGAAGAATTAACCAATTTTGCCGACGGCGGCTTCGGTCATCGCGAAGTAGTTCTCGTCGGGCACGTATTCGGGCACGCTGTTACCGGTGCCGAGGGCGAAGCTGCCGCGGGTGGCGCTGCGCTGGAGCATGGCGGCGGAGCGGGCGGTGACCTCGGCAAGGGGGCGGCGGATGAGGAAGTCCAGGTCGATGCCGCCCATGATGGCGATGCGGTGGCCCCAGAGTTCGTAGGCCTCTTCGACAGGGATGATCTTGTCCTCGTAGCTGTGCTTGCCGTCGAACTTCATCACGTCGATGATGTCGTCCATCACGTCGGCCAGGTTGCCGCAGGAGTGCAGGATGGCCGGCACGCCCGCCGCGTGGGCGGCGGCCACGATGCGCTGGTGCCAGGGGAAGACGAATTGCCGCATCAGCTCGGGCGCCAGCATCGTCTGCGTGTTGAATCCCCAGTCGTCGTTGGAGATGATGGCGCCGACGCTGCTATGCGTCACCGACAGCTCGTAGTAGCGCAGCAGGCGCGAGCCGACCGCGTCGAAGACGTCGGCCACCAGCGCGGGGTCGTCCATCAGCAGCAGGCACAACGGCTCGTAGCCGAGGAGCTGCATCACGTTTTCCAGCACCCCGCCGGGGCCGTTGACGATGAACTTCACGTTCGGCGGCAGCTCGGCACCCAGCACATCCAACCGGGAGTAGTCGAAGGCGTCCGGGTCGGGCCACGGGTAGGCTTCGAAGGAGGCACGGTCTTCGATGATCGCCAGCTCGCTCATGCCGCGGCTCGCGCCGCGGGCAACCTCTTTGTGCGGGAAGGAGATGTCGCAACCGCTCATTGTCACGTAGTCGTACCCGGCGGCCAGGAAGGCGCGCATTATCATGCGCGCGCCGCCGAACGGGTCGGTCGTGTCCAGCGGCCCGCCCAGCCGCGTGTAGAGGCGGTTGTTGAGGAAGAACTCGAACAGCGTGGGTCGCGACGGCGCCTGCCGCGCGAGCACGGCCTGCAAGTTGGCGAAATCGGGGGTGCGCATGGTTGGACCATCCCTTCGTCGGTGGTACGGGTTCTTTTCGACGGGGAGGAGGCGTTTCCTGCGGACTGTCTGAACCGGGATTTGGGGGGATTAAGGGATTTTCATGATGGGGGAACGTTTTTGCGGCTGGTCTGTGGTCGGATGATACTGGGGGGTGATAATTCACAGGGATGAAGGGGACGGGGGCGATAACGGGGATGGTCGCGCGGGTTGTCTGAACCTTGATTCGTCGGATTAGAAGATTACCTTGATTACGGCCTTCTAGCGGTGAAAATCATGGTCATCCTTAAATCCGACGAATCAGGATTCAGACAGGTTACTTTGTCAGGTAGCTTTGCTTCATGGCAAGAGAGAAGGACTGGCTGATGGGATCAGTTTTATCGGTGGCGGCATATTTATACTTGCCCGACAAAGAGATATAACGGGCGTGACCATCGGCGAAGGACGCGACGAGGCCGCAGTGGCGATTCGTAGGCGCGACCCATGGGAGGCCGATGGCGTGGATGATCAGCTCGTTGCCGATGAGGCCGCCGACGGAAGTGACCGGGTCGGTGTCGCAGAACAGGCCGACCTTGTCCGGGGTTTTGATGTGCCCTGTCGCGATGCCTTTGCCGGATGGGGCGAGCATCAAACTGTTGTAGCCGTAGGAGATTTCATGCTTAGCCGGGTCGGCGGTCGAGGAGTTGCAAGCCAATTGCTTATACTCGATCCCCTGGCTTTTCAGGTCTTTTACCCAGTCCCGGCCCGGATACTGGTCGCCATGATCCTGGCTAAACATAACGGCGGCCGTCGCCATTTGTCGTAGATCATTCAGGCATTTAAAATTCCGCGCTTTCTCGCGTCCCTTCGCAAAGACCGGCCAAAACACCGACGCGAGGATCAGCAGCGCGAAGATGACGACCAGCCCTTCGATCCACGAAATGCCGTGTGTTTTCGGAAGGAAGCCATCGTGAGTTCCCCCTTTATGTAACGTTGGTTCGACGGCGCAGCGCGCGGTTCCTGCGTGTGGCTGCCCCGGGATGGGGAGAGTATTCCTCAGATCACCACCACCGCGGCGCCGTCGAAGCGGCCGGCTTTCAGGTCGTCGAGGGCCTGGTTGGCGGCGGCGAGGGGGTAGGTCGTCACGTCGCTGTGGACGGGGATGCGGGGGGCAAGGGCGAGGAAGTCGGCGCCGTCCTGCCGGGTGAGGTTGGCGACGGAGCGGAGTTGGCGCTCCTCCCACAGGATCGCGTAGGGGAAGGCGGGGATGTCGCTCATGTGGATGCCCGCGGCGACCACCACGCCGCCCTTGGCCAGCGCGCGCAGCGCGGCGGGCACCAGCGCGCCGACGGGGGCGAAGATGATGGCCGCGTCCAGGCGCTCCGGCGGTGCCACGTCCGACCCGCCCGCCCAGGCCGCGCCCAGCGAGCGCGCGTAGGCCTGCCGCGCGGTGTCCCCCGGGCTGGTGAAGGCATACACCTGCCGTCCTTGCGCCACCGCCACCTGGGTGATGAGGTGCGCCGCCGCGCCGAAGCCGTAGAGGCCCAGCCGCACGGCGTCGCCCGTCATGCGGTAGGCGCGGTAGCCGATGAGCCCGGCGCAGAGCAGCGGCGCCGCCTGCAGGTCGGGATACGCCTCGGGGATGGGGAAGCAGTAGCGCGCGTCGGCCACGCAGTACTCCGCGAAACCGCCGTCGAGGTCGTACCCGGTGTAGCGCGCGTGGTCGCACAGGTTCTCGCGCCCCAAGGTACAATAGCGGCAGGTGCCGTCCGTCCACCCCAGCCAGGGCACGCCGACGCGGTCGCCGGGCGCAAAGCGCGCCCCATCGCCCACCTGATCGACGATCCCCACGATCTGGTGTCCCATAATCAGCGGCAGTTTGGGGTGCGGCAGCTCGCCGTCGCGAATGTGCAAGTCGGTGCGGCACACCCCGCACGCCCGCACATGCAAGCGCACCTGTCCTGCCCCCGCCGTCGGGTCGGGCACGGTTTGCAGCTCCAGCGGGCGCCCGGGCGCCGTCAACACCATCGCGCGCATGCGGATTACCTCCCGCCGCATTATACGCCTCCCGCCGGGACTGCCACCACTTTTCCACTACCAGCCATGGGGTTGAATGCCGGTGTTGTCTGAAAAGTGGTGGCTGTCCGCAATACCGTTCAATTCTCATGTGGCATGGCCGTCTCGGCCATGGGATATCACGGGCGGGACGCCCGTGCCACTTTTAGATTTGAACGGCATTAGTATATAGGGGCCTACGGCATGGGCGCGTTACCGGACGGAAAGGCGGGACAGCCACCACTTTCCCGAGCACCTGGTAAGTCATGCATACCGGATAGCTGGAAAGTGGTGGCAGTCCCGCCTTTCCTATGGTATCCTGTTACGCGTGATCAGCATCATCATTGCCACGGTCAATCGCGCGCCGTTGTTGCCGGAATTGCTGCGGACGTTGGCGGCGTCCATTGCGGCGTCGGGGCTGGCGGCGGAAGTGCTGGTGGTGAATAACGGCTCGACCGACGACACCGACGCCGTGACGGCCGCGCTGGCCCGCGAGTTGCCCGCCATGGACGTGCGCCTGCTGCGGGAGCCGACGAGTGGGCTGTCCTACGCGCGCAACGCGGGGATGCGGGCGGCGCGCGGGGAGGTGCTGTGCTTCCTCGACGACGACACGGTGATCTCCCTCCCCTGGCTGGCGGAGATGGCGGCGGCCTTCACGCTGGGGCCAAACGTCGGCGCGGTGGCCGGGCGCGTGCTGTTGCAATGGCCGGACGGGGGCACGCCGGACTGGATCGACCCGGCGTACTACAGTCTCTACTCGATGTACGACCGCGGGGAGACGCCGGGCATTCTGGAGGGGGAGGATGTCTCCTTCTTCGGCTGCAACTTCGCCCTCTCCCGCCGCGTGGTGGAGCAGATCGGCCTTTTCGACACCGCCATGGGGCGCAAAAACGGTACGCTGCTCAGCGGCGAAGACACCGAGTATTCCCACCGCATCGTGCAGGCGGGCTTTCAGATGGCCTACGCCGCGCGCGCGGTGATCGGGCACAAGGTAGCGCCGGAGCGCCTCACCACGCGCTGGCTGGCGCGCCGCTACTTCTGGCAAGGCGTCACTTCCGCCGTGCACCCCGACCACCGCTATCCGCTCTATCCCCTGCGCTGGCTGCCCAAGCTGCTCACCAACGCGCTGCTGCTGCCGGTCGGGCTGGTGTCGGGTCGCAAACGCCTCTACCGCACCTGGTTTCGCCTGTGCAACGCCGCGGGGCCGTTTTACGCGTGGTTTTTGCCGCGGGAGGGGTAAACCATGACCGCTAACACCGCCGGTCGGCGCGAGGCATCAATGCCCCAATGATTCTGTGCTAATCTGTGAAATCTGTGGTTTCCCGTCCTCGTCCCCACCGTCACTTCTTCCCCTTGAGCTTCTTTGCCAGCTCCGCGGCGCGGGTTTCCAGGGGGGTGGCGGCGTCGGGTTTGCCGGTTTGGCGGTAGAGGGTGGCCAGGGTCACCAGCGCCTGCACCATCTCCAGGCGCACCGGTTTGGCGTCCATGGCGGCGATGGCGGCCTTCAGGTGGGTTTCCACGCGGTCGGGTTGCTTCTCTTTAAAATAAGCGACCGCCAGGTAGAGGCGCGTGCCGATCACGTCCGGATCGTCGGCGTCGTGCTGCGCGAGCAACAGGCCGAGTAGCTCCTCGCCCAGCGGCAGCAGGGCGGCGCGCTTTTGTTGATCGTTGAAGATGTCGATGCGTGCCTTGAGGTAGCGCGGGCGTCCCGGCCAGTCCTTGCCCAGGAAATCGGCGACCAGCCCGTCGGCGGTGCGGGCCGCGGTTTCCGCCTCGTCCCACTTCTTCGCGCGTTCTGCCAGTTGCGCTTGATAGTACAGGCAGGTGGCATACGCCTCGGCGGTGTCCTTGGTCGGCTTGTCGATCATCTCTTCGACGGTGGTAAAGGTGGCGCCCGCCTCGGCATCCCGCGCGTCGCCGAGTTGCGCGATGCCGAGTTGGATGCGCATGTCGTAATCGCGCGGGGTCCGCGCCCATTCGGCGTGATGTTCGATCAGGGCTTTGGCCGCCTGCAGGTGGGGCAGGCCGCGCGCGAAGGTGCCCAGCGCGTTGCAGGCGACGCCGTACTGGTATTGGGCGTAAAAGAGCATCTCCGCGCCGTCGGCGGTGTCGTACTTCGCCGCGTCGTCCAGCACGGTGTCGTAGCGTGTCAGCGCTTTCTTATACTCCTTCGCCTTGAAGCACGCGCCGCCGGCGTAGAGGTAGCACTTGAAGTGGTTGAACGCCTCGCCGTCCTTCTCCGCCAGCCGCGCCGCGTTGCAGTAGTGCGTGTCGGCGGCGGCGAAGTTGCCGTTATCCTCGTTTTGCAGGCCCGCGCCCAGCTCGCCCGTGTAGGTCAGCTCTTCCTCGTCCGCCCACAGACGCACCGGCACGACCAGCAGGAGCAGGCACAGGGCACAGAGTACGCGTCCGCACATCGTTCGTTCCTCGTTTCGGGGATAACCGCAATACCGTTCAAATCCAATGTGGCATGGCCGTCTCGGCCATGAATCCACGGGCGGGACGCCCGTGGCACGATCTTTCACGGGCGGGACGCCCGTGCCACAGTTGAACGGTATTGGGGATAACTGGTGCTATTATACACCGAATCTACGCGCCGAACTTTTCCTGGCGGAGCATATAACTGGTGAGCAGCGGCAGCAGGTCGGCGCCGGCGACGCGCTGCAGGCTGCCGGCGGCACAGGAGCGCTCGCCGTATTCGGCCACGCGGTCCACGCGCGTGTGCGGACCCCAGAGGGCCAGCGGTACCGGCTCGCCGGTGTGGTCGCCCACCAGCACCGGCGTGCAGTGGTCGGCGGCGACGGCGATGTAGGTGTTCGTCGTGTGCGCCAGCAGATACCCGGCCAGGCGGTCGAGCTTCTGCACCGTCTCCACCTTCTGCAGCGCGTTGAAGTCGTGCCCGGCTACGTCGGGGCATTTCAGGTTGCAGAGCACGAAGGGGTGGCGCGTCAACGCGTCGACCACGGCGCGGGCCATGGCGAGTTCGTCGGTGTGGATGTCCCCTGTGGCGGCGGGCACGTCCACCACCTCCATATCCAGGTAGCGTCCGATGCCCTTCACCAACCCCACCTCCACCACCAGCGCGCCGGTGAAGCCGTGCTTGGCCGCGAAGGTGGGGAGATCGGGGGCGCCGCCCGCGCCGCGCGGCAAGGCGATGTTCGCCGGGGGCAGCCCCGCCTTCACACGGGCGACGTTCACCGGGTGCGGCGCGAGGAGCCGCCGCGATTCGGCCACGAACCAATTCACCAGTGCGGCGGTCTTCTCGCTCGCCGCGTCGGCGCCGTGCGCTTCATGGGGCGGCACACCCTCCGCGTGGGGGTCGGCATCGGTCACGTTGGCGCCGAGGCCCGGCCCACGCAAGATCAACGCCGCCCGGTGAGCCACCGATTGCTTGAAGAGCACCGTGCACCCGTCGTGAGTCAGGCCGTCCAGCGCCGCCGCCAGCTCCGCCGTGCCTTCCGTAATGCGCCCGGCACGGCGGTCGAGCACCTTCCCGTCGGCATCCACGGTGGCGAAGTTCACGCGGAAGCAGATGTCACCCCGGCGCACGTCCATGCCGATGCCCAGCGCCTCGAAGGGCCCGCGGCCCGTATAGTAGCGGTACGGGTCGAAGCCGAGGATCGCCAGGTGGGCGGTGTCGCTGCCCGCGCGCACGCCGGGGGCGATGGGGTCGAGCAGGCCCGTCTCCCCTTCGCGCGCCAGCCGATCCAGGTTTGGCTTCACCGCCGCCTCGATGGGCGTGTCGCCGTCCAACTCCGGCACGGGCCAGTCGCCCATCCCGTCGCCGAGTAGAATGATCCCTTTGGCCGGTTCCAACATACCCACCTCCTCGCCGTGCTTGCCATCCCGTTACCCGCCACGCCTCCCGTCCATGCGATGCCGATGGCGCACCGGGCGACCATTCGTTTTCGTCGCAGCGCTGGACGGTCGGGCAACAATCCGTCATACTAAGGGGGCGAGGTGACGCTTGTGAAGCTGGTGATGTATGGGGAACGCTTTCAAGAACGGCCCGGGGTGATCGTGGATGACCGGTTCCTCCTCGATCTAGAGGTGCCGGAGCTGGACACGCCGCACAGCCTGGAGGAGTTGCTGGAACTCGACGCGCTGCCGGCGGTGGAAGAGTACGTGGAGGCGGCGCCGCGCGAGCGACGGGTGCTGCTGGCAGGCGTGCGCCTGGGGCCGCCGCTGTCGGGCATCGGCAAAATCGTCGCCGTGGGGTTGAACTACCGCGAGCACGCCGACGAGATGGGCGACCACCTGCCAAAGTCGCCGCTCCTCTTTGCCAAGGCGAACACCACCATCGCCGGGCCGTACGACGAGTTGATGCTGCCCCCGCCCGTGTGGTCGACGGAAACGGACTACGAGGTGGAGCTGGGCGTGGTGATCGGCCACCTCTGCCGCGACGTGTCGCCGGCGGACGCCCCCGCATATATCGCCGGCTACACCATCGTCAACGACGTGACCGCGCGCGACGTGCAGCGCTCGGAGAGCCAGTGGTTCCGCGCCAAAAGCTACGACGGCTTCTGCCCGGTGGGGCCGTACCTGGCGACGCCGGAGGAGATCGACGACCCGCAGGCGTTGGCGCTCTCCACCACGGTGAACGGCGCGGTGCGCCAGCAGAGCAGCACGGCGAATATGCTCTTCCCGGTGGCGCAGCTCATCAGCTTCATCTCGCAGGGGATGACGCTGCTGCCCGGCGACATCATCGCCACCGGCACCCCCAGCGGCATCGGCGCCGGCATGGCCCCGCCGACCTACCTGAAACCCGGCGACGTGCTGGAGCTGACGGTGGAGGGGTTGGGGCGGCAGAAGTACGGAGTGGTAGCGCACGAGGGGTAAGGTAGGTCGTTGCCCCCCATCCCCGACCCTTCCCCCGTAACGTCCTGTGACGGGGGAAGGGAGCTGATATACGCAAGCTCTACTGGTTTCCACCTCCCCCGCCCCCGTCACAGGATGTTACGGGGGAGGGGGCCGGGGGGCGGGGGGCGAATTCAGGCAAGGTTTTCTTACATAGATCGGAGCAAAGCATGGCGGATATTCGGGTGTGTGTTGCCGGGGCGTGCGGCAAGATGGGGAAGGAAGTGGTGAAGGCGGTGACGGCGGTCGAGGGGTTGGCCGTGGTGGCTGCCGTGGACATGGCGTGCGCCGGGGAGGACATCGGCGTGCTGGCGGGCATCGGCCCGCTGGGCGTGGCGGTGGAAAGCGACCTGGCGGCGGCGCTGACGCGCAGCGGGGCGCAGGTGCTGGCGGACTTCACCATGCCCAGCGCGGTGATGGGCAACCTGCGCACGGCGATCCCCCTGCGCGTGGCGCCGGTGGTGGGCACCACGGGCATCACCGCCGACGGCCTGCACGAACTGCGGCGGCTGGCGACCGAGGCGGAGACGCCCGTCTTCATCGCGCCCAACTTTGCCATCGGGGCGGTGCTGATGATGCAGTTCGCCCAGCAGGCGGCGCGCTACTTCGACTATGCGGAGGTGATCGAGTTCCATCACGAGAAGAAGCTCGACGCGCCCTCCGGCACGGCGCTGCGCACGGCGGAGCTGATGCGCGACGCGGCCGAGGGGCGGCTGACGCAACCCGCGCAGGCGGAGATGGGCGAGGCGAGCCGCGGGTTGGCGGTGGGCAACATCCGCGTGCACGCCGTGCGCGTGCCCGGCATGGTGGCCAGCCAGGAGGTGCTCTTCGGCGGCCTCGGCCAAACCCTCACCATCCGCCACGACACCATCAACCGCGAGTCCTTTATGCCCGGCGTCGTGCTGGCCCTGCGCAAGGTGCTGGCGCTGCACGGGGTGGTGGTGGGGCTGGAAAATATCATGTAGGGGTGGGGTGCGGGGGACGAGAAACCACAGATTTCACAGATTTTCACAGAAAATTGGGCCGGGGTGGAAGGGCGATGACCGCTTGGGTAGAGTGGTAGTCATTCGTGAGAAAGTGGTCACCTTCCACTGACGTATAGTGCCGGACTCCTCCGGCACATGGCAGACTCCATAGCCCAGGGTAGCGCCCTGGGACGGGGTCAATATCAGCGGATTGTTACCGGCGTCCCAGGGCGTTGCCCTGGGCTATGGAGTTGGGTGAACCTGGGAGTTTCCGCTTTTTCTAGTCATTTGGGGTGCGACGCGCCCCTGGGGGCTGTGTGGAAAAGGGTAAAGAGCCCGGCTCGTATTCAGTTATCGATTTCTCATACAAAACGCCCCATGCTGGTTCCCCTGCGTGGGGCGTTTTGCGCAGTCGGCCTCCCGGGCGCGGCACGAAATAAAATCGTAACATACCGACACGTTCGGGATACATGCGGGCGGTAGGATGGTAGGGTGTACGGTTCTCCGTGCATAGACCCTCTTCTGTCTGACCAGCAGGAGAGCGCCCGTTGGTCGACTCCTCCCTCAGCGACACGGGCACCCGCCCGGGGCCGTTACCGCGGCCCCGGGCGGCCATTCGATTTTGGATTGCGGATTGTTTCCTTAATCCGTCACTTGCGTTGTTAGCAGTTCCGGACGCTCTTCTCCATTCACCGTCACCCGAGTAATTCCCGCCCAGTCGGGGTTGGGTTGGATGCGCCAGGTTACTCCGGCGGGCATGGTGACGGTGATCGCCAGGGTGCCGTCTTTCAGGGTCCAGGCGACTTTTAGGGGGCCGTGGGGGGAGGCGGTGGCGCCGTTCGCATAGGTCAGGCCGAGGGGGTGGGGGCTGACGACGACTTCGGCGGCGGCCACGCCGGTGGGGACGATGCCCAGCAGCAGGCGGTTGAAGACGTAGACGGGCGCGGACGACCAGGCGTGGCAGTGGCTGCGCGTGGGGTAGGTGGCCTCCCAGCCGCGGAAGGTTTCCCAGCAGGTGGTGGCGCCGCAGTCCAGCATGTCCTGCCAGTAGCGGCGGATCAATGCCAGCGCGTGGGCGGCATCGCCGCTGCTCTCCAGCGCTTCCAGGAAGTATTGCAGCGCGAACGGGCTGCCCACGCGTACCATGCCGGCGGGCGGATCGACGATGTTGCGCCGCGCCGTCTCCGTCGTCCCCGCGGGCAGCACGCCGTAAAGCAGTCCCAGCGCGCTGGTGTGCTGGCAGGTGGAGGGGCTCACCGTGCCGTCGTCGCGGATGGCGTCGGGGTAGCTGCCCTTATCCGCATCCCACAGCGGCAACACCGCGGCGACGATTGTGGCGCGGAAGTCGTCTAGCCACGCGCCGTCATCGGCGCCCAAGGCCGCGCAGCACTTCCGCGCGGCGTCTAGCGCGCCGACCAGGAAGAGGCTGTTGTGCACCACGGTGCGCGGCTCCTGATCCACCCCCGCCCAGTCGAACATATTCCAGCTATTCGCGCTGAACAGGCCGCGGTCGGTGCATAAGCGCTCCGCGCCGCGCAGGTTGGCGAGCATGGCGGGGTAAAGGGTCTCCAGCCCGGCGCGATCACCGCCGGCGAAGTAGTAATCCCACACGTTGATGCCCCACAGGAAGCTCCAGGCGGGCAGCAAGGCGTTCCAGCCGCTGGGCACCTGGCAGCCGACGAGCGGGAACTCGTCGAGCGACTGGGCGATGAGGCGCAGGCAGCGGAAGGTAAGGTCGTCGGCGCCGAAGACGATAGCGTTGTACAGCGCCTCGTTGCGCGCGTCGCCCACCCACAGCGTTTGCTCATAAAGCGGGCAGTCGGTGTAGGTGTCCTCCATGCACAGGCGCAACGTGTAGGCGCTGATCTCCCAGATGCGGTTGAGGGCGGCGTCGGAGCAGTTGAAGGCGCCGCGCTGCTCTACCGGATACGTGGCCTGCAGCATCCGCGCGAGGCGGATCTTCACCGGCCCGGTCATGTCGCGCAGGGTGAGGAACAGATAGCGCCCCGCGCGGCGCTTGAGCGAGACGAAGTGGTTGACCCCTTCGCGCGTGACATAGCGGAAGCCGTTGCGGATGCCGCCGGTATGCTGCAGCAGATCGCCGATGCGGTACTCGATGAGGTGGCCGTCCACGATGGTGTCGGCGGGCGCGTCGAGTTCGAACTCCACCCAGCCCACCGTTTCCTTGCCGAGGTCGAGGCACAGCTCCACATCGCCGTCCGCCGCGGGCTGCACCGTGGTCCACGCGCGGTTGTCCGCCAGCAGCGCCGCCCGGTCGTCGAGCAGGCCCTCCGCCGACCCGAGCACGCGCCGGTGCAGGAAGGCGGGATACTGGTCGTGCAGCAGCAGGTGGGCGGGCACGGGGCGCGCGTCGCCGGCGGCACAGAAGGCCGCCGCGTCCGGCGACGCGCCCAGCGCCTGCAGCCGCGCCACGGCCTCCGCGGGGGGCGGTTGCACGACGGTGAGCAGGTTGGTCACCGGGTCGGACACGTAGAGCGACCCCACCGCGGCCCAGGGTGATGCCGGGTCGCCCAGCGGGTTGCGCTGGGTGAGGCCGTCCCAGGTGGCGAAGGCCAGCGACAGGTCGTAGAGCGCGTGGCCGTACTGCGTGTTGATTTTTATCACCAGCAGGTTCGCGCCCGCGCGCAGCGGCAGCCGTCCGTCCTCGACCGGTTGCCCGTTCAGCGTGAGCGCCACCATGTCGCCCCAGCCGCCCCAGGTGCGGCAAATGACTTCCTGTACGGTGTCCGAAACCAGCTCGGTGGCCAGCGCGACGACGAAGGGGAGATTGTTGGAGGAAGTGTCGTGCGGGTAGCAGAGGCGCTTCAGGTCGATGGCCACGGTGAAAGCCTGGTCGTCCACCACCACGGCCTCGGTGAGGGTGACGGGGTGGATCGGCTCGCGGGTGAAGAAGCGCACGTCGCGCGGCTGCAGGTCGGCCCAGGGGCCGCCGTCGGCGGGGTAGTAGGCGCGCGCGGCGGGCCAGGCGGCGTCGTCAAAGTGCACGCCGGTGACGCCCGCCGGGGCTGAACGCGCGTCGTGCCACTCCACCGCTTCCATCTGGATGCTGGTGCGCGCCGTGTCGGGGATGTGGCCGGGGTGGGGGATGGCGCGCCAGCTCGCGTCGGTCGGGATGACGACCGTCGCGCCGTCGGCGGTGGTGACCGCCAACTGCGCCAGCAGGCCGGCCTCCTGGGGGATCACGTGGAAGGTGGTGGGGCCGAAGAAGCGCGCCACCACGGCGATCACATTGCGCCCGGGGTGCAGCAGCGCGCCGACATCGATGACATCGTAGCGGTAGTGCCGTGGGTAGCTGCGCACCGGGCCGTCCTCGACCCAGGTGCCGTTGATCCACACGCGGTAGCGCGTATCGGCGGTGATCGCCAGCGTGGCCGCCGCGCACGACGGCAGCTCGAAGCTTTTCCGCGCGATAATCACCTCGTTAAAGGGTCGACGGTCGTCGGACGCCGTCCATATCCATTGTGCCTGCCAGTTCATAATTGTCTCCTTCGGAAAAATGCACAATGGAAAATGTAGAATGGAGAATGGAGAATGGGGGGTAATTGCAACACCTGTCAGAAGACCGACCCCCACCCCCCCTGCCCCCTCCCCCGTAACGTCCTGTGACGGGGAAGGGGGAGATTGATGGCACCGTCTTCCTTATCCGGCATTCTCAATTCTCCATTGTGCATTTTGCACTGTGCATTCACTCCTATGCTATAATGCGGGTGACATGTCTATTCGCCATTGGGTGCTGATAGCCTGCTTGCTGGCGCTGCCGGTGTGGGGCGCGCCACTGCCGGCGCTGGATGAGGGGATAGCGCTGGTGGGGGCGGGGGATTACGCCGGCGCGGTGGCGAAGCTGGCGCCGTTGGTGCCGGACAATCCGAAGGACTCCGTGCTGCAGTTCTGGCTCGGGCGGGCGTATTACGGGCAGCACGCCTACAAGCTGGCGGCGGAGCATCTGGCGGTGGCGGCGTCGCGCGACGGGCGCAACCGCGACATTGCCGAGTGGTACGGGCAGGCGCTGCGCGCGGCGGGGCGGCTGCAACTGGCGCTGGACGTCTACGCCGACTACCGCGAGCGCTTCCCCGACGACGCGACGTTGCTCGGGGACTACGCCGCCACCCAGGCGCTGGCCGGCGACTATGCCGGGGCGCGCGCGAGCTTTCAGGAGCTGGCGAAGCTCGACCCGGCGTCGAAGGGCAGCGTGGACGACTGGCTGCGCGTGCTGGACGGCCTGTCGCAACGGGCGCAACTGGAGCCGCCGCTGCTGCAGCGCACGAGCAACTTTGGCTTTTACGGCGACGGGAAGGACCCGGCGGCGTCCTGGGTGCTCGACGAGGTGGACAAGGCGCGCGCGCAGGTGAGCGCAACCTTCGGCGTGCGGGTACGCAACTTCCGCGTGCTCTTCTTCACCGCGGAGAGCGCCTACCGCCGCTACGCGCACATCTACGTGCCCGACGATAACGATCTGCATGCGGTGGCCTTCACGGTGCGCGGCATGCTGATCATCTGGTCGCCTACCGCATGGCCGGAACCTGGCGATCACCACGACGAGTTAGTGAGCACCGTGCGTCACGAAATGGCCCACCTGGCTATCGCGCAGCGCACCGAGGGGCAGGGTGTGCCGTTGTGGCTGAACGAGGGGCTGGCCTGTGTGATCGGCGGCACGGGGGGGATGCAGACGGGCCGGCCGCCCGTGCCACCCATTCCGCTGGCGCACCTCGATAGTACCTTCCAGAATCCCGACGTGAGCCGGGTGGAAGAGGGGTACTCGCAGGTGCACGCGATGGCGACGGTGCTGATGGACACGCTGGGGCGCGACGGAGTGCTGCAATTCCTCGACCGGCTGGCCGACGGCGATCCGTTGCCCGCCGCTTACACCTTGCTGGCGAAGGAGCCCTTCGCCACGTTTCTCGACAAGTGGCCGGAGCGTTTCGCGGCGCGGAAGCCGGCGAAAGAATAACAAGGAGACCCATGACCAACCATAACGAACCGTTTTATCCGGAGGAGGCGTTCATTCAGCGCGCCGTCGTGATCTATTTCGAAAGCCAGGGGTACCTGCTGGAGAGCGATGGCGCCGCCGACCTGGTGGCCGTGCACCCGGAGACGGGGGAGCGCTGGGAAGTGGTAGCGAAGGGGAAAACGACGCAGGTCGGGTTGGATTTCCAGTTCGGGCTGGGGCAACTGGCGCAACGCCTGTCGCCACCGCCCACCCACCACGGGCTGGCGGTGCCGCACATGACGCAGTTCGTGCGCCAGTGCGACAAGGTGCCGGGTTGGGTGCGCGTGGCGCTGCACCTCTCCTGGTTGCTGGTGCGCAACGACGGCACCGTGCGCATCGTGGCGCCGGACGAGCGGATCTGATGTGCTATGGCCGTCTCCCCCGTGCCACCGAGACGGCCATAGCACGCCTCTTTATTTCCACTTCTTCCCGATCTCCTCGAGGCCGGCGCGCATCAGGTCATCCGGCGTCATCACGACGTGGAACTTCACGTCGGCGTTGAAGGAGAGAAAGAACGGTTCGGCGATGGCCGGCACCTGCGCGGGGTCGGCCAGGTCGATGAGCATCGTCAGCCCGCGCTTCCCCATGCGCTCGGTGAAGTAGACCGCCTCGGGTTTCAGCTCCGCGAGGATGCGCCCGAGCTTTTCCCCCGCTGAGCCATCCCACACGGCGGCGTTGAACGCCTCATGGGGGATGCTGACATCCACTAACATTCGCATAGCGACTCCTTGGTATCCCGAGATGGGACACTGTGCATACGGTGATTGCCCAACCTTTCAGAAGACCGCCCCCACTCCCCAACCCTTTCCCCGTAACGTCCTGTGACGGGGGAGAGGGAGCAGGCCGGCAGGTTTTTGCAATCACCTCTGTCAGTGTATCCGCCGTGGGCTGCGTGGATGTGCGAAAGATCAGCGGGGTGGGGTGGAAAACGCGCCCTGGCTCAGGCTGTAATATGTGCCGCCGCCGCTGGTGAGTTGTGCCAGCGCGCGCACCAGGTAGACGGCGCCTGCCGGCGGCGCGGGGTCGGTGAAGGCGGTGCCGGGCAACGGGGCGGGGGTGAGGCGCGTGAAGGGGCCGTCCGGCGTGGCGGCGCGGTAGACGGCGTACCCCGCCACGGCCTGCGGCGAGGCCGTCCAGGTGAGGTGCGCTGCCGTGCCGACGGCGGTGACGGTGAGGTCGGTGGGGGGACGCACCGGCTGCAGGTGCAGCGTGGGGTCGCCGAGTAGCGAGATGTGCACCATCGCCATGTTATTCGCGGAAAAGGGCGTCGCCCACGGGTTGGGGTAGAGCCCGCGGTTATTCTGCGTCAGGCGCACTACGCTACCGATCGTCTCACCGGCCGCCAGGGGGTGCAAGTACCAGTTGCCTCCCCACCCGGCGCCCAGGCACTGCGGCGGGGAGGCGATGAGGGCGCGCACTACGCTGTCCGGGCAATCCCAGTCACCGCTGTAGGAGCCCATCACGGTGGCGAAGGTGACGCGCATCTGCCCCGTCGCCAGCGTGTGCGTGTCGGTAATGCCCATTCAGGCTGGTGAAGTCGCCGACGGTGTAGCCGAAGCCCCAGGTGTAGCTGTCCGCCGTCGCCGCCGGTGTCCATTTGAGGGTATCCGTGGCACCGGGACCGAAGAGGGCATCGCCCCCCGATCCCATGGCCAGGATATCGGCCCGCCGGTTTCCGGGGTTGGCGCCGAGGAGGGCGCGCGGGCGCACCGTGTCGAAGGGGGCCAGGCCGTGCCGGTAGCGGTGGTCTTTGTCCAGGTAGCGGCGCAGCAAGCCGGTTTCGGTGAGCGTAGGATCGACGGCGGCGAAGGTGGGCAGGTTGTGCATGTCCACGCGGCCGACCGCCAGCACCGCGGCGCCGTCGACGGGCAGGTGATCCTGATCCCACTTGCCGTCGCCGGGCACGTTGCGGTTGCGCTCGGTGCGCAGCTTGATGGCCGTGTTATCGACCGTGATGTCCGTCCAGGTGCCGGTCATGTCGGCGTAGTACATGTCCGCCGGCCACGCACCCTGGTGGTTGGGGTGCCCATCGGGCGCGATGTTGCCGGAGTAGGGTACCGCCACATGCCCGAGCAGCAGCACGGCGGTGACGTGCGCCGGATCGGCGTGGTAGTCCGCCGCGATGAGCGCCTTCACCTGCTTATCCGTGAGCGTGGGATCGATGTCATGCCGCCGCACCTGCCAGCCGTCGCCGACCAGGTCCTGCGCCAATTGCGCCAGCTCCGCGCGCAGCGGCGCCGCCTGCCGCGCATCCACCAGAAGCAGCACCGTACCGCGCCGCTCCACCGCCGCGAGGCCGATGCCCGCGTAGACGTAGCCGTAGCCGTGGAAGGTCAGGCCGTCCGCCTCGGCGTCGCGGATCACCTGGTACTCGTAGCCGACGCCGGGGGTGACGTGGGTGTCGGTGAAGCCCGCCGCCGTGCCCGCCAGCGTCGCCAACGGCGTCCCCCAGGTGGTGTCATGCGCCGCCTTGCGGTAGACCGTGTGGGCGTGGTAGGCCATCCCCGCCGAGGGGGTGAGCGGCCAGGAGAGGATAATCGCCGCCGGCGCCGCCTGCCCCCGCGCCGACACCTGCACCGCCACGTCCACCCCGGGAATGCCGGCCAATACCGGCAGGGTCAGCAGCAGACTCACACAGAGCAACACTACACGGCGCATACACGCCCCCTTCCAAGCAAACGATTCGATGGTACGGCGAATGCGTGCACGCGTCAACGCATGAGGTGGGCACAGCTCTCGTCCGTCAGCGCCAGCGCCGGGTGGAAGGCTTCCGAGGCCGCGTAGGCGCACAACTGGCGCAGCAGCCAGCGGGCTTCCACCCACGCCGGTGACAATTCCAACGCGCACAGGATGAGCCCTCCCTGCCCGACTTGCCGTTCCAGCAGGTAACCCAGCTGGTGCAGCGTGGGGAAGCGGTGGATGACGCGGAGTACCGGGTCGCCGTCGGCCAGACCGAGGGGTTCCAGGTCGAGGGGGGGCGCGTTGTCGATCATGCGGAAGCACTGCCAATCGGCAAAGCCGGTGTGCGGCAGCCCTTGCAGCATCGGGTGGTCGGCGATGACCGTGCCATTTTGCCCGTCTTCATACGGGGCATAGTTGGCCGGCGGCGTGAAGAAGTACTTCACGTAGCCGAAGAGCGGGCCGTGCGGGCGCACCAGTCCCTCGCCGGCGGCCAGGATAACGCGGCCCCCGCGCTGCATGAAGGCTACCAGGTCGTCGTCCAGCGTTTCCGTCAGCACTACGCGGGCGGCGGGCGTCGCGGAGGGCAGCGTGGACCACTGCCGCAGCCACGTCCATTGCGGTTGGCCGTGCACCGCGCCGTCGGGAGCCGCCACGTCGGGGAAGAGCCAGACCGACCAGGCGTTGCGGGCCTCGCGCCCGTCGTCGCCATCCGTCAGCACCGCCTCCAACACCGCGGCGACGGGCGCGGCGAGCACGGGCACGGCGATGTCGATCGCGCCGGCGGGGACGGTTGTGAAGGGTATCGCCGGCACGCGCAGCTCGCCCCGGGCGAGGATCTCCACCCCCGCGCGCAACTGCCAGCTCAGGCGGGGGTCGCCAAAGGGGGGATGGGCGAAGTCGGAGACGGAAAAGGCGACTTGCACCGTCGTGCCCGCCGTCCAGCAGCGGTCGTCGAAGCCGAGGGCGCTGAGCACGACGGTGTCGCCGTTCGTCTGCCGCCATTGGGCGGCGTCGATCAGCTTGCGCTCGTAAAATTCGTCGATGATGCCCTGCGGCGATGGATTGGTATCCATGGCGTTGAAGTGGTTGACGCCGGCCAGCGTGGGATAATTACGGCGCAGCATCTCCATCTTCGCCTTCGCCTCGATATATTGCAACTGCTGGCTGTGGTGGGCGTACGTTTCCAGCAGGTGCGCCTGGCCACGGCGGGCGGCGGCATCGGCGGCCATTTTCGCCGTATAGGGTCGCACGGCGCCGGTGTATTTGGCGCGCAGGCGGATGTCGGGGAAGGAACTCCACCAGCGGAACTCGTGCTGAATCAGCGGTTTGTCCAGCGCGGCCAGCTCCTCCGGCGAGAAGGCGGTCGCCTCGTGGTTGATGAAGTCGCCGGGCAGCTCCGCGTTCCAGCCGCCGTCGGTCCAGATCACGAAGGCGGAGGGTTTTTGCGCCCGGGTGTCGTGGTAACACTGCCAGGCGAGGTGCGGGAAATCGGTGCCGGCCCCGTACTCGTTGCTCATGCAGTACAGATTGGCCGAGGGATGGCAGGCGTCGCGCTCCACCACCAGCTCCCACTGTGCTTTCAGGGTTGCCACATGGTCCGGGGTGGGTTTCGGCCACTGGTAGACGTGCTGCGGCGACGACCCGCCCCAGGCACCGAGGATACCCATCTCGCTCTGCACGAGGATGCCGACTTCATCGGCGATGTCGTAGTATTCCGGCCCGTAGACGTAGGACTGGCAGCGGACGTAGTTGTAGCCGTAGGCGCGCAGGGCGGTGAGTTTGCGCCGCCAGCGCGCGCGATCGGTGTCGGGGCAGCCGGTCTCGGGGCAGGAGAGAAAATCACCGGTGCCGCGCAGATAATAGGGCTCGTTGCCGATGCAGAACAGGTTGCCGCGCGCTTCGAGCTTCACGAACCCAACGCGTTCGCTCCGCGCGTCACACGCCGTGCCGTCCTGCCACAGCACCAGGTCCACGCGATACAGGTGCGGCGTATCCGGCGTCCACAGCCGCGGGTCCGGTACGGGCAGCGTGAATTCCGCCGCCGCGCCGGGCAGCGCGAACTCCACACAGAGCGGCGGGTGCGTGCCGTCTACCGGCACCACGCTGACGGCCAGGGTGCATGGCGTGCCCTCTGATGTGTCCACCGCCACGCGCAGGCGCAGCACCTGGGCATCCACGTCGGGTAGCACGGCGCAGCGCGTGAACCACGCCGGGCCGGTCGCCGTCAAGTCGACGCCGCGGTAGAGGCCGCTCCAGTTACCCTGCCAGTTGAAGGCGAAGCCGTATTCGCGGTGCGCCTCGTGCACGCGCACGACCAGATCGTTCGGCGCATCGTCGCGCGCCAGGTCGGTGATGTCGAAGCCGAAGGGGACGAAGGGCAGGCCGTTGTCGCCCAGCCGCGTCGCGTTCAGCCACACCTCGGCACTCGGGTGCACCCCGCCGAAGTTCAGCCACAGGTGCCGTCCGCGCCAGGCCGGCGGCACGGTGAAGGTGTGGCCGTACCAGCCGGTACCGGTATAGGTGGACTGAAAGACGCGGGCTTCCAGGTTGAAATCCCACAGCCGGTCGTGGCCGTCGCCGCCGAAGCCCTGGCCTTGCCAGCACCCGGGCACGTGGATGGACGCATCCAGCTCAGCCGGCGTGCGAAACCAGCCGTCGCGGACGCCGCAATCCTCCGGGTCCAGCCGGAAGCGCCACGCGCCGTCGAGACTGCGCCGCTGCTCCAGCGGGTGCGGCAGCAGCGGGTTCACCCGAGCCGGGCGCAGCGGGGGCAAGCTGGTCATGGTATGCTCCTCTCGTAAGAAAACCGCAAAGACGCAAAGGACGCAAAGGAGCCCGCGAAGATATTTTTCAGCTTCGCATCGAGAGGGACGATCATTCGGTCACGGCGGACCGCTCCGGCCCACTCCTCTCCTCTTTGCGTTCTCCTTTGTGTCCTTTGCGTCTTTGCGGTTTTCTATCGGAAATTGGGGGTGCGAAGCGCCCCTGGATGGCTATTTGGGAAATAAGCCGCGCACTAGAGATACTGAAGTTTAGATAAACCGTCCGCGGCTCTTTTTTCCAGATGGGTTTTCTGTGCGCATCTTCCTCTAAGCATGTGGGCCGCCTGTCCAGTATGGATGGCGGCCCAATCGGTATCGTACTG
>CAIYQO010000206.1 GCA_903928345.1 uncultured bacterium | reverse complement strand
GCGCGGACCCCGCTCGTGCCATTAATCCGACCGACGTGGATCTGCTCATCGACCACGCGGCCCGCGCTGCGTGAACGCCGGAGCGGGACACAAGCCCCCGGTCAGCAGGAAGTCAGATCGGAAAGTGCGAAAGTCCACTGATATATCAGTGAGGGTGAAGGTTGCTGCGGGCAGCAGATACGCCAGGTGGCGCAAGTAGTCGCGTAGGCGCTCCGGTGCGAAAGCCAGCGTATCGCCGAATATTTCCGGGTCCGGAGTGAAGGTGAAGGTCATACCACGGTGCGCAGTGTCACCCAAGCTTTGTAATGGCGAGGCCTGCTCACCATGTTTATAGGAAATACGATAGTGTGTTCCATCTCGATAATTATCGACTGTCAATTGTGATGAAAGCGCCGTATCCACGACAATACCGGCCCCATGCATGCTTCCTGAAATATCGTAGCATTTATCTTCGATGTATCCAGCTTGTAAAAGTGTCAGTTCTATTTCGAGGCTGCTCTCCGTGCCCCCTTCGCGATACGGCAACACCGAGAAACCGCGCCCATCGCCGCTGATTTGGACGGTATGCGCATCAAGCAGCGTCACATCGATCTGCGTGCCATAACCATTTAAAAGTTCGATGGTGAGAAAGTCAATCGCTACGATGACGAGTTGGTGATAGCCTTTCAGATCCGTATCACCGACCCACATCCCCGGTCGCAGGCGCACCGGTTCCAGGCCTTTGAGCACAGGAAAAGTGGACTCGGTGTTGGTATAAACGGGCTCATCCATGGCACCACCTCACACCATATTATACCAAACATCCCTTCCATTTTCCAGCAATATTACCGCACGATTTTCCCCGTCACCCGCACCACGTCCACCCCGGGAATCGCCACTGTGATCGTCGTACCGCCCACGCTGCGGACGGCGCCGGGGAGGTGCAGGGCGAAGGGGAGGGTGACGCGGATTGGCCCGGGTGTGGGGCTTTGCACGGCGAGGGTGAGGGTGTCGCCGGCGCGCGTCCACAGCAGCACGCCGGGACGGTCGAGGCCGCCGACGGGGCAGTGGCCGGCGGTGAAGCAGGCCAGCGCGGCGGCGCTGCCGTCGGCGCGACGCACGGCGTGCAGCGTATCCGTCTGCGCGACGATGGTCATCGGCGGCGGGGCGTCGAGGGTCGCGGCATCCACACCGGGCCGCAGCAGCGCGGCGTAACGCCCCGTGCGGTTGGGCACGCGCACGCTCAGGTAGGTGGTGTTGTACGTCACGGGCAGGTTGCGCAGCGTGTTCACCTCGTCAAACGCGCGGGTGAGGTGTGCTACCGTCACCTCCGCCGGGTCGCCGCCCAGCGGCTGCAGGCCCACGTGGCGATACCACAGCGGCGCGGTGAGCGGGGTAGTGCCGGGGTCCAGCGGGTGTTCGCCGGCCAGCCGGAAGGTCGTCGCGTCGGCGCGCACGGGCAGGCTGAGCAGCGTAGTGGCCGCCCGGTCGCCGTGGATGTCCGACCCGAGCAGCGCCACCGCGCCGCCCATGACGATGTAGCTCTTCCGGCCCGTCAGCGTCCGCCCGCCGTCGGTCAGCCGGTAATCCGCCGCCAATATCCCCATGTCCTCCAGCGCGGCGACGGCGGTGATGGATTGCCCCACCGTCTCCGCCGGGCGGCGCAGGTCGGGGCACGCCGTCACGCCGGGCAGCGCCTCCCACGGGCGGTTCACCGCGGTGTCCTGGTTCAGCTCCAACCCGTCGGTGAGCAGTGTATACGCCCCCTCGCCCGCGCCGTAGCCGAGTAAATTCTCCCCGCTGCCGGTGAACCACCCCTTGGTGTGCGTGGAGGCCAACCGCACGCCGAAGAAGAAGTCCGCCGTGCGCGCGATGAGGTAATCGCTGTGCGGGTAGGCCCGCACCCCCGTCGGCGGCGCCGCCGTGGGCTGATCTTTGACCGCCCCCGCTAACGGCAGCAGCGCGGCGATGGGATCGCCGGCCCGCCGGTAGTCCGCCAGGTGCGCCAGCGCGGCGTCACGCGCCTCCGGCACGCCGGCATCGAGCAGGAAGAGCGCCGCGCGGGTGACGCTCTGCGCCTGGAAGGCGCCGGGTCGCGTGCCCCCGCGCCCCAGGCTGAAGGGGTTCAGCTTGCCGCGAAAGCTCTCCCACACCGCGTAGTCGGCAAAGGCGTGCGCCACCGCGGCGCGCGCGTCGGTCGGCAAGGCGCCGGCGGTGCCGCGCACCAGCCACAGCAACTCGGCGGCATCCTGCAAAAAGCTCGCTCCGTAGCTGAATTCCAGCCCGTTGCCGTGCTGGTGAAAGCTGCCGTCGGGCATCAGGCCTTCGCCTTCGCCGGGGTTCACGCGCACCGCGTCGGCCAGGATATTCCGCGCGCGGGTGAGCAGCGCCGGGTCATCCTCGAGCACCGCGAGCATCAGGGTCACACGGGCGATGGAGAGCGCGTTGGCGCCGGTGCCGGGGTGCAGCCAGCCAAACTGCTGCGGATGGGTGGCGATATCGTGCAGCCGGAACAGCCAGGCGGCGCGGTCAGGCGCCTGGTCGCCGAGAAAGAGGAAGGTCTCCGCCACCGCCGTGGGCATCCCCACGTCGCGCGCCCACCAGTTGTCCCATTTGGTCGGCAGCAGGGGTGTTACGAAGCGCAGTGCCGCGCGGATGTGGCCGGGCAGCGTGGGGTCGTGGTAGTAGTGCGAGCCGGGGGTGGCGTAGGCGCGCGCCAGCGTTTGCGGGCGGCTGAAGAAGTCCCCGGTCAGGCCGATGAGCGGGCTGTGCGCGTCCGCCACGTCGCCCCACCCGCCGTTTTCCGCCTGCCGCTTGAGCAGATCGCCCGCCTGCGCGTCGAGTTGCGCGAGAATGCCGTGCATCCCCGGCGCGTCGGCCGCGACATCGCGATACGCGTGCAGCGCCACCCAGCGCGTACGCACCGCCTCCAGATCGCCGTTCGCGCATCCCGGCAACATGCACACTAACGCCAGCGCCAGCATCCAATTCCGCATAATACCCCTCCCGGCGCCGGGGGCGGCGGCATGGTAAGGGGGTTATACCCGGTAACTCGCTTCATAACTCGTGCTCGTGCTCGTGCTCGTAATCGACGCGCTCCCGTGGTCAGATGGCCACGGGGGGAATAATTCACAGGGATGAAGGCACTACCGTTCAATAGTCGTTCCGCGCTCCCGCGCGGCCCTCACCCCAACCCCTCTCCCAGCGGGGAGAGGGGCGCTGACGGATGCGGACATATGAACGGTATCGGGGATTGAGGGGATGGGAGAGGCATTGCACTCGGCCGGCCGGGTTGCAGAAACTGAAAATCAGCAGGTAAGACGGACGCCAGTGCGAAAGTCATAATGGCGAATCAGTTTCCCGTCAGCAAGGTTGGTACACATGCAGCAGCAGGCATTCGTGGAAGAAGTTCCGTCACTCGACTACACGGTGACCGTCAATGGGCAAGCGGTGTTCGTGCATCAGGCGCGGGTGTCCGCCCATCCGTTCAACCAGGTGTGGTCCGGTTACCAGCGCCCGCTGGAGCAGACGGAACTCGCGGCCTTTGCCTCGTGGGACATGGACGGCCCCGTCACGGTGCAGGTGGTCTGCGCGCGTCCGGTCCAGACGGTGCGGGTACGACCCACCTCTCGCGGCATCCAACCCACCGTCACCGGCAACACGGTCAGCTTCACCGTCGCGGCGCCGGGGCAATTCACGGTGGAGGTGAACGGGAGCCACCACGCCCTGCATCTCTTTGCCGATCCGGTGGAGACGGGCGCCCCCGACCCCCAGGACCCCCGCGTGCGCTACTTCGGTCCCGGCGTCCACGCGCCGGGGTTGATGACCCTGGCAAGCGGCGAGTCCGTGTACCTGGCCGCCGGCGCGGTGGTCTACGGCGCGGTAGTGGCGGAGGGCGCCGACGACATCACCATCAGCGGGCGCGGCATCCTCGATGGCAGCCAATTCAGCCGGATGGACCTGACCGGGCTGATCAGCCTGCACGCCTGCACCCGCGTGCGGATCGCCGGCATCACCCTGCGCGATCCGGGCGGTTTCACCATCGTGCCGTCGGCCTGCCAGGAGGTGCGCATCGGACGCGTGAAGCTGATCGGCAACTGGCGCTACAACTCCGATGGCATCGACTTCATCAACTGCCAGCACTGCAGTGTCGAAGACAGCTTCGTCCGCTCCTTTGACGACTCGATTGCCCTCAAAGGCTATGACCAGTGGGGGCCTTTCGTCTACGCCCTGCAACTTTTTGAGGGGCAGTTCGACGGCAGCTTCACCCTCGACGGCAAAACGCGCGCCCTCTTTTCCGACATTCAGCGCACCCACGGCCGCTTCCCCTGCCTGGGCGCGCCCCTGCACGATATCCAGGTGCGCCGCTGCGTGATCTGGAACGATTGGGGCCGGGCGCTGGAGATCGGCCTGGAAACCGTCGCCACGCAGATCAGCGATGTCCTCTTTGAGGATTGCGACATCATCCACGTCGTCGACGTCGCGATGGATGTGCAGAACGGCGACCACGCGCATTGCCACGACATCACCTTCCGCGATATCCGGGTGGAGTTGGACGATTGCCCGCGCCCGCAGTTTCAGAGCGCCCCCGACCAGCGCTACCACGTCTCACCCGATGAGCGCTACCTGCCATGCGTGCTCGTGTTGCACGTCATTCAAGGCTACTGCAACTACAGCCCCGAGCGCGGGCAGATCACCGACATCCGCTTCGAGAAGATCCAGGTCACCGCTCCCGGCCTCCCGCCCTCCCGCCTGATCGGCTTCGATGCCGGGCACCGGGTGGAGCGGATCACCATCGAAAATCTGCGCCTCAACGGCCGGCGCGTGACCACTGCTGAGGAGGCCGGCCTCGAGGCCAACGCGTTCGTGGGGGCGGTGACGATCCGGGCTGGCTAACGGCACGCCGAACACGGGCATATGAGTCGAATTACCGTTGAGACAATCCGACCTGACGATAAATCGTCAGGCTACCGGCTGCGCCCCATAAATGGGGCTTTGGTAGGCGCAGAAAAGTAGTGTTCTCGTTTGGAAGGATTACCTGAGCGCGGAAAAATACAATTCACAACGAATATCTAAACGGGGGTTGAGTAATAGAGAAGGGTCGCGAATGCTCGCCAAGCCCCTTTCAAGGGGCGCAGCTAGTAGCCTGACGATTGATCGTCAGGTTGAATAACAACCAAGCGTTCGCAAATTGAGTAATGCGTGCCCAACTCTAATCCCCACCCATCCCCACCCATCCCCACCCATCCCCACCCATCCCTTTCACCCCTGTGAATTATTCCCCTACACCGCCACCGGCTCCGCCAGAATCGGCGCATATTGCCGGAACCACAGCAGCGGCAGCGCCGCGAGGGCCATGAAGATGCCGCTGACCAGGAAGGGCAGGCGGGTGTCGAGGTGCGCCAGGTAGCCGGTGGCGAAGGGGCCGATGATGGCGCCGATGCCGGCCCAGGCGAGCACCTTGCCGACCTCGAGGCCGCGGCTTTCCGGGCGCGAGTAGTGCTGGATGAGGGTGGCCTGGATGGGTGTCCACACCGCGGCGCCCAGCGCGTCGTGGAAGAGGAAAACGGCGGTGGAGGCCAGGAAGTTGGGGATCACCGCCGCCACGGCGATGATGCCGCCCTCGAGCAGCAGCGTGCCGATGTACCACGCGCGGTGGTTTTTGATCGGCAGCATCCCCACGAAGAGCATCGGCACCCCCAGCGAGATGCGGTGGATGATGGTGATAATCATCACCGTGCGTGGGTCGGCGTGGAAGTGCTGGGTGAAGAAGAGCGGCAGGTAAAAGCTGTGGCTGAGCTGGTTACCGATGGCGAAGATGACCCCGACGAGAGTGAGGATCTTCAAATTGGGGTGCATGTCGAAGTTGAGCAGTTCACGCAGGGTGACGCGCTGCGTCGGCGCCTCGCGCGGGTGCTCGCGGAAGCGCAGCGCCAGCCACACCGCTGCCACCACCACCAGCCCGCCGGAGATGTACAGCGCCTGCTGGTAGGCAAAGAGCGGTCGGCCCGGGTAGTGCCAGAGCAGCAGGTAGATGAGCAGCGTGCCCAGCGCGAGCATGGAGAATTCCCACCCGCGGAACTTGCCGATGCGGTCGAGGAAGCCGGTGGCGCGCTCCTCGTAGACCACGATGGGATGTACCGTCTCGCGCGTGAGCGCCGCGGCGTCGCGCAGCGTGCGCAAGAGTAACTGCCAGGGCAGCGCCGCCCACGCGGCGATGGCCGCCGTGGCCGCCCCCACCCCCACCAGCGCCCACCCGTAGAGCTGCTTGCGTCCCACGTGGTCGGACAACCCGCCCAGGTAGATGCGCAGCACCAGCACCGCCGCCCCCGCGCAGGCGAAGATCAACCCCATCAACCGCGTATCCACATGCCACGCGTCGAGCAGCAACGGATACGCGGATTCATACACGCCGGCGGTAATACCGAAGAGCACGGAGATTCCCAATAGCAAACGGAGGTTGGAGGTCATAACGTCCCGGCAGTGTACCATAGAAGCGTTCAACGTTCAAAGTATCAGGTGAGCGAAAAATGGGGACTGGCTCGCATTTTCCGTGTGCCGTGCGGCACCACAGGATAGCCTGCCGGAAAATGCGTGCCTGTCCCCACTTTTCGCGGCGTTTACGGCAGCACGACTTCCATCTCGCACCGCATACACGCGAAGCGCAACCCGAGGCGCCGCCCCTCTTCGTCGACCAGCAGCAGCGGCTCCGCGGGGCGGTGGCAGAGGCCCAGGGCGCGGCGGATACAGTGGCGGGTGGTCATCACTGTGCGCCCATGCATGTCGAGGCCGGACTCCGCGGCGGGCTCGATGGTCGTCACCCCGTGGCGTTGGTAGAAGGCCGCCGCCTGCCGATTGAGCACGTTGCCAGTGAAGGCGAGCTTTGTCGCGGGGAAGGGCGCGTCGTTCCGCTTCACGCCGCCGACCGCCACCGGACGCGCGACGGTGCGGGCGGCGCGCAAGGCGACCAGCGCATCGCGGCGCAGTGCGTTGAGGATCGCCACCGGGAAGAAGCGCGCCCCCGTCTCCACCGTCACCGACGCGCAGGCGAACTCCGTGCCGCCGCACTTGCCCAGTTGCGCGTGGATCGTCGCCAGCGCCGCCTCGGGCTTCTGCGCGGGGGTGTCATCGCACGCCGTCGTCGCCACCGCGTCCACGCCATCCGCGTCGCGCACGTGCAGCGCCACGCCGTCGGGGGTGGGACGCAGCGTGAAGTCCACCGCGATCGCCCGCGTGATCTCCGCCTTGGCCAGAGCGGTCAAAAAGGCGTGGTCGTGGTTGCGGAAGAGCGCCGTGCCCGCGGCCAGGCCCTCCGTGCTCGACACGGTGACGATGTTCCCGTTGACGCCGTTCACCACCGTGCCCGCCAGCGTGCAGGCGGGGGTGAAGAAGCACAGCCCGTCGCCGTTGTGCAGTGGCACGCCGCCGTCCACGCTGACGCGATACCGCCCCACCGTCGCCACCGTGCCCACCGGTTCGCCCACCATCTTCGGCGTGTCCGGCGCGCCCACCGCCGCGTCGCGCCCGTGCAGAAAGTAGCTGGTGTAGCCGCGGTTGAAGGTCTTCCCGACGTCGGGGGTGAAGTCCGCGCGGCTGGTGCCGCTGGCGCTCCGGCGCAGCCCGCGCGCGGCCAACTCGGTGTCCAGCGCCGTGCGGTAGTGGCGCACCACATTCGTCACGTAGGCCTGGTCCTTCAGCCGTCCCTCGATTTTGAAGCTCGTCACTCCGGCATCGAGCAGCGCGCCGAGGTCGTGGGAGAGGTTCAGGTCGCGCAGGGAGAGCAGGTGCTTCTCAGGTGACAACTGCTGCCCCGACGCGTCGTAGAGGCGGTACGCTTTGCGGCACGGCTGGGCGCACTGCCCGCGGTTGCCGCTGCGGCCCCCCTGCGCGTAGCTGAGGTAGCATTGCCCGCTGTAGCCCACGCACAAGGCACCGTGCACGAAGCACTCCAGCTCCAGCGTCGTGTCGGCGCGGATGGCCTGGATCTCCGTCAGCGACAACTCGCGCGCCAGGATCGCCCGTTGGAACCCCACCGCCTCCAGAAAGGCCACGCGCTCCGGGGTGTGGTTGTGCATCTGCGTGCTGGCGATCAGCGGCAGCGGCGGTAAGTCGCACTCCAGCAGGCCCACGTCCTGGATGATGAGCCCGTCCACGCCCAGGTCATACACCTGGTGCGCCATCTGCACGGCCAGGGGCAATTCGTCGTCGGTGAGCAGCGTGTTGAGGGTAACGTAGACGCGCGCCCAGTAGCGGTGCGCGTGGGCCACCAGGGCGGCGATGTCGTCCAGCGTGTTGCCGGCGGCTTCCCGCGCGCCGAAATGAGCGGCGCCGATGTAGACGGCGTCCGCGCCGGCGTCGATGGCGGCGATGCCGCAGGCGGCGTCTTTGGCCGGGGCGAGTAGTTCGATCATGCGTGACTCCAGGGCAGCACGCCGCGGGCGATGAGGTCGGGGAAGATCTTGTGCACCAGGATGCCGGACAGCGCGTCCCAGTCGTCCTCCGCGCCGAACCACACCAGCTCCGCGATCTCCGAATGGGGCGCCGGCTCGCCGATCAGCGCACCGCGGTAGAGCACGATCTCCACCGTCTTGTGCTCGGTCGGGTCGTCGCTGGCGGCGCGGTCCTCGTAGGTGCCCAGGTAGTCCACCCCCGCCGCCTCCACCGCGCCCAGCTCTTCCCGCAACTCGCGCGCCAGACAGTCGAGCGCCCCCTCCCCCGCCTCCACCCGCCCCCCGGGCAGGATCAGCTTGGAAGTCAACGTCCGCTTCCGGCACAACAACACCCGCCCGCCGCGCAGGGTGATCAACCCGATCTTATGATAGTCAGCCATGTAGTCTCCCGGCGTATTATAGCAGGTGGGGGTGGGTTGCGGGAAAAAGTGGGATTTGTGGGGGTAAGAATAGGTAAGTTGTTTGGTTATGTTTGACAGGCGATACTAGAGAACGTTGAGACCGGCAGCACGGTTTGGAAGTCCCTAACCAGGCGCCGCCGGGTGTGCAGTGTAAGAAAACCACAAAGACACAAAGAACACAAAGGACGCGCGAAGAGAAGGAGATCGGACCGGGGTGAGGGAGCGGCCACCGCTCCGGTTGAGTTGATGGTCACTCGTAAGAAAGTGCCGGGTATGCGCATCTGCAGGGACTGTCCCGTGGCGACTTGTGCGGGAGAATCGGGTCCGTGTTGGCCTCCGGCAGGGACGTATGTCCAATCCGCGACTCTATACAGGGGCTGTCCCGTGGCGTTGGTGTCCTGCTACCCCACGGGACAGCCCCTGCTGAAGCGCGCATCCTGCTTGCCCCCTCATCACGCGCCTGCACCGCAACCGGCGTCGCTTGGACGGGACGCCACGGGACAGTCCCTGCAGAAGTGCGAGCCCGGGGCGGTACTAAGAAACTATCTCAAAACGCCTCGCAGCCGCCTCGCGGGTCTTCTCCGCGATCCGGCTACGATGCGTTTTGAGATAGTTTCTAACGATTTTCTTCTGTTTGGAAAGGGGCTAAGAGCACGGCTCGACCACGAAAAACTGTAGCGATCTGCGGACGAATGATCAGTTTTTGAAACTGGAGGACGGTCTGGACGTATAAATTGCTCTTACGTCCAGGCCGACTCTTTTCTCATGCACGGTTCACACGCTCGTAGCTCGCGGGGACGCTCGCCCTCCCAATGTTGTCACAGCGTTTCTCTGTGGGCTCCATCGGCATAGACCTTCGACGGGCAAATCATGAAGCAAAGCGCATCCGTCCGCGGTTACGGGGTAAACGTGGGGTCGGCGTTCTCTTCCGCGTCTTCGTCGTCGGCGAAGCGGTCGTCGAGCCAGAACTGCTGGCGGCACATCTGGGCGTAGAGGCCGTCGGCGAGGAGCAGCGCGGCGTGGTTGCCGCGTTCGACCACGCTGCCGTTTTCCAGCACCAGGATCACGTCGGCGTTGCGGATGGTGCTCAGCCGGTGGGCGATGATGAAGGTCGTGCGCCCCTCCATCAGCCGTTCGAGGGCCTGATGGATGAGGAATTCGGATTCGGAATCCACCGATGAAGTAGCCTCATCGAGGATGAGGATGCGCGGGTCGGCGAGCACCGCGCGGGCGATGGCCAGCCGCTGCTTCTGCCCGCCGGATAACTTCACGCCGCGCTCGCCGATCTCCGTGTTGAAGCCCCCCGGCAGGCGCTCGATGAATTCAAAGGCGTTGGCCGTGCGTGCGGCGTGCTCCAGTTCGGCGTCGGTGGCTTCCAGCCGGCCGAAGCGCAGGTTGTCGCCCACGGTGCCGTTGAAGAGGAAGGTCTCCTGCAGCACCAGCGCGATGTGCCGGCGCAGCTCCGTCTGCCGTACGGCGCGCACATCCAGGCCGTCCACCAGCACGGCGCCTTCCAGCGCGTCGTAGAAGCGCGGGATGAGGTTGATGAAGCTGGTTTTGCCCGCTCCGCTACGCCCCACCAGCGCGATGCGCTGCCCGGGCTGGGCGATCAGGTTCACGTCGTGCAGCACCTCTTCGCCGGTGGCGTAGCAGAAGGAGAGGTGGCGGAATTCCACCTCGCCGCGCACGGTGGCCAGCGGCGCCGGGTCGGCGGGATCCTGCACGTCGGGCGCGGTATCCAGCACCTCCAGGATGCGCTCCCCCGCCGCCAGCGAGCGCTGGATGCTGTCGAAGAACTGGAAGAAGGCGGGGATGGGGCCATAGAAGCTGCCCACGAACGCGCAGAAGGCGATCAGCTCACCTGGCTTCATCGATCCGACGAGTACCGACTTGGCGCCCAGCCAGAGCACGAGCAAGCCGCCCGCGCTGCCGATGATCTGCATGGCGGGGCCGAAGCTGCTCCACATGCGGATGCCGCGCACGTTCATCTCGCGCACTTCGGTGCTGACGCCGGCGACTTCCCCCAGCTCGTAGGCCTCGCGCGTGAACGCCTTCACCACGCGGATGCCGGAGATGTTGTCCTGCAGCTTGGCGTTCATGTCGCCCACGCGGTCGCGAATGGTGCGGTAGACCTTGCGCATCCACCCGCTGAAGAACATGATGCTCAGGAGCAGCAACGGGACGGGGATGAGCACCAGCAGGGCGAGATGCCGGTTGTAGCCGTACATGTAGTAGAACACGATGATCATCCCGAGCAGGCTTTGCAGAAAGACGTCCAGCCCGTGCACCATGATGTTCTCGATCTGCTCCACGTCGCCGGTCATGCGCGACATCAGGTCGCCGGTCTGGTGGTTGTCGTAGTAGGTGAGGGAGAGTTTCTGGAAGTGATCGTACAGGCGCACGCGCAGCTCGTGTAGCAACTGCTGCCCCGCGATATGCAGGAAGTACGTGCGCAGAAAACCAGTGAGCAGCGTGCCCAGCGTGATGCCGGCGGAGAGCAGCACCACGGTGCCGATCAGGTCGACCCGCCGGGGAAAGAGCACCTTGTCAAGCAGAAAAGCGGTCACCCGGGGCGGTTGCTGCGAGATGTAGGTGTTGATGACCATGCACCCGATGCCGAAGAGCACGATGGGCCAATACGGCAGAATCCAGGGCACAATGCGCCGCAGCGACGCCCACGGATTCGTCACCGGCTTGAAATCGCCCCCGTGCCGCAACCGGCCATAACCCCCACCTGCGATGCGCATACGATGTCCCGTCTATCGAAAAAGTGCTAAATCATGCTGCATTCTGCATTTTCCATTGTACTACTCCGTTACGTATCATCGAACGTAATCGGACGTTGACACGTTGGGCAGAAGCCCAGGAAGCGATGAAGGATGGTCTGGAGTTCGCGCTTGGCCTCAGGCAGCGTCCAAGCACGCGGTTTTTTTTACCCGGAACCCT
>CAIYQO010000205.1 GCA_903928345.1 uncultured bacterium | reverse complement strand
TTCATGAAGCAAAGAGCATTAGATGGGATGGACGCGCCTTTCCGCCTTCGCTAAAGCTACGGCGGATGCGTCGCTACTACGAGCCCGATGGCTACCACGCCACTCTGTATTCGCGGCTCGCGGGGACGCTCGCCCTCCCAGAGGTGTCACCGCGTTTCCCTGTGGGCTCCATCGGCATAGCCTGCGACGGGCAGGCATGGGACGGCGCTCATGCGCTACAGACCGAAAGATATACTTTCACGGCCAACACACCCGTGCGGGGGACACCGGATAAATTCGCCACTTCCTTTCCAGAGCAAAGTGGACCGACCACGCCGGCGCTGCTTTTGTCTTCGTCCTCACCCATTCCCCCGCTCTCCCAATCCCCCATTCCCCCGCGCGCGGGTTGCCGCCGGGCGCGGATTTGGGCTACAATGGGGGCAGCGATGGGAGGGCGGTTATGCAATCCGACATTCAAACGGCGTATCGCGCGGCGATTGACGGCATCACGCCGTACGCACCGGGCAAGCCGATCGAAGAAGTGGCGCGCGAGCTGGGGCTGGACCCCACCACGATCATCAAGCTCGCGTCCAACGAGAACCCGTTGGGCCCCTCGCCCAAGGCGCTGGCGGCAATTACCGCGCACCTGGGCGACGTGCGGCTCTACCCGGACAGCGACGGCTACAGCCTGCGCCACGCGCTGGCCGCGCACCTGGGGCTCGACGCCACGCAGCTCATCATCGGGCGCGGCAGCGACGAGATCATGCACTTCCTCGCCGTGGCCTACCTGGAGCCGGGCGACGAAGTGGTGATGGGCGACCCGCCCTTCAGCATGTACGAGATCAGCACGCTGACCATGGGCGCCGTGCCGGTGAAGGTGCCGCTGAAGGAATTCGCGCACGACCTGCCCGCCATGGCGGCGGCGGTGACCCCGCGCACGAAGGTGATCTACATCGCCAACCCGCACAACCCGACGGGCGCCCTGAACACGCGCGCCGAAGTGGATGCCTTCCTCGCCGCCGTGCCGCCCAGCGTGCTGGTAGTGCTCGACGAGGCGTATTGCGAATACGTCACCCGCGCCGACTACCCGCGGAGCCTGGACTACGTGCGGGAGGGGCGCAACGTGCTGGTGATGCGCACCTTCTCCAAAATTTACGCCCTCGCCGGGCTGCGCGTGGGCTACGGCATCTGCGGGCGGCCCGACGTGCTCGCCGCGCTGCACCAGGTGCGCGAGCCGTTCAACGTGGCCAACCTGACGCAGTGGGCGGCCATCGCCAGCCTGGACGACCCCGAGCAGGTGCCGCGCAGCATCGCCGCCAACGACGCCGGCAAGGCGTATCTCTACGGCCAGTTCGCCCGTATGGGCCTGCCCTACGTGCCGACGGAGGCCAACTTCATCCTCGTCGACCTCAAGCAGCCGTGCAAAGAGGTTTTCGGCAAACTGCTGCGCGAAGGCGTCATCGTGCGCACCGGCGACCCCTTCGGCTACCCGACGATGATCCGCGTCACCATCGGCACCACCGCGGAGAACACGCGCTTCATCGGGGCGTTGGAGAAGGTGCTGGGATAACGTATGTAATTTAGAATGCACCATGCAGAATGGAGAATGGGGTTCGCCCCTCACTATTCTGCATGGTGCATTCTCCAGTCTGCATGGTGCATTTCCTCCGTCTCGCCTGCCCTCCGACCAACCGTCCACACGTTATCCACACTACCGCTAGCCCTGTCTGTGAGGAAAATACTACATGTAGGGGATACATGGGTTGACTTTACTTGGGGAGACATGATACACTTCGCGTACGCTGGAGCCATTTGCAGCCCGGCCACTGCCCCGGTAGTGGCTATTTACACCCCCCTGAAGCCAATTGCGGCCCCCGGTCGCGATGCGGAGGACGATGCCCTTGCGTAAGATCGAGACGCGATTTTGGCGTCTGTGGTGCCTGTTGTTGCCGGTCGTGCTGACCGCGGCGCAGGTGTGTTTCCCGGCCCCGGCCGTGGCGCGGACACGGCACGCTGGGCAGCGGGCGCACCACGCCACGGTGTTGTCGGTGCGCGAGTTGCGCGCGGAACGCACCCGGCTGCGCCACGCCCAACACGGCGGCGCCGGACAGGCCATCGCCAACACCGCGCTGGGTTTCCGCGGCACGCCCTACAGCCGCGGCGGCCTTTCCTCACGCGGGATGGACTGCTCCGGGCTGGTGGTGCGCACCCTCGCGCTGCGCGGCATCGCCAACACCCCGCACAACTCCGCCGCCCTCTACCGCCTGGGCACCAAGGTGCGCTATGCCGACCTGCAGCCGGGCGACGTGCTCTTTTTCGACTGCCACGGTCACGGCATCTCCCACGTGGGCATCTACATCGGCCAGAACCGCTTCGTGCACGCCAGCCCCAACAACGGCGTGCGCGTCGACGCCATCGCGGGGTACTACAAACCCCGGCTGGTGGGGGCGCGGCGGATTCGGTAGGCTGAACCGGTGCCGGCATACGACCAGAGCAGACTCTACTCTTACTTACGCACCACGCGACCGGCGATATCGACCAGGGGAAGATCCGGTGATTGTTTACCTGCTCGATTGATCCAATTATGGCTATCTAAGGACATGTTGCGGTTATCGCCAAGTACGAAGTAGGCACTGGCGGGGATGTGATAGGGGATAGACAACCCGCTCTCCTTCGTCGGCCAATCATATTCCGCCTGGTGCGTAACGAACGGCTCGGGTAGCAGCTCCCCGTTGATGAATACCCCCTGGTTCGCGCGAATTTCTACTGTTTCCCCCGGCAAACCGATCACGCGCTTCATGGCTATCTCGTATGCGTTACCTTGCCGGTTGCGCATAACGTTAATATTCCTATCGAAAAAGACCACGCACTCGAAACGTTTCAACATACCGGGAATGAAGGTGGTTTCTTCAACGAGGATACGCGAGTCACTGGGGAAGGCCGGCGCCATGCTGCTCGAAGGGAGTCTGAAGGTACGAAATCGCAGTCCATACATACCCCCACCGGTCACGAGGAGACTGAGGACAAGAAGAATAGACAAGAACCACCGTGGAACATCCCAGCGTTTGCGCAACCCTAACACGTTGAGGATGGTGCCGACGAGCCCCACCAGAACCACCCCGAACGCGAAGATCGGGATGATTTGACCTGTAAACAGACGCATTCCAACCTCCTATCTTCCTGAAACTCGGGACTCAGGAATAAACAAACCCCGCCTTCCCCAGCGTTACCACTTGGGCTTCGGCGTAGGCTTGCAGCGCGACGGGGGGGTGCCAGAGGGCGGTCATCACGTCTTCGCCGACGTTAATTTGCATCTCGTGGTCGGGGCGGGTGAAGACGAGGAAGGGGAGCGGGGTGCCGTAGAGGTTCTCCTCCCGCGTGCCCCAGCGCCCCGCGGGGGTCTGGCGGCGCAACAGCTCCCCCACGTAGGCGGCCAGTGTCAGCGCGAGCACGGCGGGGTAGCTGTCCCGGGAATACCGCCCGGCGCGCAGGTGCTCGGACACCAGAACGTCCAGCCGCGCCAGACTCGCCCAGGTGTAATCGAGCGTGACGGTGTAGACCTTCGCGCAGGTGGTGACCGCCGACGCCGCCAGGCTCTCCGGCGGCAGGGTCAGCAGCGCGTCATCCGGCAGGGGGAAGGGTAAGGCGCGGGTTGGCATTTGTACTCCTGTCAGGTGATGATCACCGAAACGCCGAGAGGGATATCGAGCTGCACAAATATCACAAGCGAGGATGACGGGATTTCAAATCCCGCGGTGCATGAATTCGAACGATAGCCCAAAAAGATATCCACCGTATACGACTTCTTCAGCTCGAGCAAATAGCCGGCATGCGGTTGCAGCGTCGCCCACAACGCATCGATATGATGGCCTAGCGCTTCGTTTTCGTCGACCGGTACCTGATATAACCACATATCGTGCTTGAATACCTCAATCCGTTTCTCACCTTTCCGATGTGTATACGTGGGACTGAGGCCCAGCGTCTGCGAAATGGCGTTAAAATCGACGTGAGCACCGAATATCCTCAATGACGCGGAATATGCGAAGTAAAGATCAGCATCATTGTCCGCTCGTTCTTCCATTATACTCCCTCTCCTACGTCTGAATTGCCGGTGCCTGCGGCCGGTGTCACTTTATCTCGAAACCGTAACCTGTTTCCGACCGTGAAAGTGGGGACAGCCACGCATTTGCAGGTCACGGTGCTCTTTTTTACTCCCTGGTGCCGGCAAATGCGTGGTAGCCCCCATTTTCACTACTGGTTCAGCCGTCGCGTGGCTTCCACCGCTTCGGGCACGGCGCTGGGGGTGAAGACGAGGGTGTATTCACTCTCCCACTCCGGGTGGTCGGGCACGCGGAGGATGAGGGTCAGGCGGTCGGCGGGGCTGTCGGGCAGGGTGACGCGCAGGGTGGGGCCGGCGAGGTTGGTGTTCGGCGGCAGCGCGGGGTGGTCCCAGCCGAGGAGAAACGTTTCCGAGTCGCCCAGGCGCAGCCAGGCCTCTACGCGACCCGCGAGCTGGGCCTCGGGGGCGTCGTTGAGCAGCCACAGCTCCGGCGCGAAGGTCTCCCCGGTCCGCCAGCGGAACTTTTGCAGCTTGGCACTGGCAAGCACTGGGCGCAGCGCGCCGGCCACCGCATAGTAGGCGGGCTTCGGCTGCGCGGGCCAGCTCACGATGCTCATATTCGCAGCGCACGCCCACGGCTCGTTGAAGCACCAGTTGAGGGCCATCGCCGCGCGCGGCTTCTGCCGCCGCGCCTCCTCGAAGAGGCACTTCAGCCCCTCCGCTTGCAGGTGATGCCCGCCGGCGACCACCTCTTCCAGCGTCGTGCAGGGGCCGAAATAGTCCTCGATCACGTCGTAGAGCAGGTGGCTGTTGGGCTCCCAGGCGCCCACGGCGTGGTGGGTCTCCCACGCGGTGCCGAGGCGGGGCGGGAAGAGGTCCGCGGGCGGGATGATCTCGCGCAGGTAGTCGGCGGAAACGGCCGGGCCGCCGCAGCCGAACTCGGTGTAGGCGGTGCAGGCGGCGTCGGCGAAGATGCGGTACACCTCGCGCCCCGCCGCGGAGCGGAAAACGTAGTGCCCGTGTCCCATGCCCATAAGCGGCGAGGTGTTGATGTACGGGCGGCCGGGGTCGAGGTCGTAGCAGTTGCGGTTGAGCAGGCGCAGCGCCAGATCCTGCTCGGTCATGCCCGACCAGACGTTGAACAGCTCGTTGCCGCCGCACCAGAGGGTCACGCAGGCGTGGCGGCGCAGGCGGGTGATGATGGCGCGGGACTCCTGGTCGAGCACGTGCAGGTAGGCGGGCGTGCCCTCGTAGCGGTTGCAGGCCAGCGGGAACTCCTGCCAGAGCATGATGCCGCGCGCGTCGCACCCCTCGTAAAAGGCCGCCTTGCCGATGATCGCCCCACCCCACAACCGCAGCAGATTCATGTGCGCTGCGGCGGCAAGGTCGAGGAGCGGGCGGTACGTCTCGGCGGTGATGACGCCGGGGAAGATGTCCGGGCTCACCCAGTTGGCGCCCTTGGCGAAGATGCGGCGGTTGTTGATCTCCAGCGTGATGGGCGGGGTGGAGCGCGTTTTGGGGAAGTCTGACGGCTCGTCCCACGCGGTGGGGTGCATCACCAGACGCACGCGGCGGAAACCGACCTTGCTCTCAACGCGCTGCACCACGGCGTCGCCGTCGAGGAGGGTCGTGCGCGCGGTATACAGCGTCGGCGCCCCCTGCCCGTTCGGCCACCAGAGTTCCGGCGCGTCGAGGGTGGCGGAATACGAACCGCTTTCGGCGGGGCCATCGTGGGCGAGCACCACCGTGCCGGCAGCGTCGCACAGCTCCCAGTGGAGGCGGCCTGCGCCGGGTTGGCTCATGGCCAGCTCGACGGTGATCTCCGCGCGGGTCAGGTCGTCCGCCAGCGTGTAGCGCACCTCGGCGTCGGTAAGATGGCTGGCGGGGCGGCTCTCCAGGTAGGCATCCTCCCAGATGCCCAGCGGCAGCAGGCGGGGGTGGAAGTCCCAGCCGTAGCTCACCGCCGGCTTGCAGCTCTGGTTCGCCTGCACGCGGTCGGCGGGTTCGGGGCGCGATTTCGGCGCCGGGAAGACCACCACCGCCAGCACGTCGCCCGCCGCCGCGCCGGTGAGGTCGAGGGTGAAGGGGGAGAACATCCCCTCGTGCGCGAGCAGCACGCGGCCGTTCAGCCGCACCTCGCAGGCGTAATCCACCCCGCCGCACACGAAGTACAGCCGCTCCCCGCCCGGCGCGAGCTCCGGCAGCACGGCGGTGTACGTCCAGTAGACGTCCTCCATCCACAGGTAGTCGCGCCAGTTGTCGCCAACCTGCACCGACCCCCACCCGTGCGCCCGCGCCCAGTCGACCTGCACCGTGCCGGGCACGGAAGCCGGCACCCACACCGCGGGCGCCGCGTCAAGGGACGCGCTATGGCCGACCTGCCAGGTCAGCGGGGTACGGGTGAACATGGGAAACCTCCGAATTGTCTGAACCGGGATTTGGGGGGATTAAGTGATTTTCATGATGGGAGAACGATTTGACCGGTATCTATTTTCGAATGACTTGGTGGGTTATACATTCTCAGGGATGAAAGGGATGGTAGGGATATTGCGGGATACTGCCAGTGGACTTTCGCACTTTCCGATCTGACTTCCTGCTGACCGGGGGCTTGTGTCCCGCTCCGGCGTTCACGCAGCGCGGGCCGCGTGGTCGATGAGCAGATCCACGTCGGTCGGATTAATGGCACGAGCGGGGTCCGCGC
>CAIYQO010000204.1 GCA_903928345.1 uncultured bacterium | reverse complement strand
GCGCGGACCCCGCTCGTGCCATTAATCCGACCGACGTGGATCTGCTCATCGACCACGCGGCCCGCGCTGCGTGAACGCCGGAGCGGGACACAAGCCCCCGGTCAGCAGGAAGTCAGATCGGAAAGTGCGAAAGTCCACTTTGTGTCCTTTGTGGTTTTCTTTCGGGAATTGGGGGGCGAAGCACCCCAGAATAGCTGTTTGGAACAAAGCGGGAGCCCGGCACGGATTACGGGGGCCGCGTTGGCATACGCGGCCCCCGTGGTTGTTCGTCGGGTTAATCGCCCAGTTCCAGGTCTTCGTCGGCTTCCGCGGCGCGGAGGTTGCCGTATTTGAGCTGGAGGATGTGCGGTTTTTCGCCCTTTTTCGGCGCGGCGGACCAGTGGCCGGCTTCTTTGCCTTCCTGGTCGGCTTCCACCAGGGTGTATTTGCCGGTGCCGACGCAGGTGGCGAGGCCGGCGCCGGTGGCGGTGAGGGTGATGGCGGTGCCGGTGACGGTGAGCGCGGCGGGTTGCTCCGCGGTGACGGTCAGGCTGTCATACCCCGCGTAGGTGGAGCCGGCGACCTTGTCGCGCGTCTCGGCCTTGGTGGTGCCGGCTTTGCCGGTCGTGGTCACCTTGGCGGTGGCCGCTACCCACACGGCGCCTTTAACGGTGACCGTCACCGTGCCGGCGCAGCGGAGGGTGACGATGCCGTCACCCGTAGCAGTGAGCGTGCCTTTGGCGGGTGCGTCGGCGTGCAGCGGCAGCAGGCAGGCCAGCGCGAGCAGGGCGGGGACGAGCCAGCGGTGCGTCATCATTGCGCCGCCTTCCCGGTGGGCTGCGGCTTGCCGAAGGGCAGCCGGTTGGCCGTCCACCAGGCGCCGTGGCTCCCCTTGGGGCGCGTGGCGGGGTCGGTCCAGGTGCCCGTCTGCGCGTCGGCGGTGTATTTGCCGGTGCCGATGAAGTGGCTCCAGCCCACGCCGGAGGCATCGACGGCGATATTCTCCCCGCGCAGACCGGCGCCGGTGCCTTTGCCGCTCACCGTCGCGGTGCCGATGAAACCCTTGTAGACGTAAAAGTCGATTTTGCCGTTCTTCGCCTTGTGCTCCGTCTTTTCGGAGTAGCTGGCATCGAGTTCCAGCGTGGCATTGGTGCGCACCCAGAAGGTGCCGGAGCCGGAGAAGGTGACTTTGCCGTCGCGCAGGTGCACGTGGGCGCGGCCGGAGCCGGTGGCGGAGGTGGCGCCGGGGGTGATATTCTTCATCTTCCCGCCATTCCCCGCGTTGGCGGCTTTGCGTTCCCCGCGCACCGGGGCGGCGCAGGCGGGCAGGGCGGCGAGCACGCCGATCAGCACCAGCGCCAGGACACATCGCTGCATCATGGTAACTCCTCCTCGCCCCGGCGCTGTGGTGCCGGAGGCGTCGTACAGATAGGTATACGCCCGGGCGTTGTTTCGGTTGCACGACCCTGGGCGATGCGGACACCGTAAATGGTGGTAGCGGGAGCGGGGGATTGCCACGCGGACGCGGACGGGGCCAGGATTGACGCACGAAAAGATTACTTCTATAATACGTGTATCTTTGACGATATCGGTGTCGTCGCTTCCGCACCCCCTCTGTGCTTCGCATCACCCCGAGGAGGTTTCCGATGTCCGTGTCCTTGACGCCGCGTGGGTCCCGTGGCTTCACATTGATCGAGCTTTTGGTCGTGATAGCGATCATAGCGATTCTCGCCGCGATCCTCTTTCCGGTGTTCGCCAAGGCGCGTGAGAAAGCGCGGCAGACGGCATGCCTGAACAACCAGCGCCAGATTCTGACGGCGACGATCATGTATGCGCAGGATCAAAACGAACTGCTGCCCACCAGTGACAACTTCTGGGGTGCCCTCAATCTGGACAAAGGCGTGTTGATCTGCCCCACTCTGGGCACCAAGATCGCCAACGGGTACGGCGACAACGCCGCGCTGAGCGGCAAAGCGCTGGGGGAGATGCCCGACCCGAGCAATACGCTGCTGGTGGCGGATAGCGTGACGAGTAAGGGGAACGTGCTGAAGGACCCCGGCGCGCTGGATGCCCGCCACGGCGGCAAGGTGATCACCGCCTACCTGGACGGCCACGCGGCGATCTCGACGCTCGATGACGCCACCTGCGCGCTGTGCTTGGCGGACCAGGATATCATGTTCACGTCGACCACCACCGGGCAACTGGCCTACGTCAACAACACGACGCCGGCGCCGAACCCGGCCACCACCGTCTTTGCCGCGCCCTGGGCGTTCACGACCGACCAGACGACCAACCTCGACGAGGCGTACTACTTCAACGGCGCGGACACCGGTCCGAGTGCGCCGGGCACCAGCACCAAGGGCGTCTACCAGCACGTCTGGGCGCGCGCGAACTACCTGGCCCTCACGCGCACCCTCACCGGCATGCCGGCGTCGCCGACCTGGTGGGCGGTGAGCGGCAACCTGTGCGCCTATGCGCCGGCCGGGCCCGCCTGGGCCGCCGGACAGACACACTTCCAGTTGCAGGGGCTCGACAACAGCAGCAATGCCGTGGGCACGCTGAACTGGTCGGGCGCGGGCGGCGGGCTGAAGCTGACTGCCGGCACCAATAGCTCCGCGCTGCTGGCGTGCACATATACCGGCAGCGGCGGCACCACCCAACTCGACGCCACCGGCAGCGCCTTTGCCGCGCTGATCACCAGCACATACCAGCCGTTCAGCATGGTCGGGTACAACGGCACGATCTACATGAAGGTGGGCACGTACGCGAACAAGGTGAGCACCGCCACGTGGAATACCGTGGCGAAGTTTTGCCTGATGAGCAAGTCCGACGGCGCGGGCTCGGACGCCTGGCTCTCCTTCAATAGCCTGAAATTCGGCTCCAGCACGAACTAAGGGCACGCGAAACCCACGCCGTGCGTTACCCCGGCGTGGCGGTGAAGGCCCAGTCTTCGCCGCCAGCGGGGATGTAGGCGTTGGTGAGCTGGATGAAGTTCGTGTAGGTAATCGACTTGGTGCCGTAGAGGCCGCCGGGGTGGAAGTAGATATCGACCTTCAGCCCGACGATGGTCTTGTACCCGGGGATGCCGTATTGCGCCAGATCGACGGGGTATTGCTGTTCGATATGGGCGCCGGTGGCGGTTTTGGTGCCTTTGACGGCACCTTGCGGGCCGGTGAGCGTGATGGTGCCGTCGCCGTTGTCGACGATGGTGTCAACCTCCGTGCTGGTGGCGCCGGGCTTGGGGGCCTGGTTGGTGCCGCCTTGCGGCACCACGCTGCCCTCGCTCCAGTAGGTACCGTTGTTGGCGAAGACGCTGTCGTCGGCGGAGTTATCGTTGAGCACCCCGACCACGTTCCATTTCCCCGCCACCGTGGTGGGCGTCGCGGCACCGCCGCCCCCGCTGCCGCAGCCGGTGCACCAGAGCACGCACAGGCACAACACGAAGGCGGACAGCCCTCCCAGGCGCAGGACACGCGCACCGGTCATCGTCATCACAGGCCTCCTTCACGGCGGGTTGCACGTTTGGACAGGGACATCTTATTCCGCCGATTCAGCGCTGTCAATAGTGCGACGAAAATCACCCATCTGCGCGAATTACGAGGAAAAGTACCGTAGTTCTTATGTGCCTGCGCGTGTTGATTTTTGGACGTATTATCCGTCTATTCCGCGCGCGTTTTCGTCTGCTATAGCTGGCGTCGGCCGTCCAAAGACCACGGGCGCCGCACGTGTGTGCGGCGCCCATGGCGCTCATGCGGTTCCTGCGCTGCTTATTCGAACGCCAGCACGCCCCAGTTGCGCGGCTCCATCCTCAGTTCGAAGACTTCGTCGGCGACCAGGCCGGTGGACTGGTTGTTCCAGTAGGTGCGCAGCACGGTGTCCTTGCCGGCGGCGTCGCTGTGGGTGGCGCCGATGTCGCCGGTGAGCTGCACGCCGGAGGCGAGGGTAAGGCCCAGCGCCTTCAGCGGCAGCGCCGCCTCCACGATGTACTGGTGGTGCAGCGCGTCGACCTTCACGATGAGCTTGGCGGTGGCGAGCACCTCTACGTCCTGCATCTCGTACCCCTCGGGCACCACGCCGGAGAAGAACTTGCGCGGGTGTTTCACCGCCGAGATGTGCCGGTAGAGCACCGCCGTCGGCGTGCCCTGGAAGTTGCCGATGGAGAGGCGCAGGTCGCCGGGGCCGCCGTCCGCGCGTTTGCGGTCGGCCTTGGGGTCGGCGCCGATCTGCAGGTCCACCGTGTCGCCGGAGCAGTACATCACCGGCGGTTCGGTGGCGCCGTTCACCCACGGGGTGTCGTCGTGCACCAGCCAGCCGGCGTAGAGGTTGGCCTCGTCGTAGGCCAGCGCCGTCTCCACGCGAGCCGTGGGGCTCTTTTCAAAGCCGGTCAGGTCGCGCACGGCGAAGTCGGTGCGGGGATCGCCGGTGAAGGTAACGGTGCGCTTTTTCACCGTGGCCATGCGCGTGCCCACGCTCTGCTGCAGCAGCTTTTCGCGGAAGGCGTGCGCCAGCTTCAGGTCCGCGTCGGCGACGGTCAGTTTGCCGTTGCCGAGGCGCTGCACGGAGTCCAGCCCGACGGTTTTCATGTCGATGAAGGCCGTCTTGCCCGCCTGCACGTAGAGCTGCCCGTCGGGGGTGACGCTGATGGAGCCGCCGAAATCCTCCGCGCCCATGCCGGGGGGCACGCTGTCCATCACCGCGCCGGGCATGGCGGGGTCGGGCCACTTGATCTTCATCGGGTCGCTCTCGAAGAGCTTGGTGAGGTAGAAGCCCTCGCCGGTGAGGACGTGCCACTCGCCCTTGTCGGTGGCGATCACGAAGATGTCGCCGATGGGGTCGGGCAGCTTGCCGGTGCCCACCACGTCGTAGGCAGCGCGGATGAGGCCCACCGCCGGCGGGGGCGCCAGGTGGCCGCCATGCACGCCGACGTAGGTGTTCGGGTACGTCCACTTGAGCGTACCCTTGGCGATGTCGAAGCACTGGAAGTCGCTGTGCCCTTCGCCGTAGTGGCCGTTGTAGAGCATCAGCCCGCCGTCTTCCGTGCCGCAACCGCGCTGGGCGCCCATGGCGCCGCGGGTCAGCACGTCGGCGGGGGCGGGCATCTTCGCCGCCTTCGTCAGGTCATACATCGGCGCGCCGCAGGCCGACCAGCCGGTGGGCGCGATGCGATACACGCCGCCGTAGAAGATCAGCGACTGCGCCATAGGCATATACCAGCCGTTGATCCACCCGCCGAGGGCGAGGGTGTCGGTGTGCACTTCGTCGGGCTGCTCGATGCCGTCGCCGTTGGCGTCGGCCCACACGCGCATGCCGGTGATGGTGTAGTGGTCGACCGTCGCCGTGAGGCGCGTGCGGAGCTTCCACACGCCGGGGGCGGTGCGTTCGAAGATGGAGACCGGGCTGTAGCCTTCGCCCCAGCCGCCGGCCACCGCGACGTAGACCCGCTTGTCGGGGCCGATGCCGAAGCGGCTGTTGGCCATGCCGCCGCGGTAGAAGGCGCCGATACAGGTGGCCTTGCCGGTGGTCGCATCGAGGTGCCATTCGCAACCGTGGCCGACCAGCGTCAGCGGATCGAGGGGATCGATGGCGCCGCCGCCCGCGCCGTAGTCGGTGGGGCCGAAGAATTCCTTGAGGAAGGCGCCGGTTTTGGCATCCCACAGCGAGATGCGGCGCGGCGATTCGTCATCTTCCGTCACCCAGAGCTTGCCCTGGGCATCGACGCGCAAGCCGCTGACAAAGCGCATACCACCCTGTTCCCACGGCCCGAGCAGCGGGCGCCCACCGGTTTTGCCGATGGTGCGCAGCGGCGTGCCGTCGGCGCCGAAGACCTTCACCTGGTTATCCGGATCGCCCACGCCGACGTAGAGCGCGCCCGCGGCGTCCAACGCCAATGCATCGGCGGCGGTGAGGCCGGTGACGACGGTGGCGGTTTTGTTATCAGCCAGATTCACCCGCACCACCTTGCTGCCCGCCGAGAGCACGTACAGCGCGCCGTCGGGGCCGACCTCCAGGTCGCCGGCGCCGGGCACGGGGATCGTCGTGAGCAGCTTGCCCGTCACGTCGTCCACCACGGCCACCACGTTATCCGCGGCGCAACTGAGGAGCAGCTTGCCGTTCGCGGCGGTCATGCCGGTGAGCACCGGGGTGGCGCCGGCGGGAGTAACGTCCTTCAGCAGCGCGGTGATGTCCAGCGTGGCGCTTTCGCTGTCCTTCCAGGAGGAGTAGCTCCCCTTGACGGTGTCGAGGCGGTAGACCACGTTGTCGCCTTGCTGGCGGTCGTAGACGTAGAGGGTGCCGCCGTCCGTCCCGAGCAACCGCGCGTTACCGAAGCCGCCGCGTTTGTGGCGCCACTTCACGTTGCCGTCGAGATCGGTAGCCACGACGGCCTGGCCGGCTTCCGCGCCGCCCCAGCCCAGGTACATCGCCTTGCCGTCGGTATCCACCGCGACCGGGTTGCCCTGGTCGCCGCCCCAGTTGCCGCCGGGGGAGTCGAAGGGCGCGCGGCCGCCGTTATGTGCCCAGCCGACCAGCCGCAGCCCGATGCCGGTGTGGTAGATGGCCTCCCAGGTATACGCGCCGGCGGCCACGGTGTCGCCCGGCTGCAGGTGGCTCATATTGGTTAGGCCGTCCCAGAGCACGGTGTGCGGGCCTTTGGCGAAGTAGGCGGCGTTGAGCAGTTGGCGCACCACCTGCCCGTCGGCGTTCTTGATATTCAGCGACACGTAGCCGTCCGTCGGCATGGTGAAGGGGATCTTGGCAAAACCCTCCATCTCCTTCGTCTGGTAGAGGGACGACCAGTCCACCGTGGGCACGCCCTTCGTCAGCTTCACCGGCAACTCGCGCGCGTCGGCGAGGCGCAGTGCCTGCGGCTCCACCTTGTTGCGCGCGACGAAGCTGCCGTAGCCCCAGCAGTTACTCGCCATGAAGGTGAAGACGCGGTCGGGGGTGACGCCGGGGCGGAAGATATCCTTGACGGAGATGCGGAACTTGGCGCTCGTGTTGAAGTTGGGCTCAGCGGAGAGCACCATGCGGGTACCGGGCTTGGGTTGGATGCCCCCCTGGATGAGGGTGGACCACGGCAGCGCGATCTCCTGCACGTAGCCCTTGCCGTCGGCGTTCTTCAGGAAGGCCTGCTGCGCGCCCTGCCGTTTGGCGTCGGGCGTCCTGGTGCCGCCACCCTGGGGGAAGTCCACGTCGATGACGTCTTTCGCGTCGCGGTCGCGCCAGGCGGTGATCCAGCAGATGGCCGGCTTGGGGTCATCCGGGTTGCAGACGATGCGCAACTGCAGGCAGTCGCCCTGGAAACCCATGTCGCCCGCGATGCTGCCGGGGTTGCTCATCGGCGTCTCGTCGATCCAGCGCGCGAGGATGTACAGGTTGTCCTTGTCGTACATCCCGTGCAGCCACACCGCCAGCTTGTCACGCAGGTGCTCCACGTCGCCGCAGGCGAAAACCCCGCCCGACAGGTCCCAGTCGGTGAACTTGCCGTCCACCGTCACCTTGCCCGGCGCGGGCAGGATGCGGATATTCAAATTCTCCGTCTCCGTCGCCCAGGCGGCGGTGAGGAGCAGGGTTACCGCTAAAATCAGCAGGTACCGGTACATGGGTATCTCCTATCGATGGGGGTTGTTCTTTATAGATAGACAAGGGAGCGGGGCGGAAGTTGCGGGGAGGCGCGTTTCTCACGCATCCCCGCGACTTCGATACATGCGATCGGCATGTTACGGGAGAGCCCCAATACGGTTCACTTACGGGAACCTCTCCTGCACGCGACCCCTCCCCCGCCCCTCCCCCGGGCGCCTCGCACAACTCGGCTGGGAGAGGGGGTGGCAAGCTGGGTATCTCGCATCCGGCGTGCGAACTCAGCACCCGTTTCCCCCTTCTCCCTCTGGGAGAAGGGGTTAGGGGATGAGGGTCGTGCGGGGTGCGCGAAACGCTTAGCTGCACCGTATTGGAGACAGTCACGCGTCTACGGTTCCGCCCGGTACACCACCTCACCGCCCACGAAGGTGAGGCGGACGTTCAGCTCCTGGTCGAGGACCACCAGGTCGGCGGCGGCGCCGTGGTGGAGGCGGCCCAGGTCGGGGCGGTTGAGGGCGTCGGCGGGGGAGGCGGCGGCCATGGCGAGCGCCTCGCCCAGGTCCCAGCCCACGCGTTCGACGAGAAAGCGCACCACGGCGTCCATCGTCATGATGCTGCCGGCGATGGTGCCGCTGTCCAGGCGCGCCACGCCGTCATGCACGGTAACGTGCTGCCCACCGAGGAAGAACTCCGCCCCGTCGGGCATCCCCGCCCCTTGCAGGCTGTCGGTGATGGGCACGAAGCGCTCCGCCCCCTTGGCGCTGATTGCCATGGAGATGATGGCCGGGTGCACGTGCACGCCGTCGCAGACCATCTGGGTGTAGAGTTCGTCGCGCTCGAGGGCGGCGCCCACCAGCCCGGGGTTGCGGTGGTGCAGCGGCGACATGGCGTTGAAGAGGTGCGTCACCTGGCTCGCCCCGGCGTCGAGGCCGGCGATGGCCTGGTCGTAGCTCGCCGCGGAGTGCCCGAGCGAGACGATGACGCCCATATTGACGAGCTTTTCGATGAGCGCGGGCACACCGGGGATCTCCGGCGCCACGGTGACGATGCACACGGCGTCCACGAAGTCGGTAATCGCCGCGAGCACGGCCTCCGCGCGCGGGTCGTCGGCGGGGAAGATGCTCGACGGCGGCTGCGCGCCCTTGTACTCCGGACTGATGAAGTTGCTCTCCAGGTGCAGCCCGAGCAGGCGCGCGCCGGGCAGGCCGGCCGTTTGCGCGGTGTGCAGGTTGCCCAGCACCTGGCGCAGCTCCTCGGCGGGGCAGGCGACGGTGGTGGGCACCACGGCGGTGGTGCCGTGCGTGGCGGCGGCGAAGGACCAGCGGCTGAAATCCTCCGCGGAGGCCTGGTTGGTGTCGATACCGAGCATCCCGTGGGTGTGTATGTCGATGAAGCCCGCGGTAAGCAGGTGGCCGCTCACGTCGAAGAAGCGGCTGCCGTCCTGCGGGTCCTCCATGGCGAAGTTGAGCACTTCGAGGATCTTCCCCTCGGCCAGCACCACGGTGCCCGGGGCGAAGACCTGCTCGTCCAGGTAGACGTCGGCGCCGGCGAGAATCGTCAGCTCGCGCGGGTCGAGGGAGGCGCGATGCAGCACCTGCCACGCGGCGTCGGCGTGCGCCTCCGGCACCAGCAGGTGCACCGTCTGCGGCCCGGTTTCCAGCGGCGGGTAGAGGGCGTGCGCCACCCCGGCCTCCGACAGCACGTGCGACAGCCCCATCGCCGTCTGCACGGGGTGCGTGCCCAAGTCGATCATCTGCGCGACCTCGGGCGACGCGGCGGGGTAGGGGTTGGCGAACTCCCCGGTATCGTAGCCGTCGTCGTCGGTGGCGTCCCACGCCTCATACGGCGCGGGCAACTCGGCCCCGCAGCGGGCACAGATCGCGTCGCCGATTTCAAACGGCGCATTGCAGCTCGGGCAACGGTTCATGATGGCTCCCTGTCTCCGTGGATCGTGGATCGTTTATTTAGATCGGCAGGCTTTCCTGTTTTCCGACCTGCCGATAAATCGGCAGGCTACCGGCTGCGCCCCATGAATGGGGCTTTGGTAGTCCCCGCAAGGTCGTAACCACGTTTGGTAGGCTTTACTAAGCTCGCAAAGACCGTTCCCGCCGAAAACCTGGCGGGCTAATAAGCACGAAACCAGGTTCACGCACGCTTGACAAGCCCCTTTTAAGGGGCGCAGCCGGTAGCCCGACGATTTATCGTCGTGTCGAAAACCCGGCAGGCTTCCCTGTCGTCGTCCCCCACCCCTGGCCCCTCCCCCGTAACGTCCTGTGACGGGGGAGGGGGGAAGATGTCGGATTATCGATTCATGCGCTTCTCGCCCCGGCGACACCCCGCGCGGCGGGGGCGACAGGAATTTCGCCGACCGGGGCGAAGATAGGTGATGAATCGGTACGGGCGCGTTTTTTCCCTGGCGTGGTAGTTATTCGCACCAACGGGATGTTATTCCTGCCGCGGCTGACCGAGAGGAGCCATCATTATGTCCGTCAATGCCACCAACGGTACGCGCGACGCGATCACGGAAGTGTTGTGCGCGGCGCAGGAGATCGGCGCCTTGATCCATGCGGCGCGCGACGAGAGCACGCTGCAGACGACCGTCATCGGCCGGCTGGCGCAGGCGCTGGGCTTTGCCCACGCCGCGCTGCTGCTCTACACGCACGACACGCTGGTGGTGGTGACGGTGGTGGGGGGCGGCAACGGGCAGCCCAGCCCGCTCACCACGCACCTGGAGACGATCGGCGTGCGCATGGGCGACCCGGACGCCGGCGCGGTGCGCGTGCTCGCCCCCAGTGGGGAACTGGGTACGCTGGTGCTGGTGCCGCTGCTCACCCACGGCGCGCCGCTGGGGGTGATCGCGCTGGGCGACGCGCGCCCGCTCACCCCGCCATCCGCCGTGCTGGCCGCGGCAGGGTTAGTCGGCGAACTGCTGGCAGGCGGGCTGCGCGAGTTGCGCCTGCAGGCCCGGCTGGACGCCGCCAATCGCCGCCTCGCCCCGGAGGATGCCCTGCCGGTGGATGCGGAGCTGCTCGACCCGCTGACCGGTTTGGCGAATCAGCCGCGGTTGCAGCAGGAGGTGCAGCGCACGGTGAGCGACGCGGTGAGCATGGGCGGGCAGGTGTCGCTGCTGTATGTGGATATCGACCATTTTGCCGTCATCTGCCGGCGCTATGGGGAGAAGTTCGGCGACGCCGTGCTGGCGCGCGTGGCGGAGGTGACGCAGAAGAGCATCCGCGGGCGCGACCTGGCCGCGCACCTGGCGCACGACCTGTTCGGCGTGCTGCTGCCCAATACGCCGGGCCTGGGCGCGGTGGTGGTGGCGGAACGCCTGCGCGAACGCCTCACCGGCCTGGACCTGTACAGCCCGGACGGCGACTACCACCTCACGGTGAGCATCGGCGTGGCCTGCCTCTCCCCGCGCGTCACCACGCCGGAGGGACTTCTCGCCAAAACGGACGCCTCCCTGCGCGAGGCCAAAGCCCTCCTCGGCAATCAGATTATGTTCGACTGGGACGAAGCGGTGGAGAAGATGGAAAACGGGTAAGGTGGGAATGAAAAGTGCAAGGTGAAAAATAGTAAATGCAAAATGGGGAAGACGAGCGATAGGTAATCTGGCATCGGAGGGCGGGGATTGGCTTCATTTTCTACGAAGGTTGAGAATGACCGGTCGGTCGGTAGAATTGCTTTCTGGAGGTAGATTATGGCACAGATAAAGTGGACTTTCGCACTTTCCGATCTGACTTCCTGCTGACCGGGGGCTTGTGTCCCGCTCCGGCGTTCACGCAGCGCGGGCCGCGTGGTCGATGAGCAGATCCACGTCGGTCGGATTAATGGCACGAGCGGGGTCCGCGC
>CAIYQO010000203.1 GCA_903928345.1 uncultured bacterium | reverse complement strand
GCAGAATTATGCGCTGAGAATGCTTATGTCGCGAACACCGGGTGTTGGTCCACATTCATGCTTGGCGGGGCGAAGAAGTCAAGGAGTTCGCGACATAATCTTCCGACTGGCGACGAGGGTGCGTTATAATGATCTGAGCCAGTCCATCAGCGCAGCATCGTCTTCCCAGGCAGGTAACCCCTGGGGCGTGACGGGCTGGTGGAGCTTTTCCAACGCTTGCCGTTTCATCTCCAGATCGACACGGGCATAGATTTCGCTGGTCTTAATATCCACATGCCCGAGGAAGTCGCGGATGATAATCAGGGGGATGCCGGCCTGGAGCATGTGCATGGCTTTGCTGTGCCGGAAGGCATGTGGCGTGACACGCGCCGGGAGCGAGGGCATCTGCTGGCGCGCCGACGTCACGTATTTTTGCACCAGTACGGCGATGCCGGAGCGCGTGTAGGGCTGTCGGCGCGTATTTAGAAAGAAGGGCGCTTCCCCCTGTGTACGGGCATCGAATCCGTGTTCCTGGACGTAGCCGGTAAGCAAGGCCACCGTATTGGGCATAAGCGGCACGACGCGCGTTTTCCGTCCTTTGCCGGTGATGCGCACCTGGGCGGGGGATTCCAGCCGTACATCACGCACCTGCAAATCGGCGATTTCCTGCACGCGCGCGCCGGTGTCATACATCAGACTCAGCAACACCAGGTCGCGCCGCCCCTGACGCGTCGTCATCTTGGGTTGCGCGAGCACGCACTGCATTTCATCCGGAGTTAGGTACGTGGGGAGATGCCGTTCGTGCCGTTTGAAGGGAATCGATAGCAACCGTTGCCATTGGGCGATACGCGCGGGGGCTTCCACTTGGAGATAGCGCGCGAAGGCATGCAAAGCCGCCAGTCGCTGGTTGCGTGTCGTAATGCGACACTGCCGTTCATTTTCCAGATACGCCAGGAAGTCGGTAATCAGAGTCTCGTCGAACTGCACCAGGGTGAAGCGTTCGATAGTCAACTGACGCCCATCGCGGCAATACCGTAATAATAAGGTAAAGGTATCGCGGTAGGACTTGATGGTGTTGGCACTCACGTTGCGCTGCATGGGCAGGTAGTTCGTGAGGAAGGCATGCAATTGCCGGGCAAAATCCGTTGCGGTCATGACGTTACCTCCGAAGTGGGAATCACCGTTCCACAAAATGCGGTCAACTTCGCGGTGATCTCGGGATAGAGTTGCGGGAAGAGATGCAAATAGCGCTGGGTCCGATAGACCGATTCGTGGCCAAGATAGGTCGAGAGAATCGGCAAGGCCAGATCAACGGTAACCCCCTCGCGCAACCATTGTGCGAGCCGGTGGCAGGCGAAGGTATGGCGCAGATCGTGGACGCGTGGCCCGCGGCTGCGCCCGCCATGGGAGATGCCGCATTGGTGGAGGGCCTGGCGGAAGAGATCGTAGAACACGCGGGGACTCCATTCCCCGCCATCCGGTGCCGGGAAGAACCAGGCGTCATCGTGGCGTGACGTGAGATGAGTCATGCCATACTGGTGGAGCCGCATGGCCACCGATGGTGCCACCGGCACCAACCGATCTTTCAGGAATTTGGTCTCTCGGATGGTGAGCAGGCCGCGCGTCACGTCGACATCGCGCACCCGAAGATGCAGCGCTTCGCTCAGCCGCAAGCCGCACCCATAGAGCAGGCGGAAGACCAACGGCACGATGACGGCACGGTGTGGGGCTCGCGGATGTGACCGTGTTTGGTCCAGCACCGCAAACAGGCGGCCAATCTCCTCCGTGCTAAAAATATACGGCACGAAGGTGTCGCGTCGCTTGGCCAGGAGATGGCCCGTCGGCACGTAGGGCGCGTGGCCCTGCCGTTTCAGATAACACGTAAACTGCCGCACCACGGTAGACCGTTCCGCTTGCGTCCGCGGTGATTCATTGGGCCGTTTCGCACACCAGGCATCAATCAGGTCACGCGGGAGATCGGGACTGGTGATACCTCTCTCGACCAGGATGCGATCAACGTGCGTCAGGTAGCGAGCAGCTTTGTCGTACCGGCAGCCGAAGACGCGTTTTTCGGCCAGGTATTGCTGCAGATCAGCGGCCAGCGCACTCTCAAACGTCGGTTGGTACTCATGCCGATGCATGGCCCACCTCCTCCGGGTCCAGGGGACACTGCTGGAGATGGCGCAGATCCACTTTCGCATACACTTCGGTGGAGGTTTGGCAGGCGTGGCCCAACACCTCCGAGATGGTACTCAATGGGATGTCATCGGCCAGTAACTGCGTCGCTAAGGAATGCCGGAGCGTATGAAGACCATCCGGCTGGTGCTGAAAGCGTTGAATCCCTGCCATACGCCGGTAGCGCGTAATGATATATTGGAGGTTGTTTTTACTCACAAACGGCGCATACGGCGGTGTCATCCCTAAGAAGACCTGCCGATACGCGCTGACCGGGCGCGCGTGTTTCAGGTAGTCGATGAGTGCCCACCCCAGATCATCCAGCAAGGGCACCACCAGGGGTTGACCGGTTTTGGATTGCAGCAGTTCAATCCGTTTGTGCTCCCACTTCAGGTCGCCGAGCGTGAGCCGGATGATATCGCCCACGCGCATCCCCACCCGTGCGGCTAATAACAAAATCGCATAATCCCGTTTTCCCCGGGGGGAACCCCGGTCCACCTGGGCGAGTAATCCCTCGACTTCCTCACGCGTCCACACGGTCGGAATCCGCGTATAGGTGCGAATCGGCGTGGGCGGCACGCTGGCGCTCAAATCCTCCGAGAGGTATCCGTGCTGATATAAAAACCGTAACAAGCACCGTGCGTGACAACTGTAATGCGCGACCGTGCGCGGGGCATAGCCCTGCAACGTCGTCAGAAACGTGGAGATATGCGCCGGGGTCATGCCGGTCATGTCGGTGACGCCTTGTTCAATGAGGTAGTTCAGCATGCGCGGGATATACAACTGCGCATTCTTCAACGTCGTCGGACGGAATCCCCGTTGCCGGCCATCCGCTTGATAGGCCTCAAACACCTGGCGAAATGGTGCCGGGAGCGCCGCCACGCGTTGGTCTCCTGCGCTCTGCCCGAAAATAGTGATCGTCCGTTGGTCCCCCGTATACCGTCCTATATGCGCACAACGATACAAAGGATCAAGGACACGGCCTGGTACGATCACCCCGAATTCATGGACTTGCACGAGGATGCGGATGGCCGTCAATAAGTTGGAGAGCGCGGCAGGACGAGGCACCGGCCAGGTCCCGATGGCAAATCCCTCCGCGGCAAGCCACTCTTCAATAAATGCGTTGCTCAAGGGGCCAAGGCGTCCCGTGCGCTGTGCAAACGCGACCCCCTGTTGCCAGAAGGCCAAATACCGGTGGATGGTCGTGGGTGCGTACCTTGCATCAGTCATCGCCTGCTCAGCATGCCTGACGAGGTCACAGATGGGGGGCGGCCAGTCGGCTGGGAGCACGTGTTCCGTTGGTGAGGTCATTCGACTTCTCCTTCTCAAGTGATAGGGCTGAAACCCGCCTCATCATAGGAGAAGCCCTGGACATCTGCCCAGCAGTCGGAAGATTATGTCGCGAACTCCTTGACTTCTTCGCCCCGCCAAGCATGAATGTGGACCAACACCCGGTGTTCGCGACATAAGCATTCTCAGCGCATAAGTGAAGTTATGCTCTTAAGCACATAAGAAATGCAGTCAAGTGTTTGCGTGCAGATTCTTTGCACTTGACTGACTCGGCATGAAAGAGCGTGAATGCACGTGGTAGGAGGACTGTATGGCACGAGTAATGGCATTGCCGGATACGTGGGAGACGTGGCTGATCGGCTTCCAGGCGGCACAGCAGGCGCAGGGGCGGTCGGAAAAGACACGGGTGGCATATGGGCGGGAATTGCGTTTGTTGGCTGGGGTGCTCCTGCGGCAGACGCCGACCCAGCAACCCGCAGAGGTTACGGCCAATCACCTATTGACCGCGCTGGCCGATACCGCGATTCTGCATACGTGTCGCGGCACGCCGCGTTCACCGGCGGCGTTGCATCGTCTGAAGGCGGCGACGCAACGGTTCTATGCCTGGGCGTATCAGACCGGTCGGCTGTGCGAGAATCCCGCCTTGCAGCTACAAACGCAACGGCTCCATCGGAAGCCGCCAGCCTTCCTCACGGATGCAGAGATCACCCGCCTGCGGAAGGGGTTGCAGGCGCGCAACGGTGATGTCGTCCAGCGGGATCGCCTCATCCTGGAAGTGTTCCTGGGCACCGGCATCCGGCTGCAGGAACTTGTCGATCTGAAGATTGAGGATGTTGACATGGAGGCTAAGCACCTGCATATCCGGTCGGCGAAAGGGGGCGTGCCACAGGTCAAATTCCTGCACACACGCCTGCGCGGGTTGCTGCGGACCTATCTCAAGTGGCGACTACGCCAGGGAACGGAGCAGTGCCCGGCGCTCTTCGTGAGCCAGCGCGGCACGCGCCTCTCCCCACGACAGATTGCCTACCGCCTGGAGTATTGGCTGCGCGAGGCCGGCATTGACAAACCGCTGACGCCGCACAGCCTGCGCCATACCTTTGCAACACGGCTCTATGCCCGGACGAATGATTTGCTGGTGGTGCAGCGTGCCCTCGGACACCGGCAAATCGCCACCACGGAGATTTATACGCATCTGGTGGACGGGGCACTGGAAGAGGCGCTGGAACGGTTATAACCGCTGCTTGGTCCACGCACCTGACTGGTACACTCCCGTGTTATATATAATATATATACTCCGGGAGTGTACCACCTTGCGCGTGGACCAAAATCAGCTGTGAACGCTCGTGTTGACGCGGGAATCACGATGCGCCGTCGACCATCGAGGGCTGCTGCAAGGCATCAAGGATGGATTGCGCCACATACACGCGCCCCGAGGTGCATCCGGTGGTCTCGGTCAGCCGGCGTATCCGGTTGCGCTAACTGCGCTGCCAGCGCCTGGCCGAATGTGAACTTGGGCGCGGTTTTTAGTATCCCGACATGCAATAAGACACAAACCTCCTTGACAGTGGACAGAGCATTTTGCTATTTTAAGGTAGCGCGTAACTTGAAATAACGAGGCGCGCTATTTCAAAACGTGAAATAGGCAGCCATGCAACGGACGACTCCTGGATATTACGTGACGACCACGACGGTGGGGGAAACCGTCCGTGCCTTTGTGCCGGCGCCCTTGCCGCCCACGCCCGCGATTGACTGGACCACGGAGTTGCGGGAACGGTATGACCAGGCGCTGCTGGCGCTGTGGCGACTGGACAGCGTCTCAATACTGTTGCCGGAAACATCGCTCTTCCTGTATAGCTATGTGCGCAAGGAAGCCGTCCTCTCTTCGCAAATTGAAGGCACGCAGTCCTCGCTGTCCGATCTCCTGCTGTTTGAACTGGCGCATCTGCCCGGCGTGCCGCTGAATGACGTGCAGGAGGTGAGCAATTACGTGGCGGCGCTTGATCACGGACTCCAGCGACTTGCGGAGGGCTTTCCGCTCTCGTTGCGGTTGTTGCGGGAGATGCATGAGGTGCTGCTGGCGAAGGGTCGCGGCAGTGATCGGGCGCCGGGCGAGTTTCGGCGCAGTCAGAATTGGATTGGCGGCATGCGTCCGGGAAACGCCGTCTTTGTCCCGCCGCCGCCAGGTGAGGTGCTCACCTGCATGGGGCAGTTGGAGTTGTTCCTGCACGACCAGCCGGAACGGACCCCGGCACTGGTGAAGGCGGCGTTGGCGCATGTGCAGTTTGAGACCATCCACCCCTTCCTCGACGGGAACGGCCGCTTGGGTCGCTTGCTGATCACGTTGTTGCTGTGTGTGGAAGGCGTGCTGGCGAAGCCCATGCTGTATTTGAGCCTGTACTTCAAAACGCATCGCGCCCAGTATTACGCGTTGCTGGACCAGGTGCGGCAGACAGGGGATTGGGAATGCTGGTTGACCTTCTTTGCCGACGCGGTCATCGCGACGGCGGGGCAAGCGGTGGAGACCGCGCAGCGCCTATTACGGCAAGCCGCGGATGACCGGGAGCGCATCGGTCACCTGGGGCGCACCGCCGGGTCCGTGTTGCAGGTGCATCGTGTGCTGCAGGAACGTCCCATCGCATCCGCCGCCTGGATCGCCGCGCAGACAGGATTAGCGCCGGCCACCGTCAACATGTGTCTGCGCCAACTGGAATCCGCGCAACTCGTGAAGGAAGTGACCGGGATGAAGCGCAACCGACTGTATGGCTATCAAAGCTATCTGCGCATTATGAACGAAGAGACGGAGACGCCATCCAGGCACTCATAATCCGCGAACACCGCGCGCATGGCGGCGAACTCCCCTCTTTGAAATCATGCTTTCAAACATGATGCAGCTTTGAAAGCGGATACTATATTTCTTTCAAAGCCACATGAAGACGATCCCTGTCGTCACTTCCAGACCGGTGTCACCAGGGGAGAGCGCCTGTCGATGCCAGCCAGCAGTCATGTTCCCCCACCGCCTGCTTGGACCACGCACCGACTGGTACACTCCCGTGTTATATATAATATATATACTCCGGGAGTGTACCACCCTGCGCGTGGACCAAACCGGCCTTTGCGGCCATATCGCCGCATTTTTCTGCGACCAGCGCCGACTTGTCCGCCAGCGAAAGGGTGCGCCACCAATCCTCGAAGGCCTGCTCATCGTACCACTCCGGCGTGCGCTCCTCCTCGACCATACGCCAGTAATCTGCTTCCGTCAACGTCTCCAGTGGCACGGAGGGACCGGTCTGCAGGAGCGTGTCCCAGCGGTCGAGCTCTTCCCGCACCTGCTGCTCGTGCGCCTGCAGTAGCGGGAGGGCCTGCGCGTATGCGGCGATTTCGGTGGGCTGCAGGACCCGCCGCCCCGTATAGGCTTCCTGGAATCGCTCGATGGTCCACCAATGAGTCACCGTGTGGGCCGGCATGCGCTCCCAGCAGTCAACGGCGCCCGGGTACTGCTGATACCCTCGTTGATAGATACCGTATAACGGGTACTCTTCTTCCGCGTCATGGCGAGGACGCCTGAATGGCTGGGGTTCGGGAATCCCAATATCCTGTAACACCGCATGATAATACTTTTGCGCGGTACTGCGACTGCCGCCGCATTCGCGCTGCAAACTGCCGACCGAGACGCGCTTGTGCTCAGCGTGCAGGCGGCGTCCTGCCTCGAGATACTCGTCGCGTGTCGCGTCCGCCCGCTGGGCGTTACTCCGCACCCCAGCATCCTGAAACGCGGTGCTCACGGCGGGGGCCATCCAGGTGTCCAACGTCGCCATCGCATCGATACGCCACTCGCGCGGCGCCTCCCCACACAGGAGATAACAGGGAATGGGAAAGGGACGCGGATCGGCCGGCCGCACCCTCCCCCCGCCTTGGGTGAATTGGGCGGCATAGCGCTGTTGCACGCGGTCCAGCGCATCAGGGTCGGCGGGATAGGTGACCATCCGCACCCAGGCCTGGCCGTCGGCATCGCGGTAGCCAGCATACGGCGTGGGAATCCGCGTCGTCGCGAAATGATTGTACCCCTCAGGCATCGGCTCGCGATTGCCGGCACAGGCCCGCGCGGCGACCGTCTGACGAATCAGGTCCTCATCCCTCCCCCGCGGATGGCCGAGGGTAATCAGCAGATCACAGCCGCTGAACCGATTACTCCCCGCCATATCCGCAGCTCCCCAATACGTCACCAGCGCATGGGAGGGAAGTTGCTCTTTCCAATGCTGCAGCAGGGCTTTCTCGCAAATGATCATCGGTTTTTTCGCCGGCGCGCACAGCCGCCGGATGAGATTGAGCAGTGTTTCCTCGCGTTCGGGATACGGTATGATTTGCTCGGTATGGTACTGCAGGTCGGTGAAAATGGTGGTATACCAGTGGGTCTGCACCGGAAGGTCATAGGCCCTGAGACGGTCGTGCCACAGGCGCTGCAGCGTCGGGACATGCGCCGTCGCCTCAAGAAATACCACCACACATCGCTGCAGGCTCTGTAACAGATCCTCACGGATAAGGGTAAGATGCAGCGTTGCCGGCGCCTCACCATTGGCCGGGATGAGCCAGCATTGGGTATCGCGCGCGTTCCCCCGCCGGCACTCGTCCGTCACTAACTCCACCAACGTGCGTAGTATGAGCAGCGGCGCCTCCCGACGCTGCCAGACTGCCGTTTTCTCTGCACGATCAAACTTGGTCGCCAAACTCCACGGGTCACCGGGCATGCGGCTCCAGAGCCGTTCCATCAAGTCGTCGAAGCGCGGCTCCAGTCGGCGCAGGAGGGGGATCAGCGGCGTCCCCTCCGTCGGGATATCTACGCCTTCTGCCTTCCCCGTCACCAATGCCTGCTTGAAGAGTGACAGCACGGGAGAGAGCGCCCCCCAGAGTTCAAGGTCTTTCTCTTGCCGCGCTTCCCACTGCGCGATGTCGGTGGCGGTGATGTCGCAGGAGGTAAAGAACATCTCGACAGCTTTCTCATCGACGACGACCAGATCGAAGTCTTCGATGAGTTCACCGCCGAATTGAAATGAGGCCTGGGTGCCCACCACCACCCGTGCCGTTGCATACTGTTCACGCTGGGCCAAGTACGCGCAAGGCGTCACCAGATCCGCAGGCGTTTTCTTAGCCTGCTCCTCGGGGGAGAGCCGTTTCCAGGCACGTTCCGCGGCCTTATGCTCGTTGGATTGACAGCGCGTGCAGATCGTTTCCTTAATCGGCTGCCGCCGCCCGGCGAGGAATTGCGCGAGCGCAAACTGGCGGCAATACCCAGGATCTTGTGTTTCCGGCGAACGGGCACAGGCCACCGCGAGCGTCTCGCGACGGCGTTTGTCAGGTGGCAGCAACTTCTTCAATGTGCTGACCAGCTCATCCCGATTGTGTTTGCTGTCCGTGAGCCACAAGGTGCGTCGAGGTGTGTCATCGGTATCGAACTTGCCTTGCGCCATGTCGGCCACCAGGTGCACCAGTTCGTGACTTTTGCCCACGCCGGTTCCGGCCTTGAGCAGGAATGCCGCCGGCTGGCGTTGCACCACCTGTGGCTCGATTTCTTCCCGCACGATTTCGCTGAGCATGGTCCGGGCTACTTCCAGCGGAAAGCCCTCAGGCAGTTCCGGTAACGGGGTCGTGGCGGGCTTGACATACCGGTCGAGCGGACGCCAGGCAGAAGTGCGGATGGGTTGCGGCCGCATGAGGCCGGTGATGTCCTCGGCTCGCTGATACGCCTCCCCGATGGTACGTACTTGCCCCAATTCGATCATCATGTCGAAAATCGGAATGCCTTTTTTTCGAAGATAACTGTGAAAAACCCCACTGTGGGGGTAGACGCCGGCACTCGGGTTCCGATCTCCGGTGGACGAGGCGGGATCACGACAGACCAACCACCCATTCGACTGCTCCCCCGTCAGCAGGTGGCCATAAACGGCATCAATCAGCCGGCGATCTCCTTGCACGCCATCCCGCCAGGTGGCCATCTCGGGCGCCATGCGTCGACGAGATGCGGTGGGGTGGGTATTCGCACTAATGGTGGCTGGGCCCAGTCCGGTCGAGATGGACGTCTTTTCCACTGCAGGAGGTAGCGGCAGTGTCGCCATCAGCGCCTGCACCTGCTCCGGCGTCACCCGCCGGAAGCGGCCCGCATCCGGCAAGGCGATCTCCGTCTCGGTTGCTGGATCGATGAACACATTACAGCCAGCGTGCGACCGGTACCACCAGGGGAGATGAATCAAGGAGCCGTGCTGCCCGGTGCGCTCCAGAGGATTGATCTCCACTCGCTCGCGTTCATCCTCCGCAATCCGCAGGACATGGGCCAGGAGCCGACGCGCGTCGGCAGATGGCAGGGGATGCTGAAAG
>CAIYQO010000202.1 GCA_903928345.1 uncultured bacterium | reverse complement strand
CTTGAAAGGGGCTTATCAAGCGTGCGCGTGCCTGACCATATAGTTTATCCGCCCGCTAGGTTTTCGGTGGAAACGGTCTTTTTGCGCATTGTAAAGCCCACTAAACGTGAACACGACCTTGCGAGGACTACCAAAGTCCCATTCATGGGGCGCAGCCGGTAGCCCGACGATTTATCGTCGGGTCGGAGAAGCGACAAGCGTTCACGGTAAGTTGACGCGTATGGGGGCCGGGGGTGGGGGGACGACTATAGGCAAGGATTACGAGGCAATACCGGGGGTGAGGGCCGGTACAGAAACCGTTGGCAAAGGTAGGAAAGTACCCGTTGACCGCTAAACCGAAATGCGGTATCCTTTGGCAAGCGGTTTCATGCCGTGGAGACTCTTTTCGGGAGGACCGGATGCGGGCTTTTTTACTGCTGGCCGGCCTGGTGATTTGCGTGGGTATGCCTATAGCGAGCCAGGCCTTGACAACCCCGAGCTTTGCGGAGTTCGATCAGCGCGCTAAGCGCGGCGAACGGCTCACGGTGGTGTTCTTCGGCGCGTCCCTGACCTGGGGCGCCAACGCGTCGGATCAGGCGGTCACCTCGTATCGCGCGGTCGTGCAGGAGATGCTCGAAGCGCAGTACCCCAAGGGGCACTTCAAGTGCTACGACGCGGCCATCGGCGGCACGGGCTCGCAGCTCGGGGCCTTCCGGGTAGAGCGTGACGTGCTGCGCCATAAACCCGACCTGGTCTTCCTCGACTTCTCCGCCAACGACGACATCTACTCCGACAGCCCGGAAGCCCTGGCCTCCTACGAAGCCATCCTGCGCCGCATCATCGTAGAGGCCCACGCGCCGGTGCTGCCGGTCATCTTCCCCTTTGAGTGGAATACCAAGTCGGCGGACCTGGACAACATGAAGCGCCGCACCGCGCACCTGGCCCTCGCCAAGGCGTATGGCACCACGGCAGGCGATGCGATTCAGCTCTCCATCGAGCGCGTGAAGGCCGGGAAGAACACGATGACGGAACTCTGGCCGTATGACGGCGTGCACCCCGGCGACGCCGGCTACCACCTCTTCGCCGAGGCCGCCTTTGCCGGTTTTCAGCACGCGGTGCAGGCGAAGATGGTCTGCGCCGCGCCGGCGAAGATGGTCAATGCCGACACGTATTTCACCAGCGCACGGGTGCGCATCAGCACGCTGGGGCCGCTGCCCGCCGGCTGGCGCGTCGATCACCCCAGCCTGGTTGCGGCCTGGCATGACGGGCTGATGTCCCGCTGGCTCGACGACGTGGCCGCCGCCGAGAACCGCCCCTTCCATGCCCCCAAGGGTACCGACCCCAACGCGGTGGTGAAGGTGGAGCCGCTACGCGTAAACTTCACCGGCAGCATGGTGATGCTCTTCGGTGAGGAAACGGTGAAGTCGGGCCGCTATCAGGCGGTGCTCGACGGCAAAGTGGTCACCTACGTGCCCTACGGCGCGAAGGACGCCATCGACTACTACGATCCGTCCGCCAAGCGCTTCGGCGGCACCCGCCAGCACGCGCAGGTCATCGCCACCGGCCTCGATGCGACCAAGCCGCATACGCTGGAAATCGTCCCGCTCTTCCCCGACGCCGAGTCCACTGAGCTGCGCCTGGAAAGCATCTGCGTCGCCGGCCCCGGCGCGAAGGTGTGGAAATAGGGACGGGTTCAACGTTCAAAGTTCAACGTTCAAAGTTCCGCGTGCAAAGAGGTTTGGGGGTTCCCAGCCAACTTTGAACGTTGAACTTTGAACGTTGAACTTTTTCTACCAGCGATACACCCGGCACTCGCTGCGCCCGTTGTACTCCGTGTTGAGAACGAGGCCGTGACCGTCGGGGGAGGGGAACCAGGCGCGGTACATGGCCTGCCGGCCAAAGTCGGGCATCCGGAAACGCGCGCGCAGAGTGCCGGGACGCTCGATGAGGTCAAGGTATTGCCGCGCGATGGCGCTGCCGCGCGGCGACAGATGCAGCTTTTCCAGCAACCGCTGCATGGGGCGGGGCAGCGGGCGCTCGTAATAGGCCAGCGCGAAATGCCCATCTGATGTGGCATCGCCCCCCAGGTTCGTCCCCGGCACGCTGAACCCCCACGCATCCCCCGTCACCGGCGAAAAGACGCGCGACGCGCCGGGATGAAACTGCACCGTATACATCCCCTCCGGCGCGATGGTGTTCGACGCCCATCCGGTGGCCACGGGCGTCGGCGCACCGCGGCGGATGATGTGGCCTGCCGGGGTCAGCACTGTACCATCGTGAAAGAGCACGGTGACCAGATCATCCTGGGAGTTAAAGGTCGGTGTCCCAGCGAAGAGTTGCTCCGTACCAGGTGTCACTCCGCCCGTTGTCACCGTTAATGCCGACAACCCCAGTGTGCGCGATGGCATGAAGTGGCTTACCGCCAGTGTACCGCCATCGGGTGAAATGGCGATGGTGCTGTATCTCGATAATGGGAAACTTCCCACCATCTTCGTGCCATCGTAGAGCAGCGCCGTATCCTGGTGGCCGGTGTTGCCCACCACCAGCACCTGCCCGTCGTCCAGCGCCTGCAACGCAGGGGCGGCGTAGTGCACCGTGGTGATCGGCACGCGCGCGGTGAGCTGACCGCGGCGGTAGATGCTCAGGAAGGGCGGACCGAGCCACGCGCGCAGCAGTGCGCAGGTTTGCCCGTCGCCGGACACGGCGGCGGTGTAGGTCGCTGGAGGGTAGAGGCGCGGCGGTGGTTCGCCCGCTGCCTGCCATTGCAGGCGCCCCTGCCAGTCGAATAGCGCGAAAGTGTCCGGCTTCGTCTGCACGAAAAACCCGCTCAGCGTCGGCGTCAGCACCTGCCCCTGCGTGGCGATCTTCGCGAGGAGCCGGTACCCGCGCGGTTGCCGCATCCACACCCACCCCGCGCCCGCGGCGAGGAGGAGCAGCACCAGCAGCCAGGGCCAGATTTTCCGCGTCTTCGTCATTGATGACCGTCCTCAGCTCTCCGCGGGCAGGGCGGCCACGCGCGCGGCGAGTTCTTCCGGCGTCAGACCCTCCACGCGCAGGCGTTTCACGCGGCCGGTGGCGCCGGCCACGATGGTCAGGCGCGATTTTGGCACGCCCAGCGCCTTGGCCAGCGTCTCCACCACCGCGGTGTTGGCGCTCCCCTCCGCCGGGGGCGCGGTGACGCGCACCAGCACGCCGTCGGGGGTGCGCACGGCGAGATTCTTCCCCGCGCGCGGTTTCACCGTGATGGCCAGCAGACTTTCGGGCATACCGCCAGTATAGTCCGGCGGGCGGGCGGGTGCAACCGGCGGGGAAACACGGTGCAACGGGGACACATACCGCGGCCACGGCACGGGAATACCGGGAGGGCGAGGTGCGTCCGCCGCCTCGCATACAGAAGGAGGCGTGACATGGCGCAAACGTTAAATAGCCTGAACGATCTCTTCATCTGGGAACTGAAGGACATGCTGAGCGCGGAGCATCAATTTGCGGCCGTGCTGCCGAAGATGATCGATAAGGCATCCACCCCGGAGTTGAAGGAAGATTTGAGCAACTCCCTCAAAGAGACTGAGACGCAGACGGATCGTCTGGTGCAGATATTCAACCTGCTCGACGTGCCCGTCGCGGAGGAGTGGTGCGACGGCATGGCGGGCATTTTGAAGGAAGGCGAGCAGCTCCTTTTCGTGGATGGCAACTGCGCCGCCGTCGACGCCGGCTTGATCGGCGCCGCGCAGAAGGTGGAGCATTACGAGATCTCCGCCTACGGTACGCTGCGCAGCTTCGCGCATAGCCTGGGTCGCGACGACGTGGCGAACCTGTTGCAATTGTCGCTGCAGGAGATCGCCAGCACCGACGACGTGCTCACCTGCGTCGCCGAGACGTGTGTGAACGACCGGGCGGCGTAACCCCCCGCGCAGGCTCCCCCGCCTGCGCGTCTTTTGTCCTCCAACGCGACGCACGGCAGGAGGGATACCGCTCGCTTCGGCGAAAGAAGTGGTGCGCGTGGATGCCACGCCGCTGCCGCGACCCCAACCGTCTGTGAGGAGGACGATGATGCGTAAAACCCCCATCGGCATCGCCATGCTGAATGACGAGCGCCCGCACGTGTATCAGGTGAACAACGAGGCCAACATGGCCGTGGTGCAAGCCTGGGTGGACGCTATCCGCGCCACCGTGAAGGACGTGGACGGCGCTACGCCGGAGTTCGTAATCGGCTCCACCACCATCCACAACCCGCGTTCGGCGCGGCAGGTGGGTGAAGAGCTGGTGCGCGCCGGCTGCCGTTCGGTCATCATGTGCTACAACGTGTGGGACTACCCCTACCTGGCGTGGCCCTTCATCAACACCGTGGGCAAGGACAAGCCGATCCTCTCGCTCTCCAACAACAACGGCAAATTCCCCGGCAACGTGGGGTTGCTCGCCAGCGACGGCGCGCTGCGCCAGGCCGGCCTGCGCACGCACCGCATCGTCGGCGACATGAAGAGCGCCGCCACGCTGGCGGAAGTGCAGGACTGGCTGCGCGCCGCCCAGGCCGTGACCTGCATGAAGAATGAAGTCTTCGGCATGTACGGCGGGCATTCCATGGGCATGGAGACGGGCTTCTTCCACCTCTCCGGCACGCAGAAGGCCCTCGGCACCACCGTGTATTCCATCGACCAGTACCAGCTCGTCGAGATCGCGAAGAACCTGCCGCAGAGCGAAGTGGACAAGGGCATCAACTGGCTGAAGGCGATGCTGCCCGGGCGCATTCACTGGGACAACGACATGCTCACCGAGGAGACGCTGGGCCGGCAGATTCGCATCTACCTGGCGATGCAGCAGCTCAACGAGGAGTATGAGTTCAACCTGTGCGGCCTCAAGGGGCAGCGCGAGCTGACGGAAAACTACACCCTCGGCGACATCCCCGAGATGCTGATGAACGACCCCTACGACTGGAACGGCCCCAAAGAGCCGATGGTCTGCTCCACCGAGGCCGACAGCAACGCCGCCATCACCATGCAGATGCTCAAATACATCACCGGCGGGCTGCCCACGCTCTTCATGGACGTGCGCCTCTACCTGCCCGAGCTGGGCATCTGGGACTTCTGCAACTCCGGCAACCACGCCAGCTACTACGCGGCGCGCTCCTTCGACCCGAAGGAGAACTTTGCCCACATCAACCTGTGGCCGGCCATGAAGTACTACTTCAAGGCGGGCGGCGCCTCCGTCGAGTTCGACGCCGCGGGCGGGCCGCTCACCTTCGCGCGCCTGGGCTGGTGGAACGAGAAGCCCTTCATGTACATCTCCCTCGGCGAGGCGCTGGCGCTGCCGGCCGACGAGCGCAAGGCCATCAACGCGCAGACCGACCCCACCTGGCCGCACGTGCACGCCAAGCTGCAAGGCTCCTTCGAAGAGTTCGTGACCCTCTTCCCGGCCAACCACATCCAGGCCGCCCCCGGCGACCTGGTACGCCCGTTGGTGAACCTCTGCGAGATCACCGGCATCACCCCGGTGGTCGTCGGCGACGCCGCCGCCGGCCGCATCGCGCCGATCTGGGAACGAGTGTGACGATTGCGGAATGTAGATTGCGGATTGCGGATTGAAGCGTAATTCGGTACCTTCCGCGCTCTCGCGCCCTACCCGCACCCGCCGCAGGAGCGGCCATCAACGCGAAAACCCGGGGTAACAGGATGTTACCCCGGGTTTCTCAGGTTTATCCTAGATCAAGCCACCGCCCCCATATCCGAGGGGTCTAGTGCCGTGTCGGTCTGGG
>CAIYQO010000201.1 GCA_903928345.1 uncultured bacterium | reverse complement strand
GCGCCCACTGACCAGGCCATCCGCCTGGTGTTGGAACGGCATCATCCCGCCGGCACGCGCCGGTGGACGGAGGCATAGTATGGTGATCATTCTGGAAGGATTTGACGCGACGAAAGGCTACAAACGCATTGCCTTTCGCGAGGATCGTGACCTGCTGGACACCGAGTTGAATGAACTGCAGGAGATCACCATCCACGAGCGCACGGTGCTGATGGATCGCCTCTTCGCCCCCGGCAGCATCGTTGAAGGACTGGATGCGACCATCAACGGCGGCACGGTGATGCTGAATGCGGGGATGGTCTATCTCGACGGGCATGCCGTCTCCGTACCGGAGGCGACGCTCCAGTTCACCGATCCCGGCATGCACACCATCTGGCTCGATGTGTTTCGGCGCATCATCACCGTGGCGGATGATGCGACGCTGGTGAATCCGCTGACAGGTGAGCCGACCGCTGAGCGCGAGAAATGGATCGCCACGCTGCAGACGCGTGACACCACCAATGATCCCTGGCCGGAAGGCGCCACCGGACGCACGGTGGTGGCGCTCCTCACCTTCAACCGCGACACGGGCGAGCTCCTCCCCGTCGTGCCGCGCGTCGTCCAGCCAGACGATCCTGTCACCCTCGCCTCCCATATCGGGCATGGCGGCGATGATCAGCATCCCGTGGTCAGCCCAACGGACGCCGGCTTCATGGCGCCCGCGGATAAAACGAAGTTGGACCAGCTCTCACCCACGGCGCCGCCGACACATACGCATGACGACCGGTATTATACGAAACCGGAAGCCGATGCCCAGTTGGCGACCAAGGCGGATGTCACGCATCAGCATGACGCGCGTTACGCGCCACTCGCGCATGTCGGTGCCGGTGATGCGGCGCATGCGGCGGCGTCGGAAAGCCACGCCGGGTTCATGAGTGCGGCCGATAAGCAGCAACTCAATCAACTCGCGATTGCCCCGCCGGCGCACATCCACGACGACCGGTATTACACGGAAACCGAAATTGATGTCCGTCTCGCGGGAAAAGCAGATATTGGCCACCGGCATGATGCGCTGTATGCGCCACTCGCCCATGTCGGTGCTGGTGGCGTCGCGCATGTCGCTGCGTCATCGTTCCAGGCAGGATTTATGACGCCTGCCGACAAAGCGCACGTCGATGCCGCCCAGCGGGTGGCGACGGTGGTCGTGGCGGCGTCGGACGCCTCTTCCGCGGTGAAGGCAGCGGCAGATTATGTGTGCTCCGGCACCAATGATCAGGCGGTGATCCTGCAGGCCATCGATGCCTTGCCGATGATCCCCGATGCCTGTGCGAGTATTTCGTTCCTCGACCGCATTCCCAATGGCGGGGTGCTGCATGTGCGCGCGATGCGTCCCGGTCCCGAAGGCAATGCCATCACCATTGCATTCGTGTCGGGTGCGACGCTCGCGGTCACCGTCAATGGCACCGCCATTCAGGTGACCTATCCCACCGGCGTCACGGTTTCGCAATTGGCGCTGGCGATCAATCAGGCCGCGGAGCCGCTCGTCTATAGCTACGCGCAATATGGCCCCACGCCCATGCTGCCCGGTGTGCCGCAGTCGCTGACAGGGGGTACCACTACGCGCGCCGGAGTGGTGGCGCTCTCCGAAGGCACTTTCTATATCTATCAGCCCATCGAGCGGAATAATATCTCCCGCCTGACCATCTCCGGTCACCAGAGTATCCTGCGGCTGGTGGACAGCAGCTACACGTGGGCGCTGGACGACGCGACCATCGTGCTCAATGGCTGCGCGTCTTGCACCATCGAGTGGGTGACCTTCATCGGCGTGGGAGGGGCGAACGAACTGGACGCCATCCTCTTTACCGGCACCGATACGCTGATTCGTGAGTGCGTCTTTATCGACACCGGGCAAAACGCCGTGGATGCGGAAGGCAATCACAATGCCATCGTGAACTGCATTTCCCGCAATGCCGGCAGCTATTTCGTCATCTGCCGTTCGGGGGAGCACTACCAGGTGAGCGGGTGCCGAAGCGAAGCGGATGCCGGGGGTATCGCGTTGGTGACTTGCGGACCATCGGTGATCTCCGGCAACGTGATTGCCAACACCCAGAGTCTGCAAGGCGTGAGCGTGGCCAACTCGCGCGGCGTGACGGTGAGCGGGAATGTCATCACCTATCCGGCCACTGCCGGCGTGGAAGTCTCAAGTGGGCACAACGTGCAGGTCACCAACAACCAGATCATCCATGCCGCCAGCGATGCGAACCGATGGGGGGTGCGCTTCACCGGCGCCGGTGATTTCGCGCTGGTCTCCGGGAATCTGCTGGTCTGCCCGGCCAACCAGTTCGAGTATTACGAGAGTGGTCAATATGCCACCCGGCTCGGAGGCAACGGGCTGAACCTGCGGCACTCGACGCTCGGATAGTGCATGAATGTTGCCTGACGTTACCCCAGACCCCGCCCTCGCGCGGGGTCAATTCTTTCTTCGAACTTTCTTCCGAATCTGGCCCCAAGGCGCTGGACATCTTCGGCGAACAGAGTGATTCATTGGGTGTTGAACACACAGGTGTGTGC
>CAIYQO010000200.1 GCA_903928345.1 uncultured bacterium | reverse complement strand
GACGCTCTCGTCAAGGAGGTGCTCGACACCGAGTTCGCCTGACGAACCCCACCGCCCGCGGTCACCGGGAGGATAGCCCCGGACCGCGGGCGGTCAAATCAGGTGAGCAATACGTGGCGTGAAGCGTGAGCAGCTACACCCAGGGATGGTTTGCGCAGCGGGTCATCGTCACATTAATAATGTGCGCGCATATGCTACTGGAAACCGGTCGGTGGACGAATGTCCACATTCGGGCGTATATTGAACAGGGATAACACCGGTCACCAGGAGGAGCGCGGTCTATGCGTACCATCACCGAGGTGCTGCCATGACTAGCATCGGCCAACTTGAAAAGGCCACGCAACAGCGTGTGGTGGCATTGTTGCGCGACACGCTGGGGTATTCGCCCCTTGGCGACTGGACCGACCGTGTCGGCAATCGCAACATCGAACCGGGGTTGCTGCGCGCCTTCCTCCAGCAGCAGGGGCATGACGACGCGCTAATCACCCGCGCCATCTACCTGTTCGACAAGGCCGCAGGCAACACCAGCCAGAGTCTCTACGACCGCAACCGCGCGGTGTATAGCCTGCTGCGGTACGGCGTGAACGTGAAGGCCGAGGTGGGCGAGCAAACGCAGACCGTCTGGCTCATCGACTGGGCGCACCCGACGCGGAATTCTTTTGCCGTCGCCGAGGAGGTGACCGTTCCCGCCGCCGATGCCAAGGCGCACACCAAACGCCCCGACATTGTGCTCTACGTGAACGGCATCGCGCTGGGCGTGCTGGAGTTGAAGCGCTCCACCGTCTCCGTCGCCGAGGGGATCCGCCAGAACCTCGCTAACCAGCAGAAGCATTTCATCGAACCCTTCTTCGCGACGATGCAGCTTGTCATGGCGGGGAGCGACGCGGAAGGCCTGCGCTACGGCACCATCCAGACACCGGAGAAGTACTACCTCACCTGGAAGGAAGACAGCCCCGTCACGAACCCCCTCGACCGCGCGCTGCTGCAGCTCTGCGACAAAACGCGCTTCCTTGAGCTGATCCACGACTTCATCGTCTTTGATCGCGGCACTAAAAAGCTGTGTCGGCACAACCAGTATTTCGGCGTGCGCGCCGCCCAGATGTTCGCACAACGCCGTGAGGGCGGCATCATCTGGCACGCGCAGGGCAGCGGCAAAAGCCTGACCATGGTGTGGCTGACGAAATGGATCCGCGAACACATTCCCGATGCCCGCGTGCTGATCATCACCGACCGCACCGAACTGGACGAACAGATCGAAAAAGTCTTCACGGGCGTCAACGAAGAGATCTACCGCACTACCAGCGGCGCGGACCTTCTCGCCACCCTCAATGCCACCACGCCGTGGCTGCTCTGCTCGCTCATCCACAAATTCTGCAGCAAGGACGATGGCGAAGTTGTGGGCGATATTTCCGGTTTCATCGCGGAACTCCGCCGCGCCCTCCCCCCCGACTTTACCGCCAAGGGTAACCTATTCGTGTTTGTCGACGAGTGCCACCGCACACAGTCCGGTGATCTGCACAAGGCGATGAAGGCCATATTGCCCAGCGCCGTGTTCATCGGTTTCACCGGTACGCCGCTGTTGAAGGCGGATAAGCAGAAGAGCATCGAGATCTTCGGGCGCTATATCCACACATACAAGTTCGATGAAGCCGTGCGCGATGGCGTGGTGCTGGACCTGCGCTACGAAGCGCGGGACATCGACCAGAGCATCACCTCGCAGGCGAAAATCGACCAGTGGTTCGAGGTGAAAACCAAGGGGTTGACCGATCTCGCCCGCGCACAACTGAAACGGCGCTGGGGCACGATGCAAGCGGTATTGAGTTGCCAGGATCGGCTGGAGAAGATCGTCGCGGACATCCTGATGGATATGGCGACGCGCGACCGGTTGCAGAGCGGACGCGGTAACGCCATGCTGGTGTCGGGCAGCATTTACCAGGCCTGCAAGTTCTACGAGTTGTTCGAGAAGACCGACCTGAAAGGCAAATGCGCCATCGTCACCTCCTACCGTCCCTCGCCTGCCGACATCAAGGGGGAGGAAACGGGCGAAGGGCTGACGGAGAAGCTGCGCCAGTACGGGATCTACCAGCAGATGCTCGCGGAGTGGTTCCACGAGGCACCTGAGAAGGCAGTGAACCGGGTCGACGAATTCGAGAAGGCGGTGAAGAAGAAGTTCATCGATGAACCGGGGCAGATGAAGCTACTCATCGTGGTGGACAAACTGCTCACCGGTTTCGACGCGCCCCCCGCCACCTACCTGTATATCGATAAGCAGATGCGCGACCACGGCCTGTTCCAGGCCATCTGCCGCGTCAACCGTCTGGACGGCGACGATAAAGAGTACGGCTTCATCATCGATTACAAGGACCTGTTCAAAAGCCTGGAAGGCGCCGTGCAGGATTATACGTCTGGCGCGCTGGATGGCTATGATAAAGAGGATGTGGCGGGGCTGCTGGAAGATCGCCTGGGGAAGGCACGCGAACACCTGGAAGAGGCGCTGGAATCCGTCCGTGCGCTGTGCGAACCGGTCGAAGCGCCCCGCGACGATCATGCCTACTACCGGTATTTCTCCTCGGTTGATCAGAGTGACGCGGAACAGCTCAAGGCCAATGAACCTCGACGCCTGGCGCTCTATAAGCTGACCGCTGCCTTGGTGCGTGCGTATGCCAACCTCGCCAACGAGATGACGGAAGCGGGGTATACGCCTGCCCAAGCAGCCAAAATCAAGGACGAGGTGACCTTCTACGAGAATCTGCGCGAGCAGGTGAAGCTGCACAGCGGCGATGCCATCGACTTAAAGCTCTACGAGCCCGCCATGCGCCACCTCATCGACACCTACATCCGTGCCGAGGAGAGCGAGAAGGTGTCCGCCTTCGACGACCTGTCGCTGATCCAACTCATCGTGGAACGCGGCGCCGACGCGCTGGAGGCGTTACCGGAGCGTATGCGGAAGAATCAGCAAGCCGTGGCGGAGACGATTGAAAACAATGTCCGCAAGCTGATCATCGACGAGCACCCCATCAACCCGAAGTACTACGAGCGGATGTCGGAATTGCTGGATGCGTTAATCGCGCAGCGGCGCCAGGAGGCGCTGGAATACCAGGAATATCTGAAACAGATCGTGGCGCTCACATGCCAGGTGAAGAATCCCACCTTCGGTGGTGGGTACCCGAAAACTCTGGACACTCCAGCGAAGCGCGCGCTCTTTGATAACCTGGGCCGAGATGAAGCGTTGGCGCTGGCGGTGGATACGGCCATCCGAGCCAGCCGACAGGATGACTGGCGCAGTAACGCCATCAAAATCAAAAAGGTGAAACTGGCGATCAAGGCCGTGCTCGAAGCGCGCGGGGATGCAGCCAACGCCGATACGATCACCCAACTGGCCGACCGTGTGGTTGAGACACCGCCGACCTACCACGCACAGGCCGACCTGGTGGACGAGACGCATCTCGACCAATTGCTCGTGTTGGCGACGAATCAAGAGGAGTATTGACACGTACCAGATACCCGTGAGCGGCATATCGGTGCAGGTCGTGCGGAAAGCGATCAAGAACCTGCACCTGGGCGTCTACCCTCCCGATGGACATGTGCGGGTGGCGGCCCCGCTACGCGTCGATGATGAAGCCGTGCGCATGGCGGTGATTACCAAGCTGGCCTGGATCAAACGGCAACAGAGTAAGTTCCGCGCCCAGGAGCGGCAATCCGCGCGTGAATTCGTCACCGGGGAGAGCCACTATTTCCTAGGACGCCGATACCGGTTGAATGTGGTGTATCAGGATGGCCCCGCCCGCGTGCAGATCCGCAATACCCGTACCATCGATCTCTTCGTGCGCGAGGGAAGCGACACCGCCCAGCGGAAACGTGTCTTCCATGCCTGGTACCGCCAGCAGCTCAAAGCGCTAATCGGACCCCTCATCGCCTGGTGGGAACCGGTCATCGGCATCCAGGTCGCCGCATGGGGCGTCAAATCGATGAAAACGAAGTGGGGCACCTGCAACGCCGATGCCCACCGTCTCTGGCTCAACCTGGAATTGATCAAAAAACCAGTGCCGTGCCTCGAATACATCGTGGTGCACGAGATGGTGCACCTACTCGAACGCCACCACAACGACCGCTTCATCGCCTACATGGACAAGCTGCTGCCCCAGTGGCGGCCAATCCGTGAGGTGCTGAATGGTGAGCCGTTGGGTCATGATACGTGGGAGTATTAGTGCCGGCGTGAATGAAATATCACCACGTTCGGGGACATAAACTGTCCTCGAAAGCGATGTATACTGTCATTGCATGAGGAAGGAAGCCGGAGATGGGAATCCCATTGCCACCAATAGCGGACTTGGAAGCCAAGTTATATAAAGCAGATGCATTAGCGGCCGCTGGTCAGTTCAAAGCAGCCATCAGTGAATACGACTGGTTAACAGGTGTCATCGCCGCGTATGCCCAATAGGAGGATAAGAATTACCGCTGTGGAGGTATGGTTGCAGGCGCTATAATATTGGGGTTAATGATCGGGTGGCGGGGAGCACCCATCGGTGCAGCCGTTGGTTATAAGATTACCGACGGATTGGGGCAGTCCCGGGCGGCGAATCGTGAGTATGCTGATATCTACCGTCTCGCTTTGGCTGGTTGGAAACCGTGGCGATGGGTACGACCCGCCGCGTGCGTGTGGTGTATGACGAAACCGGACGCATAACCTGCTATTTCTGGGAGCAGTAGGTGAAAGAGCACTGATCTGCAAACCAGGCAGTCGGCGAAGAGGATAGCGTACGCTTCTATCGAATAACAAAGAAAGCACAGGTCGAGTGGCCGTCCGCACGATTTTCACGGCCAGGATGATGGTAGTCGATGCTCACCGATGACGCACTTCGCAAGATCAATACCGATTTTCAACGCCGTATGCGGGAATCAGGCGCGTGGAAAACTGCCGATGTGACCCTGGGACAACTCTGGGAAAGCGAGCGTCTGGAGCGGAAAGCCGGGAGCGGAGAGTATACACCAAGAAAGCCCGATACTGATGATTCGCGTATCCAGAGTATTTATGCTCTGATCGAGAAAACGTGTCGCGAACTCAAACAGCAATGCAAGTCTGTTAATAGTGATCGGGTAGACAAGGTAGTCCTCGAACAGCAAGTCCTTGAGATGATCGCGCACTTCTATCAGAATTTCGATGCGGCGATGGCTACCGAGTCCGAACATGCGGGGAAAGTCCTGATAACAGGACCTGGTTCACCCCCTGCAACACCGCAAGTGGATCCGCCTCGCGCGGCGCCACCGGTTTTCGCGGGCGAGTTCACGGTGACTTGCGCACCGGCCAGTCCGGCAGGTAATGACAGCCCACGCGCCAGCGGAGTGGATGATCCGGAAGGGCTCGCTCAGGAGCTTGAACCGCAGCCGCCGGTGCCGGCGACACGCACCGACGAGCACGATGCACCTACGCCGGCACCCGGCTCCGTAGGCGCGCAAGTGACCCAAGCGGCCGAGGAACTGGCGGCGGCGCGGCGCGACCTGGTGCAATTACGCGCGGATATGGCGCAAGTGGTCACCGCGAAGGCAGATATCCAACACCGGTTGGCGGAGGCCATTGCCACCCATACCTCCACCTGCGAGAAATGGGTCGCGGCAAACGCGACATTGTGCGCGGAACGCGATGCCGTCACAGAGGAACGCAACGGCTTGGATGCGCGATTGACCCAGGCGACCGCGGCGTTGGAGACGGCGGGGCGTGATCTGACGCGATTACGCGAGGAGAAAGAGCACGCAGTCACGGCGGAGGCGGGTGCCAAACACCGGTTGGAGGAGGCGCTTTCCGCCCACACTTCCGCATGCCAGGCGTGGGAAGCAGAATGCGTCGCGTTGCGTCAACGGTTGGTGCGCGATGATCCGGAGGTGCTGTCGGCACGCATCCGCGAGGCGATGCCGTGGCTGCAACACCATCCCCGGCACGCCGGCTTGTTCACCTTCGCCGACCAGTTGCTGGCGTTGGGTGCGCAGGTCTTCGCCGACGCGACCGCCATGGATGCTTCCGGCTTAGAGGCACTGGAGCGCTACGTCTACACCGCGCCCGGCGCGATCGGCCTGTTTTTATGCGACAACAGCGACGACCCGCAAATACTGTACGACTTATACGATTATCAGCGGTTGGTGCATGTGCGCTTACAAGGGCAGCAGGTACAGGTGATTGCCCCGGTGAAGGAGTTTGATCTATATGATCCCACCCTGCACGACTGTGAGACGGACGCCGATCTGGTGTGGGTGCAGGACGATGACCCGCGCATCGCGCACATCCACTCGGTACGGAGTATCGGCTTTCTGGCGCACGGCGCCGTCCTGCGCAAAGCACGCGTCCGCCGTTACATAGGCCGTCCCTAATCGCGCGCCCTGAGGTTCACCCGAGGAGACTCTCGACATGGCCGGTTCGAATAGCACAGATGAACGCCTGAAATACCCGCAACTGTCGTTGTGGGAACTCATCTATGGTTCCCCGGCAACAACCCCCATTTCAAGCTGCCGCAAAGACCGGCCGTGCCGGGTTTCCTTCCGAGAACCAGCTCAGGCCGATGAGGTCCCTGATCACCTTGGACGCTGGTGTACGGGTCTCCAGGAGCGCTT
>CAIYQO010000199.1 GCA_903928345.1 uncultured bacterium | reverse complement strand
TCCAGACTGCAAGTCATTGTCCTACCGGCACTGGCACCGCATCACACTTGTTGTCTGGAAGAGGGCGAGAGCCCCGCCACCACCACCCCACGCTTGACAGAAATCCGGCATCTCCCGCACACTAGGAAGCGTTCGAGTTTGAAAGTTGCAGGTTACAAGTTGAAAGGTCGGTGATTCGGGGAACACTTCTTTCAACTATCAACTTTCAACATGCAACTCACCCGAAGGGTGCCCATGCGACAGACCCGCAACATCGACATCTGGCTGCGCGCGGCGGATTTCGCCGTGGCGGTGCTGTGGGTCGTCGTCGTGATGAAGTTCTTCCCCATCACGCTGCAGAAGACGCAGGGGATCGTCACGCTGGTGGCCTGGTACCTGGGTATCGTCACCGTGGGCGGGCAGAATCCCCTCTACCTGCACCCACGCTACCGCATCCTGATCTCCATGGTCATGGCCGTCGGGTTTGCCGTGGCGGTGGACATCTTCTGGGCGGGCGGCGGGCATGACTGGTACATGAAGGGCGGGCTGCACTCCGCTCTGGCGCTCCTCGTGCTGGGCACCGTCACGCGGCTCATCCTGGCGCAGTTCCTCACGCGCCCCGCCTTGCACATCATCCCCTGCCGGCTGCCGGCGGTCTACGCGCCGCTGCTGGCGGAGCTGGCCGCACAGCCGAACATCCTCGTCGACACGCCGCTGGAGGACTTAACCGCCCCGCTGCCCGCGCTCCGCGCCGACTACCCGCTGCAGCTCATCGTCACCGATCTGCACCTGCGCGAGTCGGACTTCACCGCCCTGCTGCCCCTCTCCGCGCAGATGGAGATCATGGACGTATGCGAATTCTACGAGCGCTACCAGGGGAAGGCGGCGATGCTCTACACCGCGGAGGGTTGGGTGCTGCCGCTGCCGCTGCGCGTCCCCTCCCCCATGCGCGAGGTGGTGGTGCGCCTCTTCGACACGCTGGTGGTGATCGGCACCGCGCCGCTCACGCTGGTACTCCTCGGGCTGGCGGCGCTGGCGGTCAAGCTGACCTCGCGTGGGCCGGTGCTCTTCCGGCAGCCGCGCATCGGGCGCTACGGAGAACCCTTCACGCTGCTCAAGCTGCGCACCATGCGGGTGGATGCCGAGGCGGACGGCCCGCGCTGGGCGGGCGACCACGACCCGCGCGCCACCCCCATCGGCCGCCTGCTGCGCGCCACCGGCGTAGACGAGTTACCGCAATTCTGGAACGTGTTGTGGGGAGAAATGAGCCTGGTCGGCCCGCGGCCCGAACTGCCCGCCATCGTAGCGCGCCTGGAAGGCGAGATCCCCTTCTATGGCGCGCGCCTGCTCGCCCCGCCAGGCATCGCCGGGTGGGCGCAACTGCACCAAGGTGGCGACGCAACGCTCGACGACGTGGCGACGAAGCTGCGCTACGACCTGTACTACATCAAGAACGCCTCACTCGGCTTCAACCTGCGCATCCTGCTCGGTACGTTGCAGATGCTCCTCCACCTCGCCAAGCCCGCCCCCAAAGCGGACGACGCCAAAACGCCCGCGGGAGTGTGAAACGGGATCGTTTCCCCTCCGCGGGCGCGATGTGTGATTCGTGCTTCAGTTCCCCGCGTTCCCATACACCATGCTCGTCTTTTTGAATTCGCGCACGGAGAAGAGGATACGGTAGTCGGTAATGCCGATTTCGGCACTGACGCGGGCGGCGATGGCCACGCACTCGTCGCGCGAGTGGCCGTGGATCATGCCGTAGAGGGTGTAGGGCCAGCCGGGAAGGGCGGGGCGCTGGTAGCAATGGCTGATTTCCGGTACGCCGGCCATCTGGGTGCCGATGCGGTCGATCTCCTCTTCCGCGACGGCCCATACGGACATCCCGTTGGCGGTGAATCCCGCCTGCTGGTGGCGCAGCACGGCGCCGAAGCGGCGCAGCATACCCTGTTCGCGGAAGTAGCGCAGGCGGTCGAGGAGCGTCTCCACCGGCACGCCCAGCTCATCGGCGAGCGCGGCATACGGGTCGAGGGCGTCGCCAAGGTCTTCACAGGTGCGCGCGATGATGCGGCGGTCGAGGTCACTCAACATCGGCGTCCTCCTGGGTGAAGCGGAAATCGACCTTCAACTTGAAGGTGCGCGTGGCAGGCAGCGCGTAGACCGCCTCCACCCCCGCGCAGCCGCGCACCACGGCGAGGATCGCCTCCAGGCGCGCGTCCGTCTCCGCGATCACCGTGAACCACAGGTTATAGGCGTCCTCACGCTCGTAGTTGTGGGTGACCTCGGGAATCTCCGTCAGCCGCGCCGCGACGGCGGGCAGCACGTCGGGATGCACCCGCGCCGCCGCCAGTACGCTGTGATAGCCCAGCTTGCGCGGCACGTAGGAGCCGCCGATGCGCCGGATCACCCCGGCGGCGCGCAGGCGCCCCACCGCGGCGTGGGCCTCTTCACGCGACGCCCCCACCCGCGCGCCGATGACGGCATACGGATCAGCCTCCAGCGGGAAATCCTGCTGGATCAGGTCGAGGATGGCGCGTTCGAGGGGCGACAATGCTGTCACGCCGGCGCCTCCGTAGGGTCGAAGCGCGGCGGCACGTAGGGGCAATCGGGCTCTTCCGCCAGATAGTCGCCGGTAAGGGCATACGCGCGCGCCCGGCAACCCTCGCACACCTTGCGGTAGCCGCAGGCGCCACACTTGCCGGTGAGGCGTTCGGTGTCGCGCAGGTCGGTGAACACCCCCGCATGCGCCCAGATGTCCGCAAAGGGCTCCCGGCGCACGTTGCCGGCCACCACGGGCAGGTAGCCGCAGGGCTGCACGTCGCCGGTGCGCGACACGAAGCAGACGTTGGTGCCCGCCAGGCAACCGCGCGTGACGGCGTGCATGCCATGCCCGCCGGTGGGCAGCGGGATGCCCTGCTGCCGCGAGACTTCGCGCATGATGCGGAAGTACATCGGCGCGCAGGTGGCCTTGATCTGCACCTGCCCGCTCAGCGCGAGTTGCTGCTGGAAGAGCCAGGTGAGAATCTCTTCAGTGCGTTGCGGGGAGAGGCGCTGATCGTCGGTGATCTCCGCGCCGCAACCCACCGGCACCAGCATGAAGACATGGAAGGCGTCGGCGCCGCGCGCGCGCACGAGGGTGAGGAGATCCTCCACCTCGTGCTCGTTGTGGCGGGTCACTGTTACGTTCACCTGCACCGAGACGCCGGCGTCACGCAGGGCGTCGAACCCGCGCAGCGCGGCGTCAAAGCTGCCCACCTGCCCGCGGAAGGCGTCGTGGGTGGCGGCGGTGGCGCCGTCCAGGCTGATGCTCACGCGCTGGATGCCGGTGGCGGCGATACGTTGGGCCAGCGCGGCGTCCACCAGCGTACCGTTCGTTGCCATCGCCACGCGGGTGAAGCGCGCGGTGCAATACGCGGCGATGTCGAAGAAGTCCGGACGCGCCAGCGGCTCCCCGCCGGTAAGGATGAGGATCGGGTCGCCCGCCGCGCGGATGTCGTCCGTGACGCGGTAGATTTCTTCCGTGGACAGCTCCCCGGCGACGAAATCCTCCTGCGCCTCGGCGCGGCAGTGCACGCACTTCAAGTTGCAGCGCGCGGTGAGTTCCCAAAAAACCAGGCGTAGTGATGTATCCATGGTCACCCTCGACCTCCCCCCCGGCCCCCTCCCTTGCGGGAGGAGGAGAAGCGGGTAGGCGTTTCGTGTATCTGACTGCCACTCCCCTTCCCTCGAGGGAGGGGGTCGGGGGGTAGGTCAGATGCCGATCTCTTCGTCGGTCAGGTAGCAGGCCGGGTCAGGGGCCCACAGATCGTTCAAGGCGGCCTCGGCGCGGACGCGGAAGTTGCCGTTGCAGATGCCCAGGAAACGGCACTGTGCACAGCGACCGGTAAGGTGCGGTTTGCGCTCCTTCAGGCGGTCCATGAGCGGGTCCGTCCGATCCATCCAGATGTCGCTGAAGGGCCGCTCGCGCACGTTGCCGAAGGTGTGGTGGCGCCAGAACTGATCCGCGTGCACCGCGCCGTCCCAGCTAATGCAGCCGATGCCGATGCCGCTGCTGTTGCCGCCGTTCATTTCGAGCAGCGAGAGCACGTCCGCCGCGCGCGTCGGGTCTTCTTTAAGCAGGCGCAGGTAGAGATACGGTCCGTCGCAGTGGTTGTCCACGGTGAGGACTTCCAGCGGGATGCCCGCGTCGTGCGCCTGCTTGGTGCGGTTCATAATCAGGTCCACCGCCGCGCGCGTCTCCGTGTGGTCCAGGTCCTCTTCCATCAGCTTGCTGCCGCGCCCCGCGTAGACGAGGTGGTAGAAGCAGACGCGGGGCACGTCCTCCGCGATGAGCAGGTCGAAGATGCCGCCGATATCCATGGCATTGCGGCGATTCATGGTGAAGCGCAGGCCGACCTTGATCCCGGCGGCGCGGCAGTTGCGCATGCCTTCGAGGGCCAGGCGGTACGCACCCTTCACACCGCGGAACCGGTCGTTCGTCTCTTCCAGCCCGTCCAGGCTCACGCCCACGTAGCTCAGGCCGCACTGCTTCAGCTCGGTGGCCATCTCCGGCGTAATCAGCGTGCCGTTAGTGGAGAGCACGGCGCGCAAGCCTTTGCTGCGCGCGTAGTGGATCAGATCCAGGATGTCCGGGCGCATCAACGGCTCGCCGCCGGAAAAGAGCAACACCGGCGCGCCGAAGGCGGCCAGGTCGTCGATCATGTGCACGGCTTCGTCGCGCGTGAGTTCGTTCTCGTAGGCGACATCGTTCGAGTGCGAGTAGCAGTGCACACAGTGCAGGTTGCAGCGGCGGCCCACGTTCCACACCACCACGGGGCGCTTGTCCTGCGAAAACTGCAGCAGATGCGAGGGCAACTCGCGCGAGTTGCGCCCATAACGCAGCGGGTCGGAGGCTTCCACCGTACCGCAATAGAGCTTTGAAATACCGATCACGTGACGTTCCTTACTGGGTCCGCACCGCCGCCGAGTTGGCGGCAACACTGGTATCCGTCGGGAGGTAACCCTATTCTTCCCACGGCGCACACATTTTACACGGGGAAGGTATCAATTCACGCTTTGCCTGCACGCCTGCCCGCCCGCTCCCCCGAAACGGTCGGGCAGGTGGTCAGGCTATTTCTCCTCAGGCACGATAAAATGCGAAAGGATAAGTCCGAGCGATGCAGTCACGGCCAGGAAGACCATCGGCCAGAACATCTTCGCCGGGACATCCGGATTGCCGATCTCCGGCAGTTTCAAATTCATGAACCAGATCGAGGCGCCGGTGATCACCGCCGCGAAGAGCGAGAACAGATTGAGCGCCCAGAAGATGACGCGCACGCCATTAGCCGCTGTGCGGCGGCGCCGCCGTACGCGGTAATGCAGCAACCCGAGCAACAGCAGTGCCGGCGGATACAGCGCGGGGTTCAGACTGAGCAACCGAAGGTACAGATTCGTCAGCGGTGTGATGGAGGACTTTTCCAGGTTCACGCGCAGGTGGCTGGCGTAGGAATACGCGAAGTCCATGCGTTTGTCCTTGTGGCACTTGCCGCAAATCTCCGCCGCGTGATGCATATTCGTCGGCGCGGTAGGATCGTCCGGGTTCATCACGCCGTGGATGCCGTGGCAATCCACGCAGGTGGCTTCCTTGGTGTGGTGGAACTGCATGATCGCGCGCCCGTGGTAGGTTTTACTGTAGGCGTCCACGGCGTCGGTGCGCCCGTAGCGCGCCATCAACGCCCCGTTGGCGTGGCAGCGAGCGCACAGGGTCACCTTCTGCTGCGGCGTGGGCGCGGGCGATTTGGCGATCGTATGCGGGTTCTCGCCGTGGCAGGTGAAGCAAGTGGGGTGGTCGCCGGGTTGCTTGTCCGCCTTGCCGTGCACGCTGCCCAGGTATTGCTTCACCTTGTCGGCATGGCAGGCCGCGCAGCCGGCGATCTTCTCCGCCGTCGGTAGCGTTTCCGGCGCCTTGATCTTGTGCGGATTCCCGCCGTGGCAGGCCAGGCAACTGGTGCCCGCGGTGCCGTGCACGCTCTGCGCCAGCTCCTTCACCTTGTCGGTGTGGCAACTGCGGCAGGGGGCGTCCTGTTGCGCCGGGGTCAAGGTGGTCGCGGCGGCCACGCTGTGGAACTGCGCGCCGTGGCAATACAGGCAGTTCGGGCGCGTGCCCGCCTGCATATTCACGTTGCCGTGCACGCTGCTCTGCAGCGCCTGCGCCTTATCGGCATGGCACTTTTCGCACATCGCCTCCTTGGCCGCCCCGGTCAACGCGGGGGGCGGGGTGATGGCATGGGCGTTCTGCCCCCCATGGCAGGCGAGGCAGGAGAGCGGTTTGTCCGTCCGTTTCAGCGCCTGCCCGTGGGCGCCGTTGAGCATCTTCTGGATATCCGCCGCGTGGCAGCGCTCGCAGAAAGCGTTCAGCGCCGGGCCGGCTTTGGGCGGCGTGGTGATGCCGTGGGCGTTGCCGCCGTGGCAGGCCAGGCAACCCTTGACGCCGGCGTGCACGGAGCCGCGCAGCGCGGCAACCTTATCCGCGTGGCAATTGCGGCAGGCGGCTTCTTGCTGCGCGGGGGGCAGCGTCTTCGGATTATGCACCTCGTGCGGGTTCCCGCCGTGGCAGGTTTGGCAGGAGATCGGTTTTCCCGACGCATCCTTCGCCGCGGCGTGCACGCTATGCCCGAGGGCCGCGCCCTTGTCGGCGTGGCACGACACGCACTGCGGGTGCTTGCCGGGGGCGTTTTCCGGGTGCGGCACGCGGTCGATGCCTTTGTGGCAGTCCTGACAGACCAGCTTGCCGTGCGCGGAGTTTTTCCAATGGTCGACGTTGACCTTGTCGTTATGACAACCAAGGCAAGTGTCGATATCCTTGTGTTCGATCATCGTTGGCGCGTCGTCCGCCCGCGCGACGCGGACGCCAAGCACCGCCAGCACGGCGGCGAGGGCGATGAGCAACAAGAGCAACGGGAGTCGGCTTCGCATCGCGTTGCTACTCCGTTCTCGCGGCGAACCAGTCGCGGATGACCGGGATACGCCGGGCGATGTCGATCACCCACGAGATCGGCCAGTATTCGCCGACGGAAACCAGGATGAGCAACAACCCGGTGCCGGCCAGCGCGGCGGGGGCCAGCGGCGGACGCGGGTCGAAGACCAGGTGGTCGAGGATCTGCATCAGCGAAAAGTCGGGCAGGCTCTGGAAGGCGATCTCCAGGTGGATCACCGTGCCGATGGAGCCGACAATAAGCGCCAGTGCCCCCAGCACCCAGGCGTAGCGGCGCATCGGCGCGGAGAAGGCGGTGATGAGAGAGACGATGGCCGCCAGTGCGCAATACGCGATGGGCGCCACGGCTACGAAGTGGAAATGGCGAAAGCCCAGGTGCAACAGCGCCATGTCGATCCCGAGCATGAGGAAGGTGATCGCGTTGTAAAGCGCGAGCACCTGCCCCCAGGGGAAGGCGACTCCGCGGTAGTCCCGCGCCGCCGTTGCCGGTTCCGCTGTCGTTCGCACTGCCATGCTTGAAGCACCTTTCGCCCGGGTTAGAGTAACGTGTACCTGTCCCGACGCACACCGGGACAGGTACACGAGCCGTTCCCCGTCGCCGGGGTACCGCATACACTGCGTTCGCGAGTTACCGCTTGCGCTATACTATACCAGCTTAGCGCCCTTTACGAAAAGACGGACCGCTCTGCACCCCGCAAATACAGCGTGAGCACGGGCGTACACCGGTACGCGGGCACCGTCGTGCCGAAAGATACCATGCGCGCCCCCACCTGTCAACTAATCCGATAAAGTTTGTCAGTTACTGTGTATTCAGTACGTTAGCCGGAAAACAGCCGGGTGATACACGCATTGATAAGATCGTATAATATGTAAAACGGTAAAAGACATCATAGCTATGGACATAGTATCGATAAACCGAGAAAAAAGTCACAATATTTCCGCCCTTCGTATTGACGGACTGGAAATCACACGAGTAATATTATCAGTAGACAAGATTTGTGCTTGGATGTGGGCGAAGGAGAGCGACGATGAAGTTTTCGACGCGGTCAACGTATGGTTTGCGCGCGCTGCTCGTGCTGGCGTGTGATTATCAGAACGGCCCCACCCTGCTGCGTGACGTGGCGCAACGGCAGCAACTCCCCACGACCTACCTGGAGCAGCTCATGGTGCCGCTGCGAAAATCCGGGCTCCTCTCCGCCACGCGCGGCGTCAACGGCGGGTATCAACTCGCCCGCAGCCCGGAAGAGATTACGCTCGCGGACGTACTCACCGCGCTGGAAGGCCCCTTCGAGCTGGTAGAATGCAAATCGATCGCCAACTGCAACATCGCCCCCTGCTCCTGCGCGCTGAAACAGGTGATGGACGGGGCCAACACGCTGCTCACCGACTACTTCACGCAAATCACCCTGGCCGAACTCTGCCGGCGCCAGCACGAACTGCTCGGTGACACCCCGCAGTTCGAATGCGCCGTGTAACCCCACCTACCACCGGTGCACGCGCCCTGTATCCTGCACCAGCGCCGCCAGGCGTTCGCCGGCGGCATCGATGGGCAGCTCCCCGGCGCGGAAGGCGGTGAAGACCGTCTCCGCCTCGCGCAGGAAGCGCCGGTGCGCGAGGGCATTCCAGCGGTCGTAGGGATTCTCCCCGGTGAACAGGCGCGCCACGCGAAAGACGGCACGAGTGAGCAGCGGCGGTTTGCCGTGCAGCACCGCCGCGTGACGCAGCAGCATCTCCGCCGCCTGCGCCGCGGTCAACACGTCATGCTTCACCTGCACCAGCACCGACATGGCACTCGCCAGAAAACTCTTCCCATGCGTCGCCGTTAGCGACCCGCCGTGCAAGCGGTAGCGGTAGAGCACCCGCGGCACGTGCCGAAAGGGTGTCACCCGCCACGCGCGAATCCAGTAGTCGAAATCCTCCGCCAGGAAGCACGCCTCGTCGTAGCCCCCCACCCGCTCCGCCAATGCGCGCGTGTAGAGGAAGCACGCGCCGATGGTGCGCCCGTCGGCGGGGTCGAAGGCGTCAGGGAAGGTCACCCGCGCCCCCTCCGTGCCCGCGTCGTCGATAAGCAGGTAGTCGGCGTAGGCCAGTGCCGCCGGGGTCTCCTGCAACGCGGCGAGGAGGGTGGCGATGGCATCCGGCGTGTAGAGGTTGTCGTCGGAGGTCCAGGTGAAGTAGGCGCCCCGCGCGGCGGCGAAGCCGGTGTTCAGCGCGCCGGGCAGCTTGCGGTTCGTCGCGTGGCGCAGGTAGCGCACGCGCGGGTCGGTGATGCTCCGCACGATGGCCGGCGTGTCGTCGGTAGAGGCGTCGTCCACCACGATCAGCTCCAGCGCGGCGTGGGTCTGCGCCAGGCAGCTCTCCAGCGCCGCTCGCAGGTAGCGGGCCCCGTTGTACGTGGGCAGTACGATGCTCACCAGCGGCGCGTCGTTCATCGGTCGCACCCCATCCAGCGACGCAGCAAGCCGGCATCGGCGCGCATCTGCGCGACAGCGTGGCCGCGGTAGGCCAGCAGTCGCGCGCGGACGGCGGCGTAGTCCGCCTGCACCCGCGTCAACGCCGCGGTGAAGGCTGCCGGGTGGAATAAGTCGGTGGAGAGTTCCGGCACCCCGGCGGCGGTACAGAAGACGGCGTTTTTCGGCTGATAGGTCAGCGACACGAAGGGGATCCCCTTCTGACACGCGAAGATGAGCGCGTGCAGGCGCATCCCCACCACGAGGCGGCAGCGGTCCATGTCCGTCGCGTCGAAGGGAGGCACGTCGGGGAAAAAGGGGGCCAGCGCGTCGGCGTCCGTCGCCTCGCCCGGCTCTTCGTAGAACGGCAGCGGGCGCCGCGTCAACGCCTGGGCGCGCAAGGCGTCGATGACGCGCTCCGGCACCCATTTCGGAAAGGGATACGCCCGGCGCAACGCGGGCAGGCGGGTATCCACTCGCCGCAGGAAATGGTCCATCGCGCCCCCGTGCTCCGCGCGCCAGTAGCGCCAGGGGCGCAGGTTCACCCCGGCTACGGGCTCCGCCGTGGGCGGCACCACGTCGTAGGGGTCGTAAAAGGTCAGATCGACGCCGGAGAGCAGGCGCGGCACGCCGGCAAAGACGCGGGCGCTTTCCGCGTCACGCACGTGGATGAAGGCGGCCTTCGCGCGCAGCACGTCGATGAGCGCCTGGTTGTCCGCGTGCACCGCCTCCACGCTGATGCCGATCACCCCCAGCGGCGCGGTGATCCGCGCGAAGCCGGGCGCGTAGACGCCGTTGCCACGCAGCAGCAACCCGCCGCCGCCGAAGAGCACGAAGTCGCAGCGGTTCAGCGCGGCCAGCGACGCATCGGTCAGGTGCAGTTCCCCGACGACCTCCAGCGCGTGCCCGGCGAAGATACGGCGCAGGGCGGCGAGGATGCGTTCGTCCCCCGCGTTGGCGTGCCCGTACCAGCCGAGAATGCCTATGCGCATGGTGCATCCCACGCGGCGTCCACCGCCCATGTCTGACGCAGCACCACGGTGGGCGCGTTGGCCGGCATAGCGTAATGCCGGTGGACGGCAGCGTTGACGATACCCAGCGACACCGCCTGTCGCACGTGGCTGAGCTGCTCCTGTGCCTTGAAGAGCGCGATGTTGAGGAAGTACAACCCCGTGCGGAAGGGCAGCTCCGGCACCGTGCAGCGAATGGTGTGCTCGCCCGGCGTCAGATCGATCGTCTGCCCGCCCATCACGTTGTTGCAGTGGGCCAGCGGGTACCCGTCCTGATCGCACAGGGTGAATTGCACGCTGACGTCGCCGACCGGCCGGCGGCAAAGAATGCGGTACTCCACCATCATCCCGTCGCCCGCCTGCACCTCCAGCGCCGGCCGGCCGTCGGTGGTGCACACCGTGAAGCCGGTGATGGTCGCCGGGGCGTCGGCACGGGCGGCGTTTTCCTGCAGAATCTCCGCCGTGCGCGCGTCCAGCGTGTCGATGTAGTGGCTCACCACGTCGTGGGTCGGCCCGAGCTTCTCTACCTGCCCATGGGACAGGAGCAGCGTGCGCCCGCACAGGCTGCGGATCGCCCCCATGTTATGGCTGACGAAGAGGATTGTGCGCCCCTGCTCCGCCACCGCGCCCATCTTGCCCAGGCATTTCTGCTGGAAGGCAGCGTCGCCCACGGCCAACACCTCGTCGACGACCAGGATGTCCGGCTCCAGGTGCGCGGCCACCGCAAAGGCAAGGCGCATATACATACCGCTGGAGTAGCGCTTCACCGGCGTATCCAGGAAGGCCTCCACCTCGGCAAAGGCCACGATCTCGTCGAACTTCCGTGCGATCTCCGTCCGCCGCATACCGAGGATCGCCCCGTTGAGGTAGATATTCTCCCGCCCGGTCAGTTCGGCGTGGAAACCGGTGCCGACTTCGAGCAGCGAGCCGACGCGCCCGTGAATCTCCGCGCGGCCCTCGCTGGGGTCGGTGATGCGCGATAGGAGCTTCAGCAGCGTGCTTTTGCCCGCCCCGTTGCGCCCGATGATCCCCACCACCTCGCCGTGCGCCACGTCGAAGCTCACCCCGCGCAGTGCCCAAAAGGGCGCCGCCACCGGGCACGCGCCGCGGCGGAAGGGTGCCGTCACCGCATTGGTGAGCGACTCGCGCAGCGACCCGTAGCCGCCCGTCGGCGTCCCCAGGCGATAGCGTTTTCCCAGATTGTCCACGCAAATAGCGGTCGACATCGTTATACCACGTCGGCGAACAGGCGCTCCATGCGCCGGAAGTAAAAGAGCCCGCTGACCAGCAGCACGAGCATCACGGCCAGGGAGATCGCCATGCTCGCGTCGGGTGGCGCGGTGCCCAGCAGCGCCCAGCGGAAGCCCTGGATCACCCCGACCATCGGGTTGAGGGAGAAGAGCGTGCGCCCCAGCGTGGAGGTGATATGCCCCGGCGCATAGGCCACCGGGGAAACGAAGAGCCAGATCTGCACCAGAAACGGCACCACGTATTGCACGTCGCGGAACTGCACGTTGAGCGCGGATAGCCACAGCCCCACCGCCAGCGCCGCCAGCAACGCGAGCAGCACGAAGAGCGGCAACATGAGCAGCGGCCAGCCGACCGACGGGTGAAACGCCCCACGCCACGCGTACCAGGGGAGCATCACCGCGAGCACCAGCAGCGACCACAGGAAGTCCACCAGCGCCGCCGCCACCGCCGCCAGCGGGATGATGAGGCGCGGGAAGTAGATCTTCGTGATAAGGTTGGCGTTGCCCACCAGACTGCCGCTGGAGCGCGCCAGCGCCCCGGCAAACAGTTGCCACGGCAACAGCGCGGCGAGGATGTACAGGTTGTAGGGTAGCCCGTTTTCCGGCGCCAGGTGCGCCACCCGCCCGAAAAGGAAGGCGAAGACGAGCATGGTGAGCACCGGCTGCAGCAGCGCCCACGCCACGCCGAGGAATGCCTGCTTGTAGCGGATCTGCACGTCACGCAGGGTGAGGTAGTAAAGCAGCTCGCGGTACGCCCACAGCTCGGACAGGCGCAGCCCCACCCCGCCCCCCGCGGGAGCGATGACGGTGACGGGAAGCGCGGTTGCCCTTTGCTCGTCGATGGCAGAAATCATTACGGCGAGTATCCAGGAGCGAGGAGTCAGTAGTCAGAAGTATTTCGCAATTCTCACGGCCCCTTCTGACTCCAGACTCCTGACTCCTGACTCCTATACGCTCTTCATTATACCCGCCACGCGAGGTGCAGGCAAACGTCAGGCTTCGGCGCGGAAGCGCGCGGCGAGGTGGGTGACGACATCCTCCGGCGTTTCGCCTTCGGCGTCATACACCAGGTCGGCATATTGCAGGTAAAGCGGGTGGCGGTCGGCGTAGAGGTCGCAAAGGGATTGCCCGGCGCGCTTGGCGATGCCGCGGGTGGCGATGTTGCGCACGCGCGCCTCCAGCGTGGCGCAGGAGACGGCCAGGTAGACGGTGGTCCCGTGCGCGCGCAGGTGGGCCATCGTCGCCGGGCGGTAGACCACGCTGCCGCCGGTGGCGATCACGGTGTCCGTCGCCGTCAGTCCCTGCACCACGCGGGCTTCGATGTCGAGGAAGGCCTCGATCCCGTCGGTGGCGATGACCTCCTGCAGATAGCGATCTTCCGCCGTCTGGATGAGCAGGTCGGTGTCGAGAAAGGGGCGCTTGAGGGTTTTGGCCAGCAGCACGCCGACGGTGCTCTTCCCCGCGCCGGGCATGCCGATGAGAACGAGGTTGCTCACGGCGCGTCCTGCACATGGGCGTGGAAAGCCAGGTGATGCGAGACCGCGGCGTTATGGTGGCCGATTTCATACGACGCGTTGTCGTCGTGCGCCTGCACCATGGCGATGGCGCCGAAGACCTCGGCGGGGGCCAGATCGCGCAGGCAGTGCCGGTCTTTACACGCCTGGGCATCGCAGGGGTGGCAGTCCGGCTTGGCGCACAGCGAGAGCCCCGCGGCGCCGGGCAGCGCGCAGCCTTCCGGCGAGGTGGGGCCGTACAGCGCCACGGTCGGCGTGCTCGTCAGGGTGGCCAGGTGCAGCAGCGCGGTATCCGGCGCCACCACCAGCACGGCGCGCGTCAGCAACGCCAACAGCGCCGCCGGGTCGTCGGGAGTTTCCAGCGGCACCGCGCGGTCGGGCAGGTGCAGGTCGCCGCCGTCCAGCACAGCGATCACCTCGGGGCGATCCTCTGCCAGCAGCGCGGCGAGCACTTCCCAGTGTTCCGCCGGCCACGCGAAGGCCGGCGGTGCCGCGGGGGCAAGCAGGATGATCGGCTCGTGGTCCCCCACCCCGGCGGCCAACAACTGGTGGCGCAGGTGATCTTCCGAATCGGGCGGGATCAGCGGCGTCGGCAGCGTGACGGGCACCTCTTCCACCCCCAGCTCGTGCAGCAGCGTGAAGGCGCGCGCCGGCGTGGCGCCCCCGGACGCATGCACGGAATGGGTGAAGATGAGCCCCGTGTGCACGTCGTGCAAGCCCACGCGCAGCGGGGCGCGCGTGCCCGCGGCGAGCATGGTGGAGGGCGCGTCGCCCGCGAAGCAGACGCACAGGTCGGGGCGCGGGGTGCTCAACGAACGCAGGAAGCCGGGCCAGTCCTTCGCCGCGGCGGGCTTGGGCATGATGTGCGAGGTCAGGTCCAGCGCCTGCAGCAGCGCCTCGTAGGCCGGCGCCACCACCAGTTGCAGCGCGATCCACGGCTTTTGCGCGCGCAGCGCCATCAATGCGGGCAACGCGAAGAGCGTCTCGCGCAGATCGTCGGGGAGAATCGCGGTGAGTGCCTGCTCCGTTTCCGCCTCCGGCGGCGTCGTCAGGTGGCGCTCGTAATAGATACGGATCTGCGCGGTGCGGATCATGCGCTCCGACTGCAGCAACAGCGAGGTGCGGCCCTCGTGTACGAAGCGGTCGCGGTACTGCGGGTATTCGTGCAGCCCCACCAACTCCGACGCCAACGCGCGCGGCGTCACCGGGGGCAGCGCGCCGTGGCGGCCGCAACAGGTGCGCTGCGCCTGCGCCATGGCGTCGGGGGTATATGCGCCGATGAGCCCGGCGGGCCCGGCAGCCACCAGCGCCACCCCGCCCGCCACCGCCTCCTGCGCGAAGCGCCCGCTCCCCACCGCCATCGTCGCCAGCGAGAGCAAGCCCGGGATATCCTCGCGGTGACCTGGGACGCTGACCGTCTGGCGGCCCAGGCGCTCGTTCATGGTGCTCGCGCGCACCTGCACGTCGGCGCGGCGCGCTCCGTCGCCGGCAATGACGATCTGCGCGCCGGGGATATGCTGGGCGAGCATCGGCGCCGCGGCGATGAGCGCCAGCGCCACGTCCGCCTCGTCCCCCGCCAGCACGTCGGCAAAAAGGATTGTGGGAGCCTGCGGGTCGAGCCCCAGCTCGTGCGCCAGTTGCTGCGTGCGCAACGGGGAAAATTTCCGGTCGGAGGAGAGCAGGTAGCCGCCGGTAATCACCGAGGTGCCGGGCAACCGCAACCCCACCTGCTCGCGCATGTATTCGCACGGCACGAAGATGGCCGCCGCGGTGCGCAGGTCGGCGGGGTTCAGCCGTGCCACCGATTCGTGGCCGAGGGTGACGAAGGTCGTGACGGTCGGGGAGATCACCGGGAGCACGCGGTGGGCGGTGTCCGCGCCGAAGGCATGCACCAGGTCGGGCGCCGCCTCGCGCAGCAGGTGCGTCGTGCGGCGGGTGTCGCCGTTCAGCTCGCCTTCGTGCGTCACCACCCCGGCGCGCCGGAAGGCGTCATGCCACGGCCCGGGCGTGCCCAGCACCGTCACCGTGTATTGCGACGCCGCCAACGCGAGCGCAAGGTGCGCCGCTTCGGCACGAAGGGCAAGGGCCGGTCCTGATGGAAAGCAAATGACGATGCGGATGGCCATGCACGCTCTGACGCGCCTCGCGCAGCGGAGCCGGACTTCGACGGAAGGCGCGATTAGAATCGACGGGAGACATTGCTGCGATACGTCTATTATACCCCGCCATCACGCGCGTGCCTAGCCTGCTACACGAGTAAACGTTCGGCGGTGACGAAACGGGTTAGGGGTGCCGGAAAAAATCTTCCCACCCGCTTGACACCACGCCCGGCATTGGCTATAATTTCGCTCGCGTGGATCGTTAGCTCAGCTGGTAGAGCAGGGGACTCTTAATCCCAAGGTCGCTGGTTCGAATCCAGCACGATCCACCACCCTTTTCCCTTCTCAAATCCCTCAGCCAAGCTCATTATCTCAGCCGTCGTTTACCTCAATCCCTTGGTGCTACGCGACCAAACATGCCAAGAGAATCTCGATCCCATGACGCTACTGATCGTAAATCCCCGTTTCCCGGGGATTCCCGATCCCCTGATGTATCTGAAGCAGGAATGACGATACATCAGATGTCTGTGTTATTTCTGGCACGATGCCGGGCTGAACGACTGTCAGAGAACACCGTCTCCTTTTACAAAAAGTACCTGGAGTACCTGGAAAAGGAACACGGTGACAAGGTCGCAGAGCGAGTCACCGTGCACCAACTCCGCGAACTGCTGGCCGTACACCAGGGCAAGGGATTGTTATCACCGACCACGATCAATCACCTGGTGGCGAGTTGGCGGGCGGCATTCACCTGGGCGTACAAGGAGGAACTGCTCGAGGTGAACCCAACGGCACGACTGAAGAAGATCAAGGCACCGATACGCGTACCGGAGGTAATCTGCGCAGAGACACTCAAAGCCATCCTCGCCGCACTGCCGTCCGATTTCAAAGGTCTACGTGACAAAACGATGCTCTACATCCTGCTGGATGCGGGATTGCGACTGTCGGAGCTGATGAATCTCCAGCTTGAGGATGTCGATGTCGCGCACGGCACTTTGACGGTCATCGGTAAAGGTGATAAGCAGCGACAGGTGCCAATCAGCCCGGCGACGAGTGCGCAGATTGTACGGTATCTCGGTCATCGCTCGAAGAAGGCACCAGCGTATCAGACGGCACTTTGGATTTCAGATCGAGGCGGGCGGGTGCTGAACGACTACTATCTCGGCCACATGCTCAAGGAACTATGCATCACACAGGGGCTCTCACACGTCCATCCACACATGTTCCGGCATACCTGCGCGACTGAGCTTTTGCGGGCCGGGGCGAATCCGATGCACGTTCAAATGCTACTGGGGCATGCTTCAGTGACGACGACGCAGAGGTATGTGCATCTCGCCGGAGTAGACATTACGGCGATGCATCAGCATGCGAGTCCTGTCGGACGGATGCTTCAGAACCAGAGAACGCGTCGAGGGGGCGGGGGCCGCGGATAATCACGCTGCCTTCAATCGAGGCCGCTCATGTTTGCCTATAAGCAGGGCGGCCTCGAAATCCCATCCGAGCGTCGTGATGCGTTGATGCAGAATTGAGTAGGAGACCTGGCAGCGCGGGTCTTCCGCCCATTCGGAGAGCGTCTTCGTTTCGCCGAAAGCCGTAATACGACGAACACGCCGGGTATTCCGGCTTTGCTGTGCGTTAGTGGCCCAGCGGCAATTGTCCGGCGTGTAGTTGCCGTCGTTATCGATGCGGTCAAGGCTCAGGCCTTCCTGGTGACCATTGGCGAGTGCCCAATCCTTGAAGGCGTTGAAGTCGTGAAGCCATTCGGCGCAGATGGTGATACCGCGCCCGCCGTAGTTGCGATAATCTTTATCATTCGGCTTAGAGCATCGGTTGATCATATGGTACCATGCCGTGCGGAGGCGACGTTGTGATGGATCGGCTTTGTGAGTGTGGGTGAGGCGAAGGCACCCGCAGGACTTCTGGCCGGAGTGCAATAGGTGGGTGCCCTGTACTTCGATCTCGCGATTGCTTTTACAGCTACAGCGGCATCGGTAATAATAGTTTCTGCCACTTTTGCGGTCGAGGCGCGCGAGGACGGTGAGCTGCCCGAATTGGGTGCCCACAGGGATGGTGTTCTTGGTCATTTGGTATGTCTCCTTGTTAGATGAGTGGGATCTGTGTTGTGAAAGTCGAGGGGGAGGGAGGTGGGGAATTGCGGGGGATGCTTGGATCCGGTTTTCGTTTGCTACTGCACCGAGTTAGGTAGCGTGGCACAGTTTAATTGTTGTTTTGTGCTCAAATGCCGGACCCAATAGTAGAAGCGAGCAAAATCTTGGGGGGTGGGCGCAAGAGGGGAGCTATCATATATCCCTGTAGCTATAACCCTAGAGGGTGGCATCATCCAGGAGGCGAGCTAGGTGAAATATAGCAACGCCCGGGAGCCTTCACCTCTATGTGGGTGTCGATGCCCAGGGTCAGGGCATGAGCACGAACCTCTGCTTGAAGACGCTCGATTTGCTTGGCGAACCGGATGCCGGTGCGTTTGCCGCGGAGCGAGGCGCCATCATGCTGGTATAGGACGCACAGTACCTGGTTGTCTGTGCCGTAAGTATCCAGTGCGAGTTGACGGACTGGTTCCATCAGGCGCTGTTCCCATGATTGGCAGGCTTGCGCGAGCGCCCTTCGCGCCGTCATGCGAGTTCGCGGATCATCGGTTTCTCCCCCAAGGATCAGCGGTTTGTTGTAGGCATCCTGGAGCACGATCTCGCGACTATTCATTTTGTAAATGAGGGAGCCACGGACATGGAGTAGTTGGGCAATTACAGGCACGGCGGTGAAGCGTTCGACGGCTTCTGCGCGAAATGCTGCCAACATCGCCTCGTTTCTGATTTCGTTAGCGGTCATGAAGGCAGGCCCATCGAAACACTCGTTAAAGACATGTTTACGAGCCGAACCGAAACAGAGTGAATAGGTGGCTTCTTTCACGGCATCGCGCCAGGTGGGGTGCCGGCGTGGTTCGCCGATAGTGTCGAGGATGACATCCCACGCGCTTTGACCGTTGGCGAGGAGTTCATCGATCAGCGGTACCGGTGTAGCTGCTCACGCTTCACGCCACGTATTGCTCACCTGATTTGACCGCCCGCGGTCCGGGGCTATCCTCCCGGTGACCGCGGGCGGTGGGGTTCGTCAGGCGAACTCGGTGTCGAGCACCTCCTTGACGAGAGCGTC
>CAIYQO010000198.1 GCA_903928345.1 uncultured bacterium | reverse complement strand
CCCCTCGATCCCCCTTCCCTTGAGGGAAGGGGGAAGCTGTTGGAACGGCTACTCATCCCAGGGCTCGCGCCCTGGGCAAAAACACGCTGCCCCTCCGGGGCCGATGCCGAAAGGAACCGGCATGTCGACGGATCGCACACTCACCAAACCCGAACGCTGGATCCTCATCCTCACCGCGCTCTTCGTGACGCTCCTCGGGGCGGGCGGGTGGTACTTCGGCGTGCTCAACACCGAGCCGGCCATCACAATCCCCCCGCCGGACGCGACGCCGGAGCCGAATGCGCGGGATGTCTACGTGAGTGCCTACGCGCTGGCGGTCAACCATTTGCCAGCGGCGGCAGGCAAACCGTACTATACCACTGACAATTACCTCGACTGGATTCATCAGGGACGACTGACGCCACCGCCGGGGTATGCATCATCCGCTGGCGCACCTAAAGGCGGTGGATTGCGGAAATCGCCGTCACCATCCACGCCGTCGCCACCGCCGCCCACATTGGCAGAGATGCGCGCACTGATGGCCGCCAACGCGCCGGCGCTGGCGCGTGCGCGACAGGGATTCGCGGTTGAATACGGCGATCTGCAACCGCGGACATCAAATGCATACAGGAACTACTTTCCTCTGCGCAACCTGGGGCGCCTGCTGGCGGCGGATGGCAAAGTGCATTGCTTCGCCGGGGAGTGGGACGCCGGGGCCGAGAGTTTTCTGGATGCCTGCCGCATCGGCGAAGACCTGCCTCACCATGGCGCTATGACCAGCAGTCTGGTCGGGCAGAGCATCGCCGAGTTTGGCTACGCGGATTGTTGGGCGGCAACGACCCATGTAAGCGCCGCCGAGGCGCACCAGGCGGTGGCACGCCTGGAGGCGATGGCGGCGACGCGGGTGCCGGAAGCCACGGTGCTGGAGGCGGGAATGTGGGTGCGTCTGGCAAGTTTGCTCGATTACATGCGCCATAACACGGCCTGGCGGCGTGAGTTGAGCGGGTCCGACCTGCCAATGCTGCTACATGTCTACACTTATCCTGAGCGCGACCTGCTGGAAGGGATCAAGCGGGAGTGGGATGTCGTGGTGACACAAGCGAAGCGCCCGTACGCCCTTCGCACGCATATGACGAGACGCCCGGACTTCCTCGTTGATAAATTATGCTGGGTCCAAAGCGGATTTGGTGTGGAATATAACACCAACGTGGCGGAGCTGAACCTGCTCACCGTGGCCTTCGCACTGCGCGCGTACTACCTCGACCACGGCGCCTACCCCGCCACGCTGGCCGCGCTGGCGCCCGGCTACCTGACCCGCGTGCCCGGCGACCCGTTCGCGAAAAGCGGGGCGCTTGTCTACAAACCGACGGGGAGCAGCTACCTGCTCTACAGCATCGGCCCTGACGGCGTGGACAACGGTGGCACGGCCTGCACCGGGGGATACCTTGACGCCGGCAGCAAGGGAGATATTGTGGCGGAGGTGGGGGCGGGGAAAGCGGCGGGGACGGCGAAGAAATGACTCACGCATACGCCGTCTCTGCTTACGAGTCACGGCGCGCCCGCTCGACCCCTATCCCCCAGCCCCTTTCCCCGACGCGGAGAAAGGGGAGTGCCGGGTGAAAAATCGAAAAGCGCGGCATCTTCTTGCCTATCATGCGTACCACGGACCACGGAAAACCTGCTTGTTCCCCGACCATCCGCGCAGCCGCTCCCCCTTTCTCCGCGCCGGGGAAATGGGGCTGGGGGGGATAGGGGTCGCGCGGGTGTGCTGGTTACGAAACTGCAAACGGCCTGTGCGCGGGACCAGTTCCCACGCACAGGCCGTTTCGTGTTCCAGCGCATGTTCGCGACTCGGTTTTCGATTACGAGCACGAGCACGATTTGGCTACTCCACCACCACCATCTGATGGCACGCCACCACGGGGACGGTCGTCTTCACCATGCCGTCCGCATAGGTGAACGGCAGGTCGGTCATCTGCGGGGCGAGGTAGACGCGTTTGGGGGCGTCGGTGCACAGGGCGACGGCGATGTCGTGCACGGGGATCAGGTCTTCGACCACCTCCATGTCCTTGCCGCGGCGCACGGGGGCGCCGTAGATGAGATGCACCACGGTGCGACCTTCCGCGGCCTGCCGCTGCACCGTCTGGATACCCTGCGCGGGCAGGGTGGTGGTGAGCGTGGGGTCGGGGAGCAGGCGGCGCAGGCCGTGCAGAATGATATCGCGCAGCACGTTCTGCCCCTTGTCGGCGTAGAGGCCGAAGGCGGGGATGCCCAGGTACACCGTGTTGGTGGTGGCGACCATCAGCGGGCCGGCGGTCTCCTTGGTGTTGGGGGCATGCTGGTGCGAGCAGAAGTGCAGGTAGTCGCGGTTGAAGAAGGCATCCTCGCGCACCGCCAGCGCTTCGCCGCCGGTGAGGGTGAGGGTCTTCGCCGTGCTGTAGACCACGAACGCCCCGTTCGCCCAGTGGTCGAGGTCGAAGCAGGGCACCAGGTAGCACGGGCTGGTGGGGCTCTCGCCGCCGGCGGTCACGCCGAAGTCGAAGGCGAAGGTGCCGTCGGCGTTGAGGGCACTGTCGCCGGTGGCGAGGATTTTACCGCCGCGCGCCAGGAAGACCTTCAGCTTGGCGCGCAGGTCGTCGTCCACCGCAATCGTGTCCGGCAGGATCACCACCTTGTAGTCCAGGGCGCTGTCGCGGTCGATCACGTCGAACAGGATGCCGCCTTCCTGCAGCACGCGCACCACGCCGGCATCCGCCTGGCCCGCGCCGACGCCGCTGAGGCGGTTCTTCGCGATCGCCTCGGTGGAGTAAAAGGCCACGTCCGCCACGTTCGTGGTGCCGCTGCACCAGGCTTCCTTCTGCGCGACTTCGCCATACGCGGCGCCGATGAGGGTGTAGGTCGCTTTATCGAGCTGACCGAAGGGGTGCATCTGGTCGCCGACGGAGATCTTCGCGCCGTTGGCCAGCGAGATGGAGGACTCGAAGCGCAGCGCGTTGGGGTGCTTGTAGCCGCCGAACTCGCCCCACGTGGTGTGGAACTTGCCGGTCATGCCGAGGAATTCGCGGCCCAGCCCTTGCACGTAGCGGGCGGAGAGGGGGAAGTGGTCGTAGCCCCAGCCGCCGGTGGGCAGCGATTCGATTTCCAGGTGGTGCGTGTTCAGGTTGGCCAGTTCGCGGTCGCCGCGGGTGATGTGCCCGCCGTTGTGGAACATGCGAATCTTCGGGTTGACGGCGTGCACCGCCGCGTTGATAGAGCGGCAGTAGTGGGTGTAGGTCTCGCGACCCAGCACCGCGCGGGCGGCGGCATCGCGGGGGTCTTGCCCGCGCCGCAGCAGCTCGGACACGCAGAACTGGCACGCGCAATCGCGCACGCCGACGATGTCGAGGAAGAAGCCTTCCGTCAGCGGATAGCGCTGCGCGGCCTCCACCGCCTGGGCCGTCACATAGTCCAGGTAAGGCGAGTTCAGGCAGAATTCATGGTAGCCCGCCTGCATCCAATTCACCCAGCCCATCGAGCCGTCGCCGTTGCGGCGCAGCCAGTGGCTGTGGGTGTTGACCAGCTTCTCGTCCAGCCCCACTGAGATGTAGACCGGCGTCTGCACGCCGATTTCGTGCGCCGCCTCCACTATCGCCCCGGTCAGGTCGAAGCCGGGGGTCATCGACGGGTGCTGCTGGCTGAGCGGCACCGCGGTGGGGTGATATACCCAGCCGTGATGGCACTTGGAAAAGACGGTGATGGAGCTGACATGCCCGAGCTGCAGCATCTCCTGGAAGTGCGCCTTGCTCCAGTCCTGGCCCACGCCGGGAATCTTCTCCGACGTGTGGAAGTCGAGGTGAATCTGGCGAAACGGTAGCTGATCCATGCGGATCTCCTCTGCTGTGGTTATTGGGGTCTGGGATTGCTCCCTGTAACTTCGCGTTTAACTACGGTTCTCCTTTTACGCACAAGGCTTTCGAATAACCTTTGGGGGACGCTCGCCCTCCCAAAGGGTGTCGGCGACTTTGTACCGTGGCTCCATCGGCGTAGAAATACGACGACTCGGTGCGGGACGGCGCCCGCACCCTACAACCATACCCTTTGCATTGCCGGAACCCAGGGAGGCTCCCCGGGCTTTGCGAGTTCTACCTTGCTGGCATGAGGGAATCGGTATTTAGTGGGCCACCGCAAGCAGGGGATGCATTGCCAGGTGCGGAAAAACACCTATAGATACTTCGCGACCGGCCTTGTGCGGGTCGTCAGTTCGATAAGGAGCATTCGATGGCGCAGCAGTTTGACGTGGCGATTCTCGGCGGCGGGCCGGGCGGATATGTGGCGGCGATCAAGGCCGCGCAGCATGGGCTGAAGACGGCGCTGGTGGAACAGCGCTTCCTCGGCGGCACGTGCCTCAACGTGGGATGCATCCCCACCAAGACGCTGTTGGCGGCGGTGGAAGCGTACAAATCGGTGCGCGGGGCGCGCGACTTCGGCATCACGGTGGAAGGGGTGAGCTTCGACTTCACGAAGATGCTGGGCCGCAAGGAGCGCATCGTGAAGCAGTTGCGCGGCGGCGTGGAGTTCCTCATGAAGAAGCACGCCATCACCGTCTTCACCGGCGCGGGCGCGCTCACCGGCCCGCACGGCATCGGCGTGGGGGACGAGGAGATCACCGCCGAACACCTTATCCTCGCCACCGGATCGGTGCCCTCGCGCCCGCCGATTCCCGGCCTGGACGGCGCCAACGTGGTCACCAGCGACGAGATCCTCTTCTGGCCGGAAGTGCCGGCGTCGCTGGCGGTGATCGGCGGCGGGGCCATCGGGCTGGAATTCGCCTACTTCTTCAACGCGCTGGGCTGCAAGGTGACGGTGCTGGAAGGGCTGGCGCATATCCTGCCGCTGGAAGACGAGGGGATCGCCGCCGAATTGGCCACCAGTTTGAAGCGCCAGGGGATCACCGTGCAGGCGGACGCGCTGGTGCAGGGCATCGGCGACGCCGACGGCAAGAAGACGGTCACCTACACCCTGCGCGGGCAGGAGGAGAAGGGCGCGCAGACCGCCGTCGCCGACGTGGTGCTGGTCGCCACGGGCCGCTGGCCCCTCACCGCCGGATGCGGCTTCGAAGCGCAGGGGATTCGGATCGACCGCCGCGCGGTGGTGGTCGACGAATTTCTGCACACCGGCGTCGCCAACATCTACGCCATCGGTGACGTGATCGGCGGCGCGCTGCTGGCGCACAAGGCCTCCGCGGAGGCCGCCGTGGCGGTGGACAACATCATCGGCAGCCGCCGCGCCATGGAGTACCACGCCATCCCCACCGCGCTCTACACCGCGCCCGAAGTGGCCGGCGTGGGGCTCAACGAAGCGGCGGCGCGCGCGCAGGGTCTGGAGGTCGCCGTCGGCGCCTTCCCCTTCCGCGTCCTCGGCAAAGCGCTGGCCATCGGCGAGCGCGAGGGGATGGTGAAGGTCGTGGTGAACACCGCCGACAACGTGGTGGTGGGGGCGCAAGCCATCGGCCCGCACGTGACGGACATGATTACCGAGGCCACCATGGCCGTGCGCAACCGCCTCACCGCCGAAGCCTTCGTGCGCACCATCCACCCCCATCCCACCCTTGCGGAAGCCTTCCACGAGGCCATCGAGGTGGCGTTGGGGCATCCGCTGCATATTTAGGGGTTAGGTCACTTGACACCTTTCCTAGACGCGCCCCCCACCCCCTGGCCCCCTCCCCCGTAACGTCCTGTGACGGGGGAGGGGAAGCGGATTCTGCACCGCTTGCCGAAACATAGCTCCCTGCCCCCGTCACAGGACGTTACGGGGGAAGGGTCGGGGAAGGGGGGGACGCGCCGGGAGGCGCGGAACGACAAAGGGAACTGTATTGGGATAAGGGATTAGGCGTCCTGTCTTGTCTGCAACCTGACGATAAATCGTCAGGTCGATTTTGGGACGACGAATCTCCCATTTCATTCCCTGCATCCCAGCGAAGTAGCATTATGACCGACGACGGAACTTCTGATTCCGGCTTGCGCAACCTGTGGCGCTTCATGGCGTTTACCCGGCCCTACTGGGTGTGGGTGGTCATCGGCAGCTTCACGGGGCTGGTGCGCATGGTGCCGCAGTTGTACCTGCCGCCGCTGGTGAAGGCGATTATCGACCGGGTGGTGACGTCCACGGGGTCGGTGAGCGACCGGATGGCGGTGGGGTGGCACATGTTGTGGCCCTTCGCGCTGTGGATGCTCACCGTGCACGTGGTCGCCACCATCGGACGCATGTACTGGGCGCAGATCGCCGCGGTGAATGCCATCCGCGACATCCGCTTTCAACTCTTCGACCATCTGCAGCGGCTGTCGCTGGCCTTCCACACCCGGCGGCCGTCCGGGAGCATCGTCTCGCGGGTGATGACCGACGTCAACTCCGCGCAGTATATCTTCGACCTCGTCTTCATCCAGGCGTTCCAGGTGACGCTCATTTCGGTGGTCATCTGCATCTACTTCTTCGTGCGCGACTGGCAGTGGGCGCTGGTGTCGCTGGCCACCGTGCCACTCTACCTGGTTACCACCCGGCTGGTGAGCCGTCCCATGCGCGAGGCGAGCAAGCAGACGCTGGAGATGATGTCCACCATGTCCGGCTACCTGAACGAGCGCATGGCGATGATCCGCGAGGTGCAGGCCTTCACCGCCGAGACGCGGGAGAAGCGCGCCGTGCGCCGCGAGGTGGAGCAGTTGAAGCGCTACGCGCTGCGCCAGCACTTCTTCAACGCCCTGCTCATCGCCGCCTCGGAGATCACGCGCTTCCTGGGGCAGGTGGCGGTGGTCTTCTTCGGCACCTGGCGCGTCATGGCGCACGCCCACGGCACCACGGTGGGCGACATCTTCCTCTTCTATATCTACACCGGCATGCTCTACGGCATGTTCGACTTCTTCGCCAACTTCAACCTGCAGTTCCAGACCGCCATCGCGGGGGCGGACCGGGTGTTCGAATTCTTCGACACCGTGCCGGCCATTCAGGACGCGCCCGGGGCGAAGCGGCTGAACGCCAAGCGACCGCCCGCGGTGTCCTTCGATCACGTGCGCTTCTGCTACCCCACCGACGAGCCCGCCGTGGTGCTCGACGACATCACCCTCGACGTGCAGCCGGGTTGGCGTGTGGTGCTGGTGGGGGAGAGCGGCGCGGGCAAGTCCACGCTGATGAACGTGTTGCCGCGCTTCTACGACATCGCCGGCGGCGCCATCCGCATCGACGGGCAGGATCTGCGCGCCGTCACCATGCGCTCGCTGCGCCGCGCCATCGGCATCGTGCCGCAGGAGCCGGCGCTCTTCACGGGGACGATCTGGGAGAATATCCTCTACGGCCGCCGCGACGCCCCCGAGGAGGAGGTGCGCGCCGCCGCCCGCGCCGCCAACGCGGAAGAGTTCATCGAAGGACTGCCCAACGGCTACGAGACGATCGTGGGCGAGCGCGGCGTGGGGCTGTCGGGCGGGCAGATTCAGCGCATCGCCATCGCCCGCGCCTTCCTCAAGGACCCGAAGATCCTCATCCTCGACGAGGCCACCTCGAACCTGGACGCCGTGAGCGAAGCGCTGGTGCTGCAGGCCCTCGACCGGCTGGCGCAGGGACGCACCACCTTCATCATCGCCCACCGCCTCTCCGTGGCGCGCGACGCCGACCTGGTGGTCGTTCTCGACCGTGGCCACATCGCCGAGACCGGCGCCCACGCCGACCTCCTCGCCCGCGGCGGGTTGTACGCCAACCTGTGGGAGCGGCAGATGATCGGGACGGCGCCGTAATATTACTACCCAACCCCTCACCAGCGCCTAAAGCTCTTTGATTCATGGATATCGGTACGTTCTACGAACTTGGCGATTGAAATCGCATCTATTTGGCCTGCGGCCAGGCGTCCCCCTACGGGGACGCACCAGGTGCAAAGTCGTCAACAACATCTTCCGCATCCCCGTCCGCGTAGGCGGACGGCTGGCGCGCAGCGCCGAAAAGATGCGACTTCAGTCGCCCCTCACGCGCATACCATAACAACAATCATGAAAAAAGAGCATCACCCGGTGGCATAACTAAACCTACCCGCCCAGCCACCCCGCCGCTTCCGCGGCGTGGTAGGTGAGGATGAGGTCGGCGCCGGCGCGTTTGATGCTGGTGAGCACCTCCAGCACGGCGCGGCGCTCCTCCAGCCAGCCGTTGAGCACGGCGGCCTTGAGCATGCTGTACTCCCCGCTCACGTTGTAGGCGGCGATGGGGGCGGTGACATTGGCGCGGGCGTCGGCGATGATATCCAGGTAGGGCAGCGCGGGCTTCACCATGATGATGTCGGCGCCCTCGTCCAGGTCGGCCTCGATCTCACGCAACGCCTCGCGGCGGTTGGGCGGGTCCATCTGGTAGCCGCGGCGGTCGCCGTGCTGCGGGGCGCTCTCGGCGGCCTCGCGGAAGGGGCCGTAGAAGGCGGAGGCGTACTTCGCCGCATAGCTCATGATGGGCACGGCGCCCAAGTCGGCGTCGTCCAGCGCCATACGGATCGCCGCCACGCGGCCATCCATCATGTCCGACGGGGCCACCATGTCGGCGCCGGCCCGCGCGTGGCTCACCGCCGTCTCCGCCAGCCGCTGCAGCGTCAGGTCGTTATGCACCTCGCCGGACGGGGTGAGGATGCCGCAGTGCCCGTGGCTGGTGTATTCGCACAGGCACACGTCGGTGATCACCAGCAGGTCGGGCAACGCGGCTTTGAGCGCGCTCACCGCCTGCTGCACGATGCCAGTGGGCGCCGAGGCTTCCGTACCGGCGGGATCCTTCGTCTCCGGGATGCCGAAGAGCAGCACCGACGGAATGCCCAGCCCCGCCACGCGCCGGCATTCCTCTACCAGCGTGTCGACGGAATAGCGATTCTGCCCCGGCATGGCGCCGATAGGCGCGCACACGCCGTGCCCCGGCACCACGAACATGGGGTAGATCAGGTCGTCAACGGCCACCACGGTCTCGCGCACCATGCGCCGCACCGTCTCACTCCGCCGCAACCGGCGTCCACGAAAGAAGGATGACATGTAAAAATCCTCTGTTGTTTCTGGGTTGTCAGCCTACGAAGCTTTGCGCTTCGTGCGCGCCGCTCGAATCTCCTGCCGTAGCAACTCGCTCTGGCGTTGCCAATAGGCCAGAATCTCTTCTTCAGTCATGCCTTGCGTTTCTCGACGCACCTCGGCACTGCCGCGGTGTTGAATCTCAACGGCATCAATCGACTTCTTCGTCATACTCGATCACCCTGGTGTATTTTACCTCTGAGGCACAGCGACACAGAGATTATTCTCTGCCGCGGCAGCAAGCCCATTCTCCTCTGTGTCTCAGTGTCTCTGTGGTCATTACGACTTCGCAAAATACCCCACCAGCGCCTGCACCAGCGCGGGGAGGGTGTAGTCGTCCGGCTGCACGTCCACGCGCAGGCCCAGCTCGCGGGCGGTGTCGGCGGTGACGGGGCCGATGCAGGCGACCGTCGATGACACCGTGCCGGGGTTGAGCTTGCGGAAGCTGCGCACGGTGGAGGAACTGGCGAAGGTGATCACGTCGATGTCGGCCAGCGGCGGCGGCGTGCCGTCCTCGGGCACGGTGCGGTAGATGGGGAGGTCGTCCACCGTGGCGCCGCGTGCCGTCAGCAGCGCGGGCAGCACCTCGCGCGCTTCCTGCGCGCGCGGGATGACGATATGCAGGCCGGCGGGGTCGGGGAACTGCGCGGCGAAGGCCTCGGCCACGAAACGGTCGGGGATGAAATCGACGTGCAGCCCGCACGCGCGCAGGCTCTCGGCGGTGCCGCTGCCGATGGCGGCCACCTTGCCCCGCCCCAACGCGCGGATGTCCCCGCCGAGTGCGCGCACCTGCGCCAGCAGATGCGGCAGCCCGTTGGCGGAGGTGAAGACCAGCCAGTCGGCCTTTGCCAGGCGGTCGAGGAGATTCGGCACGGCGGGCAGCGGCTCGATGCGGATCACCGGGAACTCTACCGGCTCCGCGCCGGCCTCCGCCAGCAAACGCGACAGGTCGCTCGCCTGCTCGCGGGTGCGGGTGACCAGTACGCGTTTCCCGAAGAGGGGGCGCGTATCGAACCACGCCAGCGTGTCGCGCAGGCCGACCACTTCGCCGACCACGGTGATGACGGGCGACTCCAACCTGGCGGTGGCGACTGCCCCGGCGATGTCCGCCAGCGTACCCGTCACCACGCGCTGCCGTGACGTGGTGCCGCTCTGGATAGCCGCCGCGGGGGTGGTGGCCGGGCGCCCGTGGGCCACCAACTGCGCGGCGATTTCCGGCAGGTTGGCCAGGCCCATCAGGAAGACCAGCGTGTCGGCGCCGTGGGCGATGCCCGCCCAGTCGAGGGCGGATTCCGGCTTGGTCGGGTCCTCATGGCCGGTGATGACCGCGAAGGAGGAGGCGCAGCTCCGGTCGGTCACCGGGATGCCGGCATACGCGGGCACGGCGATGGAGGAGGTGACGCCGGGCACGAAGACGAAGGGCACGCCGCGCGCGCGCAGGTGGGCGGCCTCTTCGCCGCCGCGCCCGAAGACCAGCGGGTCGCCGCCCTTGAGCCGGCAGACGCGTTTGCCGCGCCAGGCGTGCTCGGCGAGCAGCTCGTTGATCTCCTCCTGGGTACGCGTGTGCCGCGACGACGCCTTGCCGACGTAAATCATCTCCGCGTCGGGGGCGGCAAGCGCCAGCAGCGCCGGGCTGGCCAGCCGGTCGTAGATCACCACCTCGGCGCGTGCCAGGGCGTCCGCGCCCGCGCGCGTGAGCAGCCCGGGATCGCCGGGCCCGGCGCCGACCAGATATACGGTGCCGGGGGTGGGTGCGCTATCCGTCATCGTGCTCCTCCAGGATAATCGTCGCTCGTTGTCGGCATTCGTTATCGTAATTCGAGTGACGACGACGAATGACGATTTATACCGGCTCAGTGTAAACGGTTCCTTCGCGCCTGTCCAGCCTCCGTCGGCGGAAGACGAGGATTACCATGCAAGCGCTGGCATTCAGGTTGGCTGCCCCGTCGGCAGGGAACCCTTTGCGTGACGGGGAATTGTAGCCTCAGCTCGCGTGAAAGGGAACCGCATGCAGTATACCGTAACTTTGGACGCCTTATACCCGGAGATGGAAGAAGCCACGCTGGGGCAGTGGCTGGTGGCACCCGGCGATGCCGTGGTAGAAGGCCAGCCGGTGGCGGAGCTGATCACCGACAAGGTGGCCTACGAATACCAGAGCCCCGCGGCGGGCACGCTGCTGGCACAACTGGTGGCGGAAAAAAGCGTGGTGCCGGTGGGCACCGTGCTGGCCGTGCTGGGCGACGCCGGCGCCGACGTGGACAACCGCGCCGCGCTGGACGCGGAAAACCGCCGCCTGTCCGAAGTGCGGGAGACCGCCCTCTCCGCTATGCAGCTCGCCACCAGCGCCGGTGCCGCCCCCACCGCGCCTGCCACCCCCCCCGCCGTGCGCGCCACCCCCGCCGCCCGCCGCCTGGCCCGCGAACGCGGCGTGGACCTGGCGACCCTCAAAGGCACCGGTCCCGGCGGCATGATCTCGGTGGACGACATACCGTAATTGCGGATTGCGGATTGCGGATTAGGTCTATCGTCGGAAACGGTGTGGAAAGGATGGCTGCTCGTGGATGCGACGCAATTGAAGGCGCGTATGCGGGCTTTCGCCCTCGATGTCATCGCCCTGGTAGAAATCTTGCCGCGCTCGATGACGACCGAGGTATTGGGCAAGCAGCTCCTACGCTCGGCGACTTCGGTCGGCGCCAATTATCGTGCTGCTTGCCGTGCGCGATCGAAGCCGGACTTCCTGGCCAAAATGGGTATCCTTGAAGAGGAAGCCGACGAATGTCTGTACTGGATGGAATTGCTGCGGGATTACCGGCGTATCACCCCGGAACGTTATGCCCCGTTGGCCAAAGAAGCCGATGAGCTGCTTGCGATTACGGTTGCTTCCATTAATACCGCACGATTGTCTCGCACGAATATCGCACCCGGTGCGCGTGCCAGCCAGGCACAGTCGGTAAATAAATAGGAGGATGTGTAAGATGGAATATCTATCCCCAAACCCTTCCGCTGCTCACCCGCCCCGTGCATCAGGCAGTCGGTTCGCGTCTGCAGAATCCGCAATCCGCAATCCGCAATCCGCAATACCCCCACGGGCATTCACCCGCGTCACGCTCCTGCTGCTGCTTCTCGTTGCCACCCTCGCCGCCCGTGCTGACGACGGCGGCTACCTCGTCAAGCGCTTTGGGGCCGACCCGGATCTCTCCGCCAACGTGCGGGTGCAGATGATCGGGCAGCGGCTGGCACGGGCGGCGGGGTTGCGGCATATCGAGCTGCACATCTACAACAACGGCGAGATCAACGCCATGGCCTTTCCCGACGGGCACATATATGTGGGCGCGGGGATGGCGCACCTGGCTTCCGACGACGAGTTGGCCTTTATCCTTGGGCATGAGATGACCCACATCAAGGAGCACCACTCCGCTCGGCAGGTCGTGCGCGCGCTGGGCGGCGCGGTGGTGGGCGCGGCGGCCACCGTCCTGCTGGGCGGCGGCGGGGCGGCGGCGCGCGTGGGGGCGGATATCGGCGGCGGGTTGACCTTCGGCCTGGACAGCCGCTCAGACGAGCGCCGGGCCGACGAGCAGGGGGTGCGCTTTGCCGCGCGCGCCGGTTTCGACCCCGCGCAGTCCGTCACCGCCATGACCCGCATCTACAACGCCTACGGCAACGGCACGGCGCGCACGTGGCTCACCGGCCTGTACGCCAGCCATCCCGACACCACCTGGCGCGTGAAGAACCTGCAGAAGTCGTTGGAGGCAATGACCACCGCGCCCGTGACGGTGCTGCCGCCGCCGGCGCTGCTCGAGCTGGACCTCGACCCGTCCGCCCAGCACGGGCGCACCTGGATGCCCAGCTACCTGGCGGAGCAGCTCTACGCCCACGGCGAGGGGGCGCTCTACGTGCACGCGGCGCCGGAGCACTGCGCCATCTTCGGCGAGGCGCCCGAGGTGACCCCGCCGGCGTGGCGGCGCGACGCCGACTTCACCGCCGTGCTGTCCGTGCGCGAGGTGCCCGCGGGGGGCGCGGAGACGCTGGACCCGGCCACCGGCACCGCGGTCGAGGCATCCATTGCCTGGACGCAGCCCGCCAGCGGCCTGCACGGCACGCTGACGGCCATCGCGCAGACGCGGAAGAGCGGGCCGTGGACGGCGGAGGAGCAGCTCGTCGGCATCCCCGCCGCCGTGCAGCGCATGGACGACGGCAAGCACCCCAACGTAGAGGGGACGCTTGAGGCGACGGCCATCCGCTGCGTGGCGCGCGCGCTGACCGAATTGGTGCTCGCCGGCAAACCGGTCTCCCACGACACGCCGGTGACCGTTCGCTGCTTCACCCGCAAGCTGCGCCCGCACGACACCATCACCATCACCCGCCACGACCGCCCCATCGCCGAGGTGCGGGTAGACAGCATCACCGGCCCGCGCAGCCTGACCGGCACGGTCATCTGGGGGGAGTCAATGTGGGGTGAGGGGACGCATCTGGTGAAGCAGAAGGCGGAGTGAAGGCCGCGCAGAGGGCGCGGGCGTCGGCTTCGGACGCGGCGAGGAGTTCAATCCGCCACTTCCCATGTATCTCGAACACCAGTCGCCGGTCTTCCTGCACCGTGACGGAAATTGCCTTGCGCGGCAGGCGGATACCGCGAGCATACCAGAGGTTGATGAGCAGTGCCGTGGGGAGAAAAATGAGGCCAATTGCCAGCATGGCCGCGGAAACGACTGCTAAAGCAGGAAACTCCGGTGCTCCCAGCCCGAGTGCGGCGAATCGCGCCTCGAGTATAACTCGCAAGATCACGAAGCCTGCCGCGCTGATACCCAGCGCCCACCATCCGGCATGGGGATGGCGCAGACCGGTGCGACCGGTGATCGTAACCTGCTCGTCCTCTACGGAGATGCGCCGCGGCACAGTCAACACATCGGTCAGGGGCGGACGCAGTCGGAATTGACTCCGTGAACGAGTAGATGCCAGTGTCGCCGCCCATCGCTCATGGATCTCGCCGCGCAAACGTGCCGCCACGGCATCCGTTTCTTCCTGTGTGGGCAGCAACCAGACGAACCGGCGCGTCTTGCCTTTTCCATCCGGCACGCGAAAAACGACGTGCCTTTCCTTCGCTTCAATCTCGGTGATCTCTCCCAGTTGCCAGCAGATGGTTTCGCACTTCACCCGTTGCAACCAGCGGAATGATATCGCTAGTAACGCCATGGCGCAAAGCGGAATACCAGTATTGATCCACAGGTTTGCGATATTGGAAAGGAGGAGAAACGGATAAAACAACGCTAAAAATGAATAAACATTCAGTAGTAACAGCCACTGGTGCCAGCGTTCTTCGATCACTAGGCCAGCGACGGTCAACACCCCGGCATCGATGGTGACATCCACGACTTGCGAACGTTCGATGGTGGATCTGTCACGCGCAACCCTCGGGGTATCGGTATATTTCCACGTCTGCGGTACGGCGCACCCCTCTCGTAACGCGGTGGCCGCGGCTTGCGTGTCATCCGTAGCATTGAGAACAAAGAGATACTCCCGCCCTTCTGCGGAACACGTGATGTAACCCTTCTCGACGATGAGATCAGTAATCTCTGCGCGCGGGATAATACGGGTCTTTCGCCGAAGCGGCAACACACAAATCAGCAATAATATGGGGAGCGAGAATAACCCGCTGACAGTGAACCCACGCGCTGCATCGAATGCCTCAAACTGCCAAAAGAATGTCTGGAAGATGAGCGCGATCGGGAAGGCATCAAAGATGAGAATCATACCGCAGGCAGAAATGTATGCGACAATCCATCCCGGCACCAGCGGCTCCCGCCACTCCAACGTGACAGTATCCTGTGCCACCGTCAGTCTGCCGGTGACCGGCTCGCGGCGGTGATGGTATGCGTCTCGAAAGCGTACGGCAAAATCCATTTCACCCTCCTCGGGCTTCATTATACCGCAGGGCTGGATGGGGTGCATGTGGGTCGATCCGCTGCCGGAGTGAGGGCCGCGCAGAGGGCGCGGGCGTCGGCTTCGGATGCGGCGATGATTTCGGTGGTAGAGCCACCCCGGACAGTCACATTGACATGAGCACCCTTCTGTACGCCATGCAGCATCCGACGCGGCAGGCGGATGCCCCGCATAAAGCACGCATGGATTATCGCCACCGCCGGAAGGAAGACGAAGAGCAGCATTTGCAGGAAGGGGGCGACGAAGCCCAGGGCTACACGGTCACACAGCGGCAATGCCAGTGTAGCCACATGCGGCCACCACCACGCCGCAAGCCCTGCATACCCCACCGCCGCGATGCTGAAGGCCCACCAGCGTTCCTGCGGGGCGCGCAGACCCGAGTGTCCGGTAATAGTCACCAGATCTCCCGTTACCGTCACATGACCGGGAACCGTCAGCGCATCCGGTAAGGTGCGATGCAAGCGGGCATTCGTCACCGAACCGCGCACACGCGGAAGTGTACCCTTCCACGGTTCGCCTACCCCGTGCAACCGGGTTGCCAACGCCTTTGCCTCTTCCTCCGACTGCAACAGCCACGTGTAGCGCCGCTCGGTATCGCCATCCGGCGCCAAAAAGGTGACATGGCACTCTATCGTATCGATAGCCTGCAGCGCCGCCAGCGGTATCACCCGCATTTCCCTCTTACTGCGTCCCGTGAAGTAGGTAAGGATGCCGAGTAACCCCTCTCCGATGAAGATGAGACCACCCAGCAACCACGGGGAGATCAGCCAATGTGCACCGATCATTGCGAGGGGTAATAGGACGCATGCATACACCAACACCACTGCAGTAAGAATGCGCCACATGCTGGGGTTCAGCACCCCCACCACCGTCAGGGTTCCGTCCGCGACGGTAATATCCTCGGTCTTGAAATACGGAAGCCGCGTGGTGTTATACAACGTCTCAGGCATATCGCTGTAACGCCACGTGCGCGGTTCCGCTGTTCCTTCACGCAGGGCGGCGACGGCAGTGTTGGTATCGGCAGTGGTAGTAAAGGAGAGGAGGAATAATTCGTTGTCGACGGTAAACGTTACGTCGCGACCGTGGATGCAAAGCGCAGATATCTCCTCCCGCGTGAAGGTTCGGTGCTTCCGCCGGAGCGGTATCAGATTCACAAAGATGAAGAGAACCGCGGAACCGAAGGCCCATAGGAGCACAATCTGAAAATTAAACGGCAATTGGAAATCGTAAAACAGGAGGAATGGCATCAGCGCCATCGGGAAAATGAAGAGGAGACCGAGGCCAACGAGAAGCATGATCCACATGGATACATGCACCGGCAGCAGAGGTTCTCGCCATGCCAGCGAAACGACATCATCCGCCACGGTCAGGTGGCCGGTATTGGGTCCGCGGTAATGCCCCTGTGTGTGAAACCGTACGGCGAAATCCATTTCACCCTCCCCGGTCACCATTATACCGCAGGCGCGGGTGGCGTGCACGCAAGTGCCCGTATCCCTTCCTCACCTTGACGAACGTTAAGTAAGCTGCTACCATGGCGCGGCTTTCACCGGGAGGTATTCCATGCGTCGTGGCTTTTCGCTCGTCGAGCGGTTGGTGGTCATCGGCATCATTCTCACGCTGGCCGGCATCCTCTTTCCCGTCCTCGCGTCGGCGCGGCGGGCGGGGCAGCGGGTGGTGTGCCTGAACAACGTGCGGCAGTTGCAGGTCGCCTTCACCCTCTACCTCGACGACCACAACGAGCAATTCCCCAGCACCGGCAACAACTTCCTGTGGCAGGGGCGCCCGTGGCGCGCGGTGCTGAACGACTACGTCTCTACGAAGAGCTGCTACTGGTGTCCGGTGGATTCCACCTCCCGCCTGATGTACGATTCCACCTCCTACGCCTACCTGCAGACCTTCTACCACAAGCCCACGGACATCAGCGCGGCGTTGTGCGGCGGCTACTACACCTGCACCGCCCCCGCGGAAGCGCAATCGCTGGGCGACGTGACGTACCCGGCGTCGAAGATCCTCATCTACGAGTGGTACACCAACCACGATACCCAGCAACAGACCATGTGGGCCCCCGTCGGCACGCACATGGCCGTCTTCGTGGACGGCCACGCGCAGTTGCTGCACGAGGAAGCGCTGAACCTGAACGTCCTCGGCACCCGCGACCCGAACTGGACGGTCGGCGGCGTGGCGGGGAAGGACGTGGAGTAGCCCCAGGGACGAACCGCAAAGGCGCAAAGAGCGCAAAGGAGTCGCGAAGAGAAAAGAAAGGGCCGGAGAAGAAGATCAAATCCCAAGTAGTGGCTCTGATCCCCCTCCCGGTCCTTTTCCATAATTCTTTGCGTTGCCTTTGCGCTCTTTGCGTCTTTGCGGTTCGTCCCCCGTTCAGTACCCCAATATCCCCAGCAACTGTTCCGTGTAGTAGCTAAAATCCGCCAGGGAGATGTCGGCGGAGACGGAGTGATCGATGGAAGGGATGTAGCCGCCTTCCTCAATGAGGGGGCGCAGGCGGGCCAACTCGGCGTCGATGGCGGCGCGGCCGCGGGCGATTTCGCGCTTGTCCACCCCGCCGACCATGCGCAGGTCGCGCCCGAAGGTTTTTCGCAGTTCCGGCGGGGCCATGCCGGCGGCCACCTCGCAGGGCGAGATGCCGTTAATGCCCACCTTGAGGTAGTCGGGGATGAGCTGGCGCAGGTCGCCGTCGCTGTCGTACCAGGTGTAGCGCACGCCGTGCCGGTGCGCCGTCTCCATCGCCGCGCGGTAGTGCGGGAGGATGAACGACCGGAACATGGCGGGAGAGATGAGCGGGCCGGTTTTGAAGCCGATGTCCTCCCCGAAGCCGATCACGTCCACTTCGCGCAGCGCCATGGCGCGGCGCATCCCCTCTGCCACCACCGCGGCGTAGCGCGCGAATAACTCGCCGACCAACTCGGGGGCGTCGTGGAAGAGGTAGCTGGCGTGTTCCACCCCGGCCAGCGAGCGCAGCGTCCAGTAGAAGCACCCGCCGTCGAGGAGCAGCTGGTCGGCCTGCGCCGCGCGCACCTTCGCCTCCCACGCCGCCGGGTAGCGCGCGTCCATGTCGTCCACCTGATAGTGCTCGTCGATCACCCGGCGCAAGTCGGCGGGGCTTTTCACGGGGAAGTCGAGCCACTCGGGCATGGAGGTGTGGTCGGTGAAGTCGCGCACCGTGCGGCCGTAGCCGTCGGTGTAGATGCGGATGTTGCCTTCCTCGGAAAGCGTGCGCGTCGCAAAGGCGGGGTAAAGCCCGACGTTGCCGCTGATATTCTCGATGCGCAACGGCTCGGGCGTACCGAGCCAGGCGTAAACATCAGTGCCCGCCGGCAACCCTTCCCGCTCCCAACGCACCACCGTGTCCCGCCACGGCCCCGACTGCAGGAAAGGCCGCCGGTCCACCGGCTCGTACGCCATGGTGCGGAAGTAGCGTTCGCGGTTGGTGAGTGTCATAAGACCTACCCCCTGCCCCTTCCCTCGAGGGAGGGGGTGGATTTTACTGAAATACGTCCGCGACCTTCCGCCCGTCACTCCCCTTCCCTCGAGGGAGGGGGCGGGGGGTAGGTCCCTACCGCCGAATCGTCGCGATGCGCAGTACTTCACTGGCGCGGGTGACCACGCCGACCGGTTGGTGGGCGACGGCGACGATGACGAGGAGGTCGCCGTTGGCGAGTAGTTTTAAGCGGCAGGCGTCGCGGACGGCGCGGTCGATAGCCTCGTCTTCGCTGCCGTTGGGCTCCACATAGAGCGGCGTGACGCCCCAGAGGAGCGGGAGTTGCGTATAGGTGTCCCGGTTACCGGTGAGGGCCAGCACGGGCACGGTGGGGCGCGATTTGGACACCAGGGTCGCGGTGTGCCCGTGGGCGGTGACGGTGACGATGGCGCGCGCGTGCAGGTGCTCGGCGATATCCACCGCGCTCGCCGCCAGCGCGCCGGTGGGGTGGTCGTAGTGCGGCGCCTGATTCGTCGGCACCGCGTTGTCCGGCAGCAGCGTCTCCGCCCATTCCGCCACGCGGTTCATGGTGCGCACCGTTTCCAGCGGGAAGAGGCCCACCGACGTTTCGCCGGAGAGCATCACCGCGTCGGTGCCGTCCAGGATGGCGTTGGCCACGTCGGTGACCTCGGCGCGGGTGGGGCGCGGGTTGCGGATCATCGAGTCGAGCATCTGCGTGGCGGTGATCACCGGCTTGCCCGCGTGGTTCGCCTTGCGGATGATCTCCTTTTGCAGCAGCGGGATACGCTCCAGACTCACTTCCACGCCCAGATCGCCGCGCGCCACCATGATGCCGTCGAAGGCCTCGATAATGGCGTCCAGGTTGTCGATGGCCTCGTGCTTCTCGATCTTCGCGATCACCGGGCGGGTGATGCCCAGCTCCGTCATCAACGCGCGCACGGGCTGCAGGTCTTCCGGCGTGCGCACGAAACTCATGGCGATCCAGTCCACCCCGAGCTGCAACCCCTGGCGCAGGTCGGCGAGGTCTTTGTCCGTCACCGCGGGGATGGGCAGCGTGGCGCCGGGTAGGTTGATGCCCTTGTGGCTGCCCAGCGGCCCGCCCACCAGCACGCGGCAGACGATGTCGGTCTCCGTGGCGCGCAGCACTTCCAGCTCCAGGCTGCCGTCGTCGAGCAGGATGTGCTGGCCCGGCGTGACGCACCCCGGCAGCGCGGTGAAGCCCAGCGGCACCTCACTCGGTGCGCGGTCGGCCCGCGCGGTGAGGGTGATCTCGCCGCCGGTAGGCAGGTCGATGGGGGCGTCCATCGTGCCGGTGCGCACCTTCGGACCGCTCAGATCGTAGAGCACCGCCACCGGGATGCCTGTCTGCGCCGACACGTCGCGCACCAATTGCACGTGTGCCGCATGCTCCTCGGGGGTGCCGTGCGAGCAGTTGATGCGCGCCACGCGCATCCCCGCCTCCACCAGCCCCGCCAACACCTCCGGCGCCACCGACGCCGGCCCCAACGTTGCCACAATTTTTGTGCGTGTCATGCCTAAGGTATTCCGGGGTGGGCAAGGATTTCCTCCCTGCTGTAAGATCGAGCCGGGCTCCCGCCCTGTTCCAAACAGTGACTAAGAATATACTTGCGCAAAAACGCGTTGGGAGCCGGGTTGAGAGGTAATATCTCGACTGGCGCGGAATTGCTCAGGTAGTAGAGGAAGTCACTCGTAAGAAAACCGCAAAGGCGCAAAGGGCGCAAAGGAGACCGCAAAGATATTTTTTAGAATTCGCGCCGAGAGGACGGCATTCGGTCACGGCGACACGCTCCGGCCCGACCCTCCACTCTTCGCGCGTCCTTTGTGTCCTTCGTGCCTTTGTGGTTTTCTTACGAGTGATTAAGACCGGCACCGGGTGGAAACGCGGCTTTACAGCAGGGGGCCGTGTCCAATTTCGAGGGAGCATCATGGCATTTGCAGATCAGTCACAGCAGTTAGTCGCCGAGGTGGGGCGGGTGGTGGCGCGGGTGTCGCCGGAGGAAGTGGAGCGGCTGGTGGTGGCGATTATTCGCACGCGGCGCCTCTTTCTGGCCGGGCAGGGGCGCTCGGGGCTGATGATGCGCGCCTTTGCCATCCGCCTCACGCACCTGGACATCCACTGCCACGTGGTGGGCGAGTCCACCACCCCCAGCCTGCTGCCGGGCGACCTGCTGCTGGTGGGGTCTGGCTCGGGTGAAACGGTCACCGCGGTGCTTACCGCGCGCTCGGCGCACACCGCCGGGGGCACCATCGCCGCGCTCACCACGCGCCCGGAGTCCACCCTCGCCAAACTCGCTGACCTGTGCGTCATCGTGCCCGCCCCCGTGCGCGAGCGCAGCACCATCTCCCCCGAAGACTCCATCCAGCCGATGGGCTCGCTCTTCGAGCAATCCCTCCTCCTCCTCCTCGACGCCATCGTGCTCGAGTTGAAGGAGCGCCTGCGCCAGGACGAGCGCACCATGATGGCCCGGCACTCGAATTTGGAATAGAAGCGAGAAGCAAGGAGCGCGGAGCATGAAGCGACAAGGGCGCATATGGCTGATCCTCGGCGGACTGCTGCTGCTGGCGGGCGGGTGGTGGTGGGCCACGCGGCCGAAATCGCTGCAGTTGGTGGGAACGTTTGGTGCTTGCGGGGATGACTGTTTCCCGCCAAGCGAAACGAGCGGCGGCGGCTTCCTGCTGCGCGACATCAACGGCGATTTCTGCCTGCACGACTGGCATACGGGGCAGGTGCGCTGGCGGGTGACCCCGGCGCCGGATGTCTGGCATATCGACCGTTGGTATGTGTGGACATCCGGCGGGCCGGGCCTGTTCGACGGGCATTCGACGTATGCCCTCTCCCGCAATGGCCGTTTCTTCGCCACTGCGACGCACACGAACGGCCGGATGCGTGTGCAAATCTGGGCGGATGGTACACTGTCCACCGATCTTTTGCTGCCCGACGCCGCATTTCCACAAGCGAAGGACTGCGTTTACCCGCTATGCATTGCCGACTCGGGACGGCTGTACGTCGATCAAGAGTGCGCCGTTGAGTATGCCGGGCAACCGCAATTCACCGTGCACGCGGGCCTGATCGAAAGCGGCAAGCTCGTTGCCATCGGCGACCAGACCGGCACCTTCGACGCTAAGCACGACCTGCTGATCACAACGGATGGGAACAATTCGGCGGTGTATGCCGTGACGGCGCAGCATGGCACCCTTGTCTACACCCGCCTCTTCCGCGCGAAAACGCTGTTGATGAAGGCGTTGGATCGCGACACCTACCTCGGGCAGAACAGGGCCATATATACGCGGGCGGGTGGCGTGCATTGCTACGCGGCGAAGCATGACATAGGTTTTCTGCAGACCAACGGCGACTGGGCGGTGTCAACGCCCGAGAAGAATCAGCGCAGTATCGTGAATATGCGCACCGGCGCCGCGTGGGCCTGTGCCGTGCTTCCGGCACCATTGGGGTCACGTGGTGCAGCATTGCGCCAACGCAGTTCTTTGCGTGAATTGAGTGTCACCGCTGACGGGCGCTTTGCCGCCGTGGCGCAGGAGATGAAGCCGGCAATCCCTGTCGAATTGCTCGATTGGAAGCGCGTCCACCCCCGCTTGCTCTGGTGGCTGCCGGAGCGTCGTCAACTCAGCCTGCGTGTGTATGAACGCCCCGGGCGCTGGCGCGCGCACCTGCTGGAGCCGCTCACCACCCCAGGACCCATGTGTACCACCATCGCCCTCTCCCCCGACGGCCACAGCGTCCTCCTCGGGCCGGAGGAAGGGGCGAAGGGGATGCAATTCCGGCTCTTCCGCTGGTGAAGGCGGCAGGAGTTTGCCGGGCGGGTGCGAAGATCAGAGATGAAGATCGTACGAAACCGCAAAGACGCAAAGGACGCAAAGGAGACCGCGAAGAAAGGTTCACGCTTCGCACCGAAGAGATAGCGGTCGGCCATGGCTTTTCACCTTGGCCTTCCTTTTTCCCTTTGCGTTCCCTTTGTGTTCTTTGCGGTTTCTATACCGAAATTTGGGGTGCGAAGCGCCCCTGGATTGCTGTTTTCGAGGAGGCTCTGCCATGTCCACCTTATCCATCTCCCGCACCTTGCCCCTGGATGATGCCTGGGACGTGATTGTCGTCGGCGGGGGGCCGGCGGGGGTGACGGCGGCGGCGGCGGCGGCGCGCGAGGGGGCGCGGACGCTGTTGCTGGAGGCCACCGGGTGCCTGGGCGGCATGGGTACCAGCGGGCTGGTGCCGGCGTGGATGACCTTCGGCGACCGGGAGAAGATGATCGTGCGCGGGTACGCCGGCCGCGTCTTTGCGGAGAGCTGCGCCACCGTGGCGAACAGCAAGCCCGAGGAGTGCTGGGGCCCCATCGACCCCGAGGGGCTGAAGCGCATCTACGACGATTTGGTGACCGAGGCGGGCGCCACGGTGCGCTTTAACACAATGTATGCCGGGGCGGAGACGGACGGCGCCGGCACCGTGACGAGTATCCTCGCCGCGAGCAAAGCGGGCCTCACCGCCTTTCGCGCACCGGTCTATGTGGACGCCACCGGCGACGGGGACATCGCCGTGGCGGCGGGGGCGGCTTTCGAGCAGGGTGACGCGCGGACGGGGGAGATCATGCCCGTCACGCTGTGCTTTATCCTCGCCAACGTGGACGCCTACGGGTATCTGTACGGCAAGCCGATGTGGCCGCACGTCATTCAGGATATCCTCGACTCCGGCGAGTTCCCGGCGATCCCCGACGGGCACTTCTGCAACAACCTGATCGGCCCGAACACGGTGGGCTTCAACGCCGGGCACATGTGGGAGGTGGACAACACCGACCCGGTGGCGGTGTCGCAGGCCATGATGCAGGGGCGCAAGATTGCGAAGGCCTTCCGCGACGCGCTGGCGAAATTCCATCCCACCGCCTTTGCCAACGCCTACCTGGCCAGCACCGCCGCGCTGATCGGCGCGCGCGAGACGCGGCGCATCGTGGGCGACTATGTGCTCACCATGGAGGACTTTTTCGCCCGCCGCACCTTCACCGACGACATCTGCCGCAACGCCTACCCCATCGACATCCACACCGCGAAGAACGAGGTCGAGGAGAGCCGCGCCGGCAAGCTGGACGTGATGGCGCGCTACGAGCATTTCAAGCCCGGCGAGTCGCACGGCATCCCCTACCGCAGCCTGACGCCCAAGGGTGTGCGCAACGTCCTCGTGGCGGGGCGCGCCGTCTCCTGCGACCGCCCGGTGCAGGCCGCCATCCGCGTGATGTCCGTCTGTCTGGGCATGGGCGAAGCCGCCGGTCTGGCCGCCGCCCTGGCCGCCCGCGCCGACGGCGACGTGCACGCCATCGACACCGCCCGCCTGCGCGCGCGCTTGCTGGAAGAGGGGGCGTATCTGCCGGAGGCGGTGGCGGCGGGGAAGTGACGCGGAGGAGAGTGGGCGGATGCTAACGAACACCTGCCTTGCACGCGGACCCCACCCCCGCCCCTCCCCCGGACGCCTCGCACGACTCGGCTGGGAGAGGGGAGCCCCGGGGTGGGTTCTCCGCGCCCGTCTTGCGCATGTGATACCCGGTTACTCCCTTCCCTCCGGGGGGAAGGGCGGGGGATGAGGGCCGCGCCGTGAAGCGCGGAACGTGCAATCGCTACCAGGACCCCTTACCCCACTTCGATCTCCGCCACCGACGCCAGCACGTGGGTGGGGCGGTAGGAGAAGCGGTCGACTTCCTCCGCTTTGGTGAGGCCGCTGAGGACGAGGATCGTTTCCAGGCCCGCTTCGGTGCCGGCGATGATGTCGGTGTCCATGCGGTCGCCGACCATGATGGCGTCTTCGGAGTGCGCGCCCAGGTGGTTGAGGGCGCTGCGCATCATAAGCGGGTTGGGCTTGCCGATGAAGTAGGGGCGCACGCCGGTGGCGGACTCGATGAGCGCGGCCATGGCGCCGCACGCGGGGACGATGCCGCCCTCGGTGGGGCCGGCGGCGTCGGGGTTGGTGGCGATGAAGCGCGCCCCCGCCGCGACCAGCCGCACCGCCTGGGTGATGCGCTCGAAGTTGTAGTTGGTGGTTTCACCGAGCACCACGTAGTCGGGGTGCGCGCTGGTGAGCACGTACCCGGCGTCGTGCAGCGCCTCGGTCAGGCCGGACTCGCCGATGGCGAAGGCGGTGCCGTTGGGGCGCTGGTGGGCCAGAAACTGCGCGGTGGCCATCGCCGAGGTGAAGAGCCGTTCCGGCGGCACGTTAAGGCCCATGCTCGCCAGCCGATGCGCCAGGTCGCGCGGGGTATACATCGGGTTATTGGTGAGAATCAGATAAGGCCGGCCCGCGGCGTCCAGACGCGCCAAAAAGGCCTGCGCCCCCGGCAGCGGCGTGCGCCCGCGCACCAGCACCCCGTCCATATCCAGCAGAAAACTTTTCCCCGTCGTCATGCCGCCATTGTCGCCGATAATCCGCGTGCCGGTCAATAGGAGGGCATAGGGAACGGGGAACGGGGAACAGGTTGGTGCAAGAGTGGTGGCGGGTCGGAAAACAGACGAGCGTTCTTGGCAAATTGGCGCCTATGCCCCCATTCTCCCCGTCTCCCATTCCCCGACTCCCTTACCCGCCCAGCCGTCGCTTCCAGACTTTTTTTATAGGATGTCTTGTTTCTCGCCAGCGGGGTGCGTACAATGGGGCAAGCGGCATCGGGGTTGGGCATGGTGGTCTGAGGGGCGGGTATCACCGTTGGCGGAGATAGCCGAAGCTCTTGGCAGTAAGGATGATGCCGTATGAAAGCAGTACCAGTCGTGCACACATTGCGGTATGGGTGGGTCGTGGCGTTGTTGCTGCTGTTGGCCGGGTGCCAGCAGGCGACGACGCCGCACTTCACCAGCCCGACGCCCCCGAAGGCCGGCGCGACGGCGAGCGACCCCTTCTTCGTCGTCACCGACAACTATTTCTACAAATACACGGCGGATACCCAGCCGTTTCCCGCGGGCTCGCAATTCACCAGCGACATGTACCCCATCACGGTGGGCTACACGCTGGACACGCCGGAACCGGCGGGCTTCACGCTCAAGGGTGCCGCCGAAACGGCGGTGCGCACCTGGGCGCAGGCCGACCCGCGCGTGTGCATCCGCAGCGGCGTATCCGCCGACCCGCGCATCACGGTGGACCTGGTCGCCCACATCCAATACAGCAACTTCACCAACATTCTTGGGTTGACGAAGATCGTCAGCGGCGGGCGCGACCCGCACTTCATCGTCTACGTGGTCACCGTCGACCCGGTCACCGGCACGGCGATGCTGCCGATGGAGATCACGCGCACCGTCACCCATGAGTTGGGGCACGCCTTCGGCCTGGGGCATTCCGACGACGAGCGCGACCTGATGTGCGCGCACACCTCGCTGGTGCAGGGGCTCACCCCGAGCACGTTCCTCACCTTCGGCGACGCCGGCGCGATGTGGACCACGCTGAACAACAAGGCCATCAATTGGAACGCGGCCCAGCCCGCGGTGACCCCCGCCGCCGCCCTCACCGCCGCCGTCGCCACGCCCACCCCGACCGTTACGGTGCCGGTGGATGGGACGGTGGTGTGCGTGTATCCGTCCGCGGGAACTGTCCCGTAGCGTTCCGGTACAAATGGCACGCCAGGGGGCTGGCTCAATGCGGCTCATCTACGAAAACTTGCCCTAAACGCGGCCCCCACCCCCTGACCCCCTCCCCCGTAACGTCCTGTGACAGGGGAGGGGGGAATGAAATCACACAGCCTTCAGATAATCAGCTCCCTTCCCCCGTGATAGGACGTTACGGGGGAAGGGTTGGGGATGGGGGCCGCGCCGAGAGGCGCGGAACGGCAAAGTGAACCGCATTGTGGACAGTCCCTGCAGATGGCGTACCTGCACGCGCGATGGGGGATACCGGGGGGGGAGGACATTGCTATGCCACATGCGGATAAAGGGATGGGGGGCGGCGCGTATTCCTCCGCCAGCTACATCACGAAGGCCACGCGCAAAACGAAGAGCGGCGGCGGCAAGGGCGTGAGCGAGAAGAAGAAGCCGAGTACGTAACGCGGCGCGGGGTGACGGGGCGACCGAAGTTGCCCCGTCACTCGCTCATTTACGCCGGCTGTCGGGTGTGCGCGAGGCGCAGGCCGTAGGAGAGGGCGTCGCAGAGGGCTTCCAGGCTGGCGACGATGATGTTTTCGTGCACGCCCACCGTGCTCCAGTTGCGCCCGTCGGTGTCGGTGGTCTCTACCAATACGCGTACGCGGGCGGCGGTGCCGGCGCGCACGTTGACCACGCGCACCTTGTAGTCGGTCAGGCGGAAGTTGGCCAGCGGCGGGAAGTGCGGCTCCAACGCTTTGCGCAGCGCGCCGTCCAGCGCGTGCACCGGGCCGTCGCCGTCCGCCACGGTGTGCGCTTCCAGCTCCCCGATGCGCACGCGCACGATGGCTTCCGACAACGGCGTCCCCCCCATCACGTGCCCGCCCACGATGACGCGGAAATCGCGCACGTCGAATTCCGGCGTGAAGTCGTTCAGGCAGCGGCGGATGAGCAACTCGAAGGACGCCTCCGCGGCTTCGAATTCGTACCCCTCGTGCTCGTATTCCTTCAGCTTCGTCAGGATCTCCGCCGTTGCGGGGGACTTTTTGTCCAGCGGGATGCCCATGCGCGCGGCGCGTTCTACCACCGTGCTGCCGCCGGACTGGTCGGACACCAGCAGCCGCGTCACGTTGCCCACCGCTTCCGGCGGCACGTGCTCGTAGCTGCGCTTCACCTTCATCACCGAGTCGATGTGCACGCCGCCCTTGTGCGCGAAGGCCGCATTGCCCACGTAGGCCTGGAATTCCGGCGGCGCCATGTTCGCCACCTCGGCCACGAAGTGCGCGGTGGGGGTGAGTTGCGCCAGCTTGCCGGCGGGCAGCGCCTGGTAGCCCATCTTCAGCTCCAGCGTGGGGATGACGGCGCACAGGTTGGCATTGCCGCAGCGCTCGCCGTAACCGTTGATGGTGCCCTGCACCATGCGCGCCCCGACGGCCACCGCGGCCAACGTATTGGCCACCGCCAGCTCGCTGTCGTTGTGGGTGTGGATGCCCAGCGGGGTGTCCGCCACGCCCTGCGCCGCGCGCAGGCCGGCCTCGATTTGCCAGGCTAGTGAGCCGCCGTTGGTATCGCAGAGCGCCAGCCACGCCGCGCCGCCGCGTGCCGCCGCGCGCAGGGTGTCGAGGGCATACGCCGGGTTGTCGCGCCAACCGTCGAAGAAGTGCTCCGCGTCGTAGATCACCTCCACCCCCTGGCTCAGCAGGAAGGCGACGGAGTCCTCGATCATGCGCAGGTTCTCCTCCAGCGAGATGCGCAGCGCGTCGGTGACGTGCAAATCCCAGCTCTTGCCGAAGATCGTCACCACGGGGGCGCCGGTGGCGAGGAGGTGCCGCAACTGCTTGTCCTCGCACGCGGGCACGCCGCTGCGGCAGGTGGAGCCGAAGGCGGAGAGGCGCGCGTGGTGCAGCGGGGTGGCGCGCAGCTCCTCGAAGAAGGCGATGTCGCGCGTATTCGTGGGCGACGGCCAGCCGCCCTCGAGGTAGTCGACGCCCAGGTCGTCGAGATGCCGCGCGATGCGCACCTTGTCCTTCACGGAAAAGGCGACGCTCGCCATCTGCGACCCGTCGCGCAGCGTGGTATCGAATAGCGTGATCTTCTGCACGGAAACCCCCTTACAGAGCGTTTATTATAACAGAGATCAGGGGCTGAGGACAAACGCGGCGCCGCCCGCGAGGGACGGCGCCGCGCCGAGGCGGGGGATTAGACCTTGGCGACGATGAGCGAGGCGTTGTGCCCGCCGAAGCCGAGGGAATTGGACATGGCGATGCCGTACGTCGCCGCGCGGGCTTCGTTCGGCACATAGTCCAGGTCGCACTCCGGATCCGGCTCGCTGTAGTTGATCGTCGGCGGCAGCACGCCGTCGCGCATACCGAGCAGGCACAGGATGATCTCCACGGCGCCCGCCGCACCCAGCAGGTGCCCGGTCATCGACTTGGTGGAACTCACCGGCACCCGGTAGGCGGCCTCCCCGAAGGCGGTGTGCATCGCCATCGATTCAATGCGGTCGTTCGCCGCGGTGGAGGTGCCGTGGGCGTTGATGTAGCCGATCTGCTCGGGCGCGACCCCGGCCTGCTTCATGGCGCGCGCCATGGCACCGGCAATACCCGTGCCGCACGGATGCGGGGCGGTCATGTGGTGGGCGTCGCCGCTGGCACCATAGCCGATGAGTTCGCCGTAGATCTTCGCGCCGCGGGCGCGAGCGTGCTCATACTCTTCCAGGATCAGCACACCGGAGCCTTCGCCCATCACAAAACCGTCGCGCCCCTTGTCGAAGGGCCGGCTGGCGTGCAACGGATCGTCGTTGCGGAAGGAGAGCGCCTTCATGGAGGCGAACCCGGCGACGGCGAGTGGCGTGATGGTGGCCTCGGCACCGCCGCAGATCATCGCCGTCGCGGCGCCGCGGCGGATCATCTCCGCCGATTCGCCGATGGAGTGCGCACTGGAGGCGCAGGCGGTGACCACGGCCATGTTCGGGCCCTGGGCGTTGAAGGCAATGGAGACCATGCCGGAGGCGGTGTCGGCGATCAGCATGGGAATCAGGAAGGGGCTGACCCGGTTGGGGCCCTTTTCCATCAAAATGGCATGCTGTTTTTCCCAGGTGGCCATGCCGCCGATGCCGGAGCCGATGATGACGCCCACGTTGGGGGCGAGTTCCTCGGTGATCTCCAGCCCGGAATCGGCTACGGCCATCTGTGCCGCCGCCAGGGCGAATTGCGTGTAGCGGTCCAGATGCTTCACCTGCCGTTTATCGATGAAATCGGTAGGTTCGAAATCATGGATCTGGCAAGCGAATCGCGCATCGTATGCGGACGCGTCGAACGCGGTTATGGGGCCTGCGCTGGAAACCCCGGCCTGTATGGCGCGCCAAGTGGCGTCAACGCCAATCCCGACCGGGGTGACCAAGCCGATACCCGTGATGACGACACGAGTTGCTGTCATGTATCGCGGCGTACCTTTCATGCTGGAGGACGCGGATTAGCCGGCGAGGCGGCTGTCGATGTACGTGACCGCATCCTGTACGGTCTTGATCTTCTCCGCATCCTCGTCGGGGATGCTGTCCAGCTCGAACTGCTCTTCGAGGGCCATGATCAGCTCCACCAGGGCGAGGGAATCGGCGCCGAGATCATCGGCAAACGAGGCGGTTGCGGTGACGTCCTCTTCAGCGACGTTGAGTTCTTCGGCGACGATCTTGCGGATCTTGTTGAAGGTCTGCTCGGACATGGAAAGACTTCCTCCTCAAAGCGATTACGCGGTCAGCGCGTATCATACAGGTTTTTCGCGCATTCGAAAAGGGGGTCGCGCAAAACCCCTGCGGAGCGCCGGTATCCCTGTATTCTCCGCCGGTTGGTCGGACTCCTTCCGACCGTCGCCTTGCGATATAAGCATTCCGAAAGGTTTTCCCGTCGCGCGCGCGAATACAGGGATATGCAGGCGCCTTTCGACATCGTGCAGACCCTCGGCCCTCCCGGCGCGGCGTCGCCGGCGCTCCCCGACGGCTACAACCGGGTGATCCAGGGGGATTGCCTGGCGGTGATGCGCGCGCTGCCCGACGCGTCCTTCGATCTCCTCTACCTCGACCCGCCCTTCTTCACCGGCAAGGCCTTTCACCTGTTCGACAACACGCCCGACCCGCGCCACGCCTTCTCCGATGCCTGGGAAGGCGGGCTGCAGACGTATCTGGCGTGGCTGCAGGAACGGCTGGTGGAGATGCACCGCCTGCTCACCCCCACCGGCGCGCTGCTGGTGCATCTGGACTGGCACGCCGTGCACTACGCCAAGGTGCTCCTCGACCGCCTCTTCGGCTACACGCACTTCCAGAACGAATTCGTCTGGTACTACTCCGGCGGCGGCGCCTCGCGGCGGCGCTTCGCGCGCAAGCACGATACGATCCTCTACTACACGCGGTCGGCCACGGAGTGGACCTTCCACGCCGACCGCGTGCGCGAACCGTACAAATGGACGCGCGGGCAGCGGCGCGCCGACGGCTCCGCGCGCGACTACACGCGCGGCAAGCTGCCCGACGACGTGTGGGAACACCACGCGCTGCTGCCGTGGGCCGAGGAAAACTTGGGCTACCCCACGCAAAAGCCCGAGGCGCTGCTCACCCGCCTGATCCTGGCCACCACGAACCCGGGTGACGTGGTGGGCGACTTCTTTGCCGGCAGCGGCACCACCGCCGCGACGGCGCAGCGCCTGGAGCGCCGCTGGGTGACCGCCGATCTGGACCGCGTCTCGGTCTGCCTCACCGCCGACCGCGTGAGCGATCTGCTGGCGCCGGGCAGCGTGACCCTCGCCGCCCGCCGCGCCCGCGCCCGCGCCCAGGAGCACTTCGCGGGCATCTGCGCTGACGCGACCCGCCTCGGCGTCGCCCCGGAGACGCGCGTCGCCTGCGGGCTTTCGCTGCTGCCCCCGCCGGGCTTCACGGTGGAGCGTCTCGCCGACCTTGCGCCCCGAAACGAGCCCCTGTTGCCTTGACACCCCCGCGGCAACTCCCTATACTTTCCTATAGCCCGGATGATTCACGATCTAATGGACTGCCGGACTCGCCCGCATTATTCGACATGTTTTTGATTAACGCGGGCGCGGGTTACTTGTAGAGGACACGGGGTTATGGCGGACGAAGAGAGCATGGCACCGACCGCGCAGCCGGCGCCGGCTGAAGAGGTCAATATCGCGGCGCGTATCGTCGAGGCGACGAAACTGCGCGCACTGGGGCAGTACGACGATGCCATGCGCATCTATGCCGCCATCGCTCGCGCGCCGATGCCCACCCAGCAGTCCGCCAAGATCCTCGAGTTACTCGGCGACACCCTGATGCAGGCCAACCGCGCCCCCGATGCCGTTACGGTGTATAAAAAAGCGTATGACACCGCCGCGCTGATGAACCTGCCCTCCAAAATCGAAGAGGCCAAGACGCGCGCGGGCCTGCCCGCCACCCCGCCGCCCGCCCAACAGATTCCCACCTTCGTCGCCACGTCGGCGATACCCGTGCCGACGATGTCCGAGCAGAAGCTGACCATTCCGGACGAAGCGGCCACCTCGGCCACCCCGCTGCTCGACTCGCTCACCACGCGGCCCGTCTTCGCCGGCGACGACGAACCGCCGCGCCCGCCCGCGCAGCAGCCCGCCCCGCGTAAATTTAACGCCGGCGGTCTGACCACCGGCACCGGCATCATTATCATCCTCGTGTGTGCTATCCTGGCCGTGACGATCTTCCTGGTGACGCTGCGCTCCAACCAGCTTAACGCCCCGACGCCCCCCACGCACAAACCAACCGGGATCCACGCGCTGCAACAGCCCACCGGCCCGTCGACCCCCGTCGTTATCCCCTACAAATCCGGCAGCGCCGACGTGTCCGCGCCGAAGTAGGGAAGAGGGATCAGGGAACAGGGAACAGGTTGGCGAGAGATCGCCGGCCTGTTTTTTGCGGCTACATTGTTCCCCGGTACCTACACCCCTTCGTGAAACACTTCCGCCGTGAAGCCGAACAGTTTGGCGGCGGGGTCGCGCCAGGCGTCCTGGGGGAGGCCGGCTTTGCGGCAGGTGTAGGCGAGGAATTCGTCGCGGCTCCAGCCGTATTCTGTCGGCACCTGGGGCAGCAGCAGGCCGCGCCGGGTGCCCTTTTCGATCACCAGGCCGTGCGTGCCCACCTCCACCGCCTCCGGGGCGATGGGCGCCAGCGGGGAGAGCACGGAGACTTCCACGCGCAGGCCGGGTAATTCGTTCGCGGTGACGGGTGAGAAACGCGGGTCATGCAACGCCGCGGACATCGCGCCGCGCACGATGGTTTCGTACAGGGGGAAGACGGGCTCGGGATACCCGATGCACCCGCGCAACTCCCCGTCGGCCGTAAGCGTCACGAAGGCTCCCAGCGGCGTGCGGAAGGCGGCGTCCACCTCCGCCGGCAGCGCCACGTGGTCGTCCGTCACCGCCGCCGTCAGCGCCGCGCGCGCCAGCGTGAGCAGATATTGGTGTTGGTCATCGGTAAAAATCGGCATTTGACACCTCGCGGTATCATTATAGCAGATCGGTGCCTGATGGAGATCGACGCGCATCAGGGGAGAGACGAGGACGGAACCGGAAAGGCGCAAAGGACGCAAAGGAGCACGCAAAGACATCTTCCCACCCCTGAACCGGTCACCGTACTTGCACCCGGTCCTAACAAGATATCTTTGCGAGTTCCTTGCGTTCTCTGTGTCTTTGCGGTTCGTTTCCCTTTTACCGGCACGCCTTCTCCGCATATTCCCGGAAGAGGCGCAGGTAGATGTAGTAATCCGCCAGGGAGACGCCCGGCGGGGTTTGGTGGTCGACCGAGGGGCAGAAATACGGCTGGCGCATCACGGGCAGCAGGCGCTCGAACTCCGCGCGGATGGCCGCCTCGCCCAGGTGCATCACCGTTTTGTCGTAGCCGCCCATCATCTTCCAGGTGGGGTGATTCGCGCGGATGCGCGCCACGTCCACCCCGGCCATGCGCTCCAGCGGCAGGATGCCTTCCAGCCCGACCTCGGCGAACCACGGGATAAGCGGCTCTACGTCGCCGTCGGAGTCGATGAGCGGCCAGATGCCGCGCGCGGTGAGGTGGGGGATGATCGCGCGGTAATACGGCGCCATGAACTCGTCGAACAGCTCCTTGGAGATCATCGGGCCGTGATTGTACGACATATCCTCGGCGAAGGTCATGAAGTCCGGCGTGCACACCTCGCAGAACTGCGCGAGGGCGCGCTGCTGGTAGGCCACCAGGTCGGTATTGATGCGGTGCATCAGCTCCGGCTGATCGTAGAAAGCGAACAGGTGCGGCTCGATGCCGAAGAGCACCCGCGGCCACCAGAAGAAGCCTTCCAGCGTGATCCACACGATCACCTCACCACGCGCCTGTTGTTCGGCGATGGCCGCCCACCCCGCGCGGTCGAAGGGGGCCGTCTCCGGGAACAGGCTGGGGCGCAGCGCGTCGTAGTCCGCCGCGTCGTCGATGAAGCCGCCGCCGTGCCCGGGGTGTTTTTGCGCCACCGGGCCGGCGAAGCACCCGATCCACGCCTGCCGGTCGACGTCCAGGCCGAAATGTGACTTGATCGCCGTCCAGTCGAGGTCGGCGGGCAGCCCTTCGCCGCGCCACCGCTCGATGGTCTTGTCCCACCACGAAGCCCATTCCAGCATGGGCAGGCGGTCCGCCGGCATCTCGCCGGCCATCACCCGTCGAAAACGTGCGCGTACGGTGTCGGGCATCACACGGGCTCCTTGTCGAGGGCTGCCAGCGCCGCCACGCATTGTTTCACGGCGGGCACGGGATTTTGCTCGTCGCCTTCGTATTCCAGGGTGGTATAGCCGGAAAAGCCCACGGCGGCCAGGGTGACGAAGAGGCGCGGCAGGTCCAGGTTGCCGGTACCGACGATGACGTCCTCAGGGGAGCCGTCGTGGCGGAAGGTGAAATCTTTGATGTGGACGCCGTAGAGCCGGTCGCCGTAGCGCTCCACCGCGGCGATGGGGTCTTCCCCGGCGTCGAGCATCCACGCGGTGTCCAGGCAGAGGCCGATGTTCATCGACGCCTGCGCGAAGATAGCATCGAGTTGTTGGAAATTGCCCAGGCGGTGCTTGCGCCCGTGGTTGTGGATGGCCAGCTTCACGCCCGTCTCGTCGCACAGGCGCTCGAGCAGCGGCAACGCGTCCGCGCCGAAGTCCGCGCCCAGCGCGGCGATGCCCGCCCGCTGCGCGAAGGCGAAGAGCGGGCGCGCCGCCGCCTCGTCGGTGGAAAAGCCGCTGATGCCGAAGGAGGTGATGGCGATGCCGGCGGCGGCGTACCGCGCCAGCGCCGTGTCCACCGCGGTGGCATCCGTCACGTCCAGGTGCACGCCGCACAGCTCGAGGGCGTCGAGCCCGCAGCGGCCCAGCGCCGCGATCACGTCGTCATGCGTCCGATAGGTGCGGAAACACCAGCTCTGCACGCCCAATCGATGCCCGTGAATGGTCATAATCGCTCCTCGCGGTCGAGATTCAGGATCCAAGCGGTGTCTCAGACGACCTTGGTCGCCGAGGCGCTTCATCACCTAACTTCTAACACCTACCGCCGAACTCCTGCGCATTCTCTGCTGCTTGTGCAAGGGATTTCCGGGTACAATAGCGCCATGACCGTGAATCGTCTGGTACTCATACTGGTGTGCGCCATGTGGGCCGGCGGCCTCTGTGCGCAGGGGCGGTCGCTGCTCGACGCCACCGGCGTCTTCGGCGACCTGGGAGTGACGCATATAAGTTACACCGAGGAACTGGCCGCGCCGCTGAAGAGCACGGAGACGGGCACGCTGCCCACGCTGCGGCTGGGGCTGACGAACCACGACCCCGACGCGCGCGTGTATTACCGCGGCTGGCTAACCATCGCCGACGGGGGCACGCAGTACCGCGGCACCGACCAGAGCGGCACGGTGACTATGACGGGCACCACGCAAAACCTGCGCGCGTCGGGGGAACTCAACCTGGGCGTGCAGGTCCACCGCGTCACGTTCTACACCGGCGTGGGATACCAGTACTGGGATCGGCAACTGGGGGGCAGCGCCGGGTATAGCGAGCAGTACGCCTGGCTCTACCTGCCCGTCGGGGTGCGTACGCGCTACCAAACGCCGCGCCTGTTGGGCGTGGTGGACCTGTCCGTACGGCCCATGCTGCACGGGGATATCTCCATCGACACCGCGACGATGTTCCAATACGCACCGCTGGATACCACCAACGTCACGCTGGGCAACCGCGTCGGTGTGCGTCTGGAGGCCCCCGTGCACTTCACCGCCACACCCCGTCTCACCGTCAACCTCGACCCGTGGTACCAGTACTCCGGCATCGGCGTCAGCGCGAAAAAACCCGTCACCGCCAACGGCACCCCCGTCGTCTTCAACGATGGCGCCGGCCACAACTTCACCGAAAGCATCTGGGAACCCGCCAGCCACACGCACGAAGTCGGCGTGGTGCTGGGGGTGACGTACGCGGAGTAGGGGGCGGACGGCGCCCATGCCCTACAACCCAAAGAAGATCATCGGTATGGCTACCGCCCGAACGCTTCCACTCGTCCCACCACCGCATCCGCCTCGTCCGGCGTCGTCGTCCAGGTGTGCAGGATGACGCCTTCCGGACGCAGGTTTTCGAGCAGCGGCTCGACTTCCCACGGTTCGATGTAGAGGAAGAGCCCCTTGCCGGCGGCCTGGATCTTTTGCAGCATGGGCAGGCATTGCGACGCGGGGGGCTTGTTGGTGCCCGGCGTCCACTGGATGGCGCGCAGCGAGGGGATGTCCAGGAGCAGGTCAATATGCTGCGTCATCTCCGGGCCGTCCAGGTGGAAGATGGCGTGGTCGAGGCGCGCGGCGAAGGCGGCGGTGTCGGGCAGCAGGTGTGCGGCGTAGGACGCGGCGGAGAGTATCGCCCCGCAGTCGTTCTGCAGTGGGTAGGTGCGCGCGGGCGACCAGGCGGGCATCCACCCCTGCGTGCCGTTGCCAGCGGGCAACACGGCGCACAGCGCCTCGTAGCAGCGGAACCACTGCTCGCGAATCCACGTCAGCCAGCGCGCCACGTCTTCGGGGGCGTCGAACAGGTCGGTGCAGAACTCCTCGTTGCCGCGCAGATGGCACAGCACGTCGCCGCCCATGCCGATGTCGCTGATCCCCACGATGAAGCGCCCCTGCGCCGCCGCCGCGATCTCGCGCGTCAGGGTAAGGGTCGCCTGCCAGGCGGGGTTGGCCTCGTCCCACACCGGCTCTCCCGCCAGCGAGTCGAGGATCGGCTCCTGCCACGAGGTGTAGCCCTCGAGGTGCAGCGGGCAGCCGAGGAAGGCGGAGAAGGTAGTCGGCCCCAGGTTGGGCATCCAGACGGGGTAGGCATCGCCGGCGTAGTAGGTGGCGTCCATGCACTCGAGGATGCTCGCCAGCAGCGCGGGCGGGTTGCCCCACTGGTCTTCCTCCTGCAGGTACACCTTCACCGTCGGGTGCGCCTCCCGTCGCGGCGCCGTCACCTGAATGATGGGCCGGTCGAGCAGTTCGCACGCCCAGAAGGCCTGGAAGCGCTGCTGTATGGTGGGCCAGTTTGGCTGATTGATGAGCATGGCGGTTAGATGAGCCCCAACTCCCCCAGCACCTTGCGCAGCATCGCCACGCACGGCTCACCGGCGAGGGTCATCGGCAGGCGGGGGGCGCCGCAGTCGTGGCCGACCAGCTTCAGCGCGGCCTTCAACGGGGCGGGGTTGGGCTCGCAGAACATCGCCTTCGCGAGGGGCAGCAGGCGGTAGTGCAAGTCGCGCGCCTCGGCGAGCTTGCCGTCGCGGCACAGTTCCACCATGCGCACCCATTCACCCGGCAGGAAGTGACTGCTGGTGCAGATGCCGCCGTGGCCACCGTGGGTGCAGATGAAGAAGAGCAGGTTGTCGTCGCCGGTGAGCACGCTGAACTCGCGCGTGCCGCGGATGATTTCCATGATCTGCGCCGGGTCGCCGCTGGCTTCTTTGATGCCGGTGATATTCTCCACCTGCGACAATGCAATGATGGTCGCCGGCTCCATATTCACGCCGGTGCGCTTGGGGATGTTATACATTACGATGGGCTTGCGCGTGGCCCCGGCGACGGCGGTGAAGTGCGCCAGCAACCCTTGCTGATTCGGCCGGTTGTAGTACGGCGCGATAACCAGCATGCCGTCCACGCCCGCCGCATCGGCAGCCCGGGTGAGGGCGATGGCTTCCGAGGTGCAGTTGGAGCCGGTGCCGGCGATGACGGGTACGCGCCCGGCGGCGTATTCCACCGTCAGGGCGATGACGCGCTGGTGCTCTTCGTGGCTGAGCGTGGGGGACTCGCCCGTGGTGCCGCATGGCACCAACCCGGAAGCGCCGCCCTCGACCGTCCAGTCGATGAGCCGCTGCAACGCGGCGGCGTCGAGCGCGCCGTCCGGGCCGAAGGGGGTGGCGAGGGGCACGTATACGCCGGTAAACATGGTTCGCGCCATGGTCGTGTCTCCTGGTAGGGCGATGCGATGATAACTGAAAGGAAAGCGCCGGGATGGATTCAGGATTCAGGCAATAGATAGCTGATGCGTGTTCAGCGAATGTCCTGAATCCTGAATCCTGAATCTTCGCCTCATCCGGCGGGCGTGGCCGACGGGTCGGTGACGAAGGTGTCGTGCAGGATAAGGATCGCCTCTTTGCGTTTCGCCTCGTGGACGAGCACGGAATAGCTGATCGTGTCGCGGATTTCACCTTCGACGTAGATCTGCTTCGCGTTCAACGCTTCCTGTACCCGTGCGGCAAAGGTATCGATCCCGTCGCGCAAGCCCTCGCCGACGCAGGTCACGATGGCCCACTGGCCTTCTTCGAAGATGGGGTGCATGTGGCGTGAGCGCAGTAGCGTGTCGACGACTTCGGCGACGCTGCGGTACTTTTCCTTCTTCACCGCGAACTTCCACGAGCCGTCGCGCACGGGCAGGGCGTGGAAGTTGAGGCGCGCCTGCGCGAGCAACTCGGCGATACGGCGGTTCGTGCGTTCGGTGCTGTCCGGCACGCGGAAGACGGCCATCGCGGGCATATCCGCCACGCCGGTCACCGCCGGGGCGCCTGGTTGCGGGGTGAAGGTGTCGATCACCGTGCCCGGGTCTTCCGGCTTGCGGTAGTTGCGTACCGCCACCGCCAACTCGTAGCGGCGCGCCATGCGCGCAGCCTCCGCCTGGATCACGTCGGCGCCGTACTGCGACATGGCGCACAGCTCGTCGAAGGTCAGGCGGCGAATGGTACGCGGCCCCTGCCCGGACTCCAGGTACTCAGTCGGGAAGTTCGCCGGGTTGGCGGTCATCACGCCGTCGACTTCCTTGTAGATGACCACCGTGCCCAGCTCGATGGGGTCCTGCAGCGGCGAGCGTTGGGCGTTTTTGAGCGCGTAAGCCAGGCAGACGGCGGTGTAGTCGCTGCCACCTTCGCCCAGCGTGGTGATGGCGTGATTCTGTGTGGCGATACCCTGGAAGCCGGCGACGAGGGGAATCGTCGGGCGGTCGAGGCAGTCGATGAGCTGGTGGATCTCCGTCTGGATCACCCGCGCGTGGCCGAAAAAGCCGTCGGTGATGAGGCCGACCTGCCCGCCGGAGAGCGCGACGGTGGAATACCCACGCGACTTGAGCAGGTGCGCCAGCCGCACGGTGGAGATGATCTCGCCGCAGGACATCAGCATGTCCAGTTCGCGCGGCTCGATGATCGGGTCGATCTCCTTCACCAGCCGCACCAGCTCCGCGGTGGAGTAGAAGTGCGCCAGCGCCAGCTTGCGCGCGCCCTCGGGTTTGCGCAGCAGCGACTCGAGTTCTTCGTTCCAGTCGCGCAGCTCGCGCCCCATGGCGGAGACCACGACCACGGGATAATCCCCCATGTCGCGGACTTCCATGATGCGCTCGGCGGTCACCAGCTCGTTCCCGCCCGGCTCCACGCACTTGCCCCCGAATTTCTGCACAATAACGCGCATGTGATCGACTCCCGAAATTAAGTTGAAGGTTGAAGGTTGAAGGTTGAAAGTTTTGGAAGCGCGATACCGGCTTCTTTCGACTTTCAACTTGTAACGTTCAACTTAGAGCAGATTCATCTCCCGCATCTTCTCCGCAATCTGCACCGCGTTCAGCGCGGCGCCCTTGCGCAGGTTGTCGGCGACGATCCACAGGTTGAGGCCATAGGCCACCGAGCGATCCTGCCGGATGCGCCCCACGAAGACGGGGTCGGTGCCGGAGGACGCGGCCTGCAGCGGGTAGCCGGCGTGGGCGGGGTCGTCCATCACCACGATACCCGGGGCGGCGGCGAGCAACGCGCGCGCCGCGTCGGCGGTGATCGGATGATGGAACTCCACGTTCACCGACTCGGCGTGGCAGTTGTCCACCGGTACGCGCACGGTGGTCGCGGTGATCTGCAGCGTGTCGTCGCCGAGAATCTTCCGCGTCTCATGCACCATCTTCATCTCCTCTTTGGTATACCCATCGGGGAGGAAACTGTCGATGTGCGGCAGGCAGTTGCCGAAAATAGGGTGGGGGAAGATCTTGGGGTCTACCGTGGGCGCCTGCCCGGCGGCGACTTCGCGCGTCTGCTTCAGCAGCTCCTCGCGGGCCTGCGCGCTCTTGCCGGAGACGGCCTGATAGGTGGAGATGACCAGCCGTTTGATGCGCGCGGCGTCGTGCAGGGGTTTTAAGGCGACGACCATCTGAATGGTCGAGCAGTTCGGGTTGGCGATCATGCCGGTGTGCTCGCGCAGGGCGTCGGGATTCACCTCGGGCACCACCAGCGGCACGTTTGGGTACATGCGAAAGGCACTGCCGTTATCGATGACCACCAGCGGCGACAGGCCGGGCACCGTCTTGCGGCGGTTGAGGGCGCGGATGCCGAAGTGGTCGTCCGCCGACTCCCCGCCCGCGAAGAGCGCCACGTCGATGTCGTCGAAGGCTTCCGCGGTGACCTGGCGCACCGGATAGGTGACCCCGTCGACCACTTCATCGCGCGCGCTGCGCGCAAACACCTGTAACGACGAACAAGGGAACTGCCGTTGCGTGAGCACGCGGATCATTTCCGATCCGACGCCCCCGATGCCGACGACCGCGACTGAATATGCGTGCTTCACACTGCCTCCCGGCGATTTACTGCCCGCGCGCCCGCGAATGGGCTACTCGCGCGCATAGTATCCTAGCATGCGCCTGTGTCTGTGTCAACGGCGACAGCCATGCGCGGGGGCTCGTTTCGAGAGGGAAAGGGGGCGTTTCCCCGGTGATATCCACACCCGCACCGTCGATTTTCCCCACCTTTGGCTGACACCCACACACCGCAACGGCTCCCCGTGTCGCATACTGTTACTATGGCGACGTCCTTTCGTGTATTGACGGATTTCGGGCTGCGCATGGCGGGCACACGCAGCCGGCGCGCGCTGCGGCAACTGGCGGCGGAGGCGCTCACCGCAGTGACCCCCGACGAGGTGGAACAGACGGCGCGCCTGCTCATCGGCAAGGCCTTTCCCGCCGCAGAGCAGGCGGCGCTGCGTCTCAGCGCCGCCGCGGTGTGGCGCACGCTCGAGCCCATCTTCGGGCAGCCGAAAGACGTGCTGCAGCGCCAGACCACCGGCGCCGTCGACTTCGCCTCGGGCGTGCGGACAATCTTCCTCAACCTCCCCAAGCAGCGCGGCATCTGCGCGGAGGAAACGGAGGCGCTCACCGTCGGCGAAGTGTATGCCACGCTGGTGCAGATCGCCGCGCTGGGCGGCGGCGGGTCGCGCGGGGAGAAGGAGCTGCTGCTGCGCGAGTTGCTTTGCCGCGCCGACCCCGATGAGGCCGCTTTCCTGGTGCGCAATGTGGTGGGTGAGATGCGCCACGGCGTGAACGAAGGCCTGCTGCTGGAAGGCATCGCGCTGGCCATCGACGCCGACTTCGCGCTGGTGCAGCGCGCCTTCATGCTGGTGGGGGATGTCGGCACGCTGGCCGTTCTGGCGCTGAGCGAGGGCACGGCGGTGCTGGAGCGGCTGGAGATCGGCCTCTTCACCCCGCTGCGTCCCATGCTGGCGCAGGCGGTGGACGACGTGCCCGCCGCGTGGGTGCGCCAGGCCGGTGCGTTGGCGCTGGAGTACAAGCTGGACGGCGCGCGGGTGCAGATCCACAAGCGCGGGGGGGAGGTGCGCCTCTATACGCGTCACCTGATGGAGATCACCGCCAGCCTGCCTGAGGTGGTAGAGGCGGTGCGCACACAGATAACCGCGGAGACGGCGATATTGGAAGGCGAGGTCGTCGCGGTCGGGGCGGACGGCGCCGTGCTGCCCTTCCCGGAGTTGATGCGCCGCTTCCGCCGCGTGCGCGACGTGCCGCGTTTGCTCGCGGAGGCGCCGGTGCGCGTCTACCTCTTCGACCTGTTGCTGCGCGACGGGCGCTCGCTGCTGGAGTCCACGAACGCCGAACGCTGGGGCGAGTTGACGCAGGTGCTCGCCGCCGGGTCGGTGCTCATTCTCACGCCGCGCTGCCTGCCCGTCACGGTGGAGGAGGGCGCGGCCTTTTTCGATCAGGCCATTGACGCCGGCCACGAGGGATTGGTCGCCAAACGGCTGGAAGGCCTTTACACCCCCGGCGTGCGCGGCGGGGAGTGGCTGAAGATCAAGGAAGCCCTCACCGTAGAGCTGGTCATCACCGCCGCGGAATGGGGGTACGGGCGTCGCACCGGCTGGCTGTCAAACTACCACCTCGCCGCGCGGGACATCGTCACCGGCGCGCTGGTGGAGGTGGGCAAAACCTTCAAAGGGCTGACCGACGAGGAATTCGCCGAGGTCACCACCGCGCTGCTCGATCTGACCACTGACCCGGAAGCCCACACCGTGACCGTGCCGCCGGAAATCATCGTCGAGGTGGCCTTCAACCAGATTCAGCTCAGCCCGTCCTACCCCGGCGGCGTGGCCCTCCGCTTCGCCCGCATCGTGCGCTTCCGTCCCGAAAAAACCCTCGACGAAATCGACACCCTGCAAACCCTGCGCGACATCTACACTATGCAAAGCGGGCAGCCCTGGCAACAGGCCGCATGAGCTTGACGGAATGGGCGGTTTTGGCAATACTTCCGGTATGAGTAACACCACCGCCCTCCTCACCTCCGCCACGCCGCGCGTGGAGCGCCTGCGCGCGCATGCCCTCGCGGCGGCGCACGACGGCTGCGGAGCGGGGCCGGAGGTGGAGTTGCTGGCGGCGCGGTCGTGGTGGGGGAGCGGGGCGGAGGCCAGCCATATCCTGCGCCGCGGGCGGCTGGCGGGGGAGATTCTGCGCGGCCTTACGCCGGTTATCGATCCCGACGAATTGCTGGTGGGCAAGTTCTCCCCGCGCCCGCTGACGGCGGAGGAAGCCGCCGAGGTGGCGCGCTGGCAGGAATATGGCGAACCGGCAACGAGCAAAGCCAACGGCCAGCGTGCCCACATGGCGGTGGACTACGATCTGTTGCTGCGCGACGGCATCGCCGGCCTCCGCGCGCGCATCGAGCGCTTCCGCGACGCGCTGGACACCTCGCGCGGCGACGACTACGAAAAGGACTGCTTTTACCGCGCTTGCCTGGAGGCGCTGGACGGCGTGACGGCGCTCGCCGCGAAGTATGCCGACCACGCGGAGGCGTTGGCCGCCGACGCGACCCCCGAGCGTGCGACCGAGCTGCGGGAGATCGCTCGTGTCTGCCGCCGCGTACCGTTGCATCCGCCGGAAAGCTTCCGCGAGGCGTTGCAGGCCGTGCACTTTCTCACCTTCTGCCTCTGCGCGGGCAACCGCATGTGCCTCTTCCAACTCGGGCGGCCTGACCGGTATCTGTGGGCCTTTTACGCGCGCGACCTGGCCGCCGGGCGTATCACCCCGGAGGCGGCGCAGGAGTTGATCGACTGCCTGGCGCTGCTGCTGAACGAATACACGCCGCGCGGGTTGGCGGTGGGGTGGATGGTCGGCGGGCGCGACGAGCACGGCGCCGATGTCACCAACGCGCTGAGCTACCTCTTCACGCAAACCATCGGCCACGTGCGGCTGGCCTACCCCGGCGTGGGCGTCTGCTGGTCGCGGGAAACCCCACCCGAGCTGCTTGCGCTGGCGAGCGCGCTGCTGGCGCGCGGCTACAGCCACCCGGCCCTCTTCAACGACGAGGTCATCACCCGCGGCCTGCTCGATCAGGGGCTGCCCCTCCGCGACGCCTGCCTGTACATCCACTCCACCTGCGTGGAGATCACCCCCGTCGCCTGCAGCAACGTATACGTCGCCAGCCCGTACTACAACCTGATCCAGTGCCTGCACGACGTGCTGGGCATCCCGCCGCTGGGTGGCGCGGCGGGGCCGCTGCCCGCACTCGCGAGCTTCGACGACCTGCTCGATCGGTTCCGCGCCCGGCTGCGCGAGGTCATCCGCTCCGGGGTGGTGGAGCAGCACGCGTGTATGCAGAGCCGCGCGCAGGGCGGCGGCTTCCCGCTCCTCTCCTGCTTCGTGCACGACTGTCTGGGCCGCGGACGCGATATCGACCAGGGGGGCGCGCGGGTGAACTGGGTAGAGTCCTCCTTCGTCGGGCTGGCGAATCTGGTCGACGCGCTGGCCGCCATCCGCCGGTGCGTCTTTACCGACGGCACGCTGCCCCTCGCTACGCTGCGCGAGGCGTTGCTGGCGAATTTCGACGGCTTTCCCGCGGTGCGAGCGCAGTTGGCGCGCGTGCCCAAGTATGGCACCGACGATGACACCGTGGATGCGCTGGCGGTGACGCTTACCGACTTCCTGCGCGTCGAGTGCGCCCGCTACCGCAGCTACTGGGGCGACGCGGTGGTGCCCGGCTTCTTCTGCTGGATCATGCACGAAATGCTCGGGCGCGGCACGTGCGCCTCCGCCGATGGCCGCCCCGCCGGCTTCCCCTTCGCCGACGGCTCCGGCCCCGCGCAGGGGCGCGAAACCCTCGGCCCCACCGCGGCCATCCGCTCGGTCACCAAGTGGGATCACGCCCCCATGCTCGGGGGCATCGCCGTCAACATGCGTTTCACCCCCGGTACCGCGCCCGCGGCGCTGCACGGTATGCTGGAATCCTTCCTCCGCCTGGGCGGTTTTGAGGCGCAAGTCAACGTCGTCGCCCCCGCCACTCTGCGCGACGCCCAGCTTCACCCCGCGCACCACCGTGACCTCGTCGTCCGCGTCGCCGGCTACAGCGACTACTTCGTCGGCCTCTCTCCGGAGATGCAGGCGGAGGTGATGCTGCGGGCGGAGATGGGGCTGGGGTAAGGCGTTATTCGCTTTTGCGATATAGCCTTACTTCCCCCATCCACGAGGGAAACGGTGGCTTGAAGGCGAAAAGATCCGTGATGGAGACACGAGCCCTTACCTTATCCCCGGACCGCCTGCTTCCCGCGCTGCGGGCGGGCATCGCCGCGCGGGAGGCCGACATTGCGGCGCGCGACGCGCGCTCCGGCGCGGGGCGCGTGCGGGTGACCAGCTATATGGAGAACATCGGCTGGCCGGAGCTGCTCGGGTATACCGCGGACCAGTGGCACGACGACGCGGCGCGGCAACTGGAGCTGACCTTGCGCCAGGCGCTCTGCTGGCTGGACAACGTGGCGGACGACACCGTGCCGGGCTTCCACACCGGCCCCGACGTGGGGTGGTACTGGGACATGACCCTCTTCGGCGCGGAGATCCGCCACACGCCCGACGGCGTACCGGAGTTCCTGCCGCACCTGCTGGCGGCGACGTCCGACTTGCGCACCCTGGGCCGGTTCGACTTCGCTGCCACCGGTGCCATGCCGCGCCTGCTGGCGAAATACGCGGCCATGCAGGCGGTGAACCGGGAGCGCTACGACGGCGCCTTCACCATCGGCTTCCCCCCGTTCCACCGCGGCCCGCTGGACATTTACGTGCAGTTGCGCGGCTACGAAGCCTTCGTAGACGACCTCACCGAGCGGCCCGCCTTCGTAGCCGACGCGCTGGCCTTCCTCGCCGACGCGCGGTTGCGCTTCGCGCGGGAGCGGGCGGCCTTCCTGGGGGAAGCGCTGCCGGCCACCACCTTCGTGGCGGACGACTGGGTGAACGTGCCGTTTATCACCCCGGCCTTCTTCCGCGACGTGCTGGTACCCGTCTACGCGCGCATCCGGGCGGGCGAGGGGGCGGTGACGGGCTTCCACACCTGCGGCGCGCTGGCCCCCATCGTGGACGCCCTGCTCGCCGTCTTCCCGGAGATCGCCACGCTGGAAGTGAGCGGCTGGAACGATGTGGACGCCCTCGACGCCGTCGTCGCCCCGCGCATCGGCTTCGCCGCGTCGGTCATCAACACCGTCTCCCTCAGCGACGACACCCCGACGCAGTGCGCCAAAGTCGCCGCCCTGCGCCGCGCCGCCACCCGCCGCCCGGTGAGCCTCTGCGCGCAGGCCATCGTGAAGCTCTACCCCACCTACGACGAAACCTTCGCCCGCCTCAACCGCTTTCTGGCGCTGGCATATGCGGAATTGGAAGCGGTTGGATAGACAAGGGGGGCCTGCAATCGCTGATAGATTGCGGTGAGGAATAGAAGCGCAGGTATATACTTCGTCTACTTATATATAACTATCTACTTATCTATTGACAGTTGGGGAGAGCGTGGTATGATGGAGTAAACCATATCGCAGGAGGCTCCATGAAAAAGGGCTTTACTTTGATTGAGCTGCTTGTCGTAATCGCGATCATTGCGATTCTCGCGGCGATTCTCTTCCCGGTGTTCGCCAAGGCGCGCGAAAAAGCGCGGCAGACGGCATGTCTGAACAACCAGCGGCAAATCGGCACGGGCATTCAGCTCTATGTGCAGGACCACGATGAAATCTTGCCCACGGGGGATTCCGTCTGGGGCGCGTTGGCACTCGACAGAGGCGTCATGATTTGTCCGACGGCCGGGAAAACGGTGACGAACGCCTACTTTTACAATGGCGGCCCGAGTTCCTTCCACCTCTCGGGGCGCGCGCTGGGCGAGTTCAAAATGCCGGAACAGACGATGGTCACCGCGGACGGCACGATGAACTCGGTGCCCGCAATCTGGATCAACAGTCTCACGCCGGGCTTTCTCTTCGGCCATTCGACCTCGGAAGCCATCGCCACCACGCGCCACGGCGGCGCGGCTACCATCGTCGGTTTCCTCGATGGGCATGTGGAAGTGATGAATACGTCGAAGGGGACCGGCGCGGTCGACAGTGCCTTCTACTCCGGACGCAACGGGGACGAGGTGATTCCGGTCGTCACGACCTCGAGTACGAACTGCTTAAAGGTACTCTGGGACGATGGCTCGGGCACCGCCAACGATAACCCGAATCTCTCGACGTCCAGCCTCGTCACCACCGTGCCGGGCTCCGCGCCGCTCTCCGGCACCTCCTGCATTAGCTACGATAAGCATGCCTGGGACTGGACGCGCGAAACGGACCTGGGGTACGCCTACCCGACCACCGCCGTCGTCCGCGGCTGGTATTATGCCCCGGCGGGGAATATCACCGGCCTCCTGTGGGGCTTCTCCGATTGGAACACCAGCAAGAACGACGCCTATTACGTCGGCACCAACCCCGCGCCCGGGTGGTTGAGTGTCACGACCGCCGTCTCCGCGGGTGCGGTGCAATCGAACCAGTGGGTGGAACTCACCCTGCCGCTGAATGCCTTGACCGGCGTGTCGACCATCTCGCGTTGGTGGTTCTACTTCAGCGGCCCCGGCCCCGTGTACCTGGACCGCTGGCGGATCGAGTCGCAATAAGCGCCTCCCGCAATACGACTGAAGGGAGCACGGACTGTGGCAGTCCGTGCTCCCTGCGCGTTTCAGCCCAGGCTGCCTCGCCCGTCTCGCCCGCCTCGCCCGCCTAGCGCGGCTCACCGGCGAGGATGTAGTTGTCAGTCATGTGATAACACCTGCGCGACGAAGTAGCCGCGCACCGTCACCCCACCCGGATAAACGGTGGCGGGGCACAGCCCGAAGCCCAACCGCTGCCACAGGGGGATCGCCTCGGTTTTGTCCTCGGAACTCCACGCGCGCAACTGGTAGGCGCCCTGCGCCCGTGCCCGCGCCGCCGCCATCGCGACCAATGTCGTGGCGATGCCCCGCCGCCGGTGGGTGGCCGACACGCCGATGATATCGATGAACCCCTCCTGCACCTCCGCCAACGGGGCCGGCAGGTCGCGCCAGTAGACGGAGATGAGGCCGACCGGCACCCCGGCATCGAGCGCCAGCAGCGTAAACCCGTCCGTCAAGTGCATATGCCGCGCGGTCATAGCGTCCCACGCTTCAGCCATGCGCGCCTTCCACGTTTCATCCGCGTCGATATAGGTGAGGGTCAAATCCGGTGTCATGTGTCCTCCCTTGCGGGGCGGTTGGCTTCATGGTGGGGGTGGGTCATCGTGTCACCTCATCCAGCTCGACGTACAGGGTCTCCTCGACGCCCAGCGGCAGCGCGGCCAGCACTTCGCCTTGCGTGGAGATGGCGAACGCGCCCCCGAAGCTGCCGTCACCGAGCAGCGCGTCGCCCAGGTAGTTGACTAGCAGCGCTGGCACGCCGACTCGGCGCACGCGGGCGCAATAGGCGGGTAACTCCTCGCGCTCCCACCGCGCCTGCTCTACCGCGCCGTCAGCGAAGCAGCGGGCGAAGGGGACGAGGAGCAGGTCGGGGCGCGCCGCCCGTAGGCGATCCACGATGCCGTCGTCGAACAGGTCGCCGCAGACCAGGAAGCTCACCGTGCCGAAGGGTGTCGACGTCACGGCGATTTCCGACCCCTGCCGATATACCGCGGGGTCGGCCTGCGGGCCGTGCCATTGCGGCTGGAGGCGCCGGTAGCGCAGGCGCGTCTCCCCGTGCGGATCGAGCAGCACCGCCGTGTCATAAAGGCACCCGCCGTCGCGCTCTAGCAACCCGAGGCCCAGCCACACGCCGCGGCGCCGGGTGAAGGCGGCCAGCGCGTCGGTGGCCGGCCCGGGGATCGTCTCGCCCAGCGGGAGGTCGTGGGCGGGGTCGTCGTCGTTGAGCAACCCCGTCAGCGCCGCCTCGGGGAAGAGGAGCAGCGTCGCGCCGGCCCGCGCGGCGTCCTCCGCACGCTGGAGGAGCGCGGCCAGGTTCGCCGCGCGATCCGGGGTGGGGCGGGTTACGAGGAGGGCGACGCGCATAGGTTCGCTCACTTTCACTGAGCACGTATTATACTCTGCCACGACTTTTGCGTCACCGCCGGCATGGCTGGACGTTCCTGCCGTCGTGACGTACACTGGGGGCATGATTACCCGTCGTGAGAATATGTTGCGGATCTTTCGGCACGAGACGCCGGCGTGGGTGCCGTTGACCGGGCACGTGGACCCGTACAACCAGCCCGACCGCACGGGGATCGACCCGGCGTTGGATGCGGCGCTGGGCGAGGTGCAATGGGGGGACACGTCCACGGTGGCCTTCTCGCGCGCGCTGGGGCTGGATATCATGGATTGGTTCGGCATGCCGGCGGTACGGATCGCGCGGCGGGACGTGACGGTAGAAAGCGTCACGGAGAGCGACAGCACCACGCAGCGCTGGCACACGCCGTGCGGCGAATTGCGCGAGACCATCCGCGTCTGCCGCGACGCGTCCGGCGCGGTGTCCAGCAACTGGACCGAGCACCTGGTGAAAGGCCCGGAGGATTTGCCGGCACTGGCGGCCATTTTTGCGGACGAGGAGATCACCCTCGACCCCGTCGGCGTGGAACGCACCCGCGCACGGCGAGCACTCGTCGGCGACGACGGGCTGGTGCTGGGGGTGATGGACGGCACGCCGCTGGGGATGTTCTTCCGCATGTATTCCGGCGTCGCCACGCTGGCCTACCTGTGGGCCGACGCGCCGGACGCGCTGCGCGACTGTTTTGCGGTGATGGAGGCGAACTACCTGCGGCGCCTGCAGGTGGGCGTGCAGTCGGACATCGATGTGGTGGTGAGCGTGGACGACACCTCGACCACGGCGATCTCCCCGGCGATGTTCGCGGCGTGCAACCTGGCCCTTACCGACGCCCGCGCCGACGTGACGCACGCGGCGGGCAAGCTGTACTTCCACCACTCCTGCGGCCTCATCCGCGACCTGCTGCCGCTGTACCGGCAGACGCGCATGGACGCCGTGCACGCCTACACGCTGCCGACCACCGGCAACGCCACGGTCCAGGACGGCCGGCGCGATCTGGGGCCGATCACCATGATGGTCGGCGTGCACCAACTCGTCGACCCGATGGACGACCTCCCCGCGGTGCGCGAGAGCATCCACGCGCTGGTGCAGGAGGGTGCGCCGTGGGACCACTTCATCCTTTCCCTCGCCGCCTACCCCCACCGCACGCTGGCGCAGACGCGGTTCGTGACGGAGTGCGTGCGGGAAGTGGGGGGAGACTGGGGGAATGAAAAGTGAAAAATGAGAAATGGAAAATGGAAAATAGATGGATTGTGCGGTGGGGTTTGCTGTGCGCGATGGCGTTCGTTTTTGCGGGGGGAGGATGGGCGGTGGAGATTCACGTGGCGGATTTTGGGGTGAAGGCGGATGGCAGCGATGCCGGGCCGGGCATTCGCGCGGCGCTGGACGCGGCGAAGAAGACGCCGGGGGCGGTGGTGGCGTTTGCGCCGGGGCGCTATCGCGTGGCGGGCGGCGCGGTGCATAAGGATGGGCGCACGCATGAGCCGAGTATCATGTCGGACGGGCTGGAGCACGTGACGATCGACGGGCACGGCGCGGTGCTGGCGGGGTGCGACACCGCGCGGCTCTTCGTGTTCGCCAACGCGCGGGGGCTGACCATCCGCAACCTGACGGTGGACTGGGATCCGCTGCCACATACCTCAGGGCGCGTGGTGCGGCTGGTGCCGGAGGCGCACGCCTTCGATATCGTGCCGGAAACGCCCGCCGACCCGCAGGCCGGGCGCATCGTGCAGGGGATTCTCGCCTACGACCCGGCGCGGCATCGGCTGGCGGAGAACGGCTGGGAGGTGTACCAGACGCAGGGTGAGCGCGACGCCGACCCCACGCAGCGCACGCCGGAGGGGTATTTGCGCGTCTTCCAGCGGAAGGATACGCCCCTGCCCGAGGTGGGCTGGCAGGTGGTGGTGCGCCATCAGGTCTACGGCTATGACGCCTTCACCTTTTACGGCTGCCGCGACGTGCTGCTGGAGGATGTGACGGTGCACGCGGTGCCGGGCATGGCGGTGATCGGCATGGGCTGCCGGGATGTCACGGTGCGCCGCTTGAAGGTCGTGCCCGCTGACGGCGGGTGGATGTCCGCCACCGCCGACGCCATGCATTTCAACGGCTGCCGCGGCACCATCACCGTGGAGGACAGCGAATTCGCCGGCATGGGCGACGACGCCATCAATATCCACGCCATGTACGGGCTGGCGACGGCGCGCGTGGACGACCACACGCTGGCGGTGGGCCGCGCGCGGATGCATCCCTACTACGACAAGACGCGCGGCATCTGGGATGCCCCGGCGGCGGGCGACGTGCTTGAATACAGCGGCGGCGACGAGCCGCTGCTGGCGCAGGGGCAGCTCCACGTGGCGAGCGCGCGGCAGGATACGAAGGCGGAGCGCACCCTTATCACCTTCACCGACCCGCTGCCCGCCGCGGTGGGGGAGCACACGGTGCTCTCGAACATCAGCACCACCCCCGCGGTGCGCATCCGCCGCTGCCGGGTGCACGGCAACCGCGCACGCGGCCTGTTGATGCAGACCCGCGATGTGGTGGTGGAGGATTGCACCTTCGAGGACATCTCCGGCGCGGGCATCCACATCTGCACTGACGCCGCCGACTGGTGGGAGAGCCTGGGCTCGCGCGACGTGACGGTGCAGCGCTGCACCTTCCGGCGGTGCAACTTCGGCGTGGCGCGGCGCGTGGCGGCGCTGGATATCTTCTCCGACCTGCCCGGGGGCCGGCAATCCGCCGCGGGCGTGCACCAGCGCCTGCACCTGCTGGGCAACACCTTCGACGGCAACGGCGGCGCGGCCATCCACGTGGGCTCATCCGACGACGTGGAGGTGTGCGGCAACCATTTCGACGCGGGCACGGCGCCCGCCGTGATCGTGCTGAACAGCCGCCGCGTGACCCTTGCCGGCAACACGGTGCCCGCGGGGCGCCCGCTGGTGGATATCCGCGGCAGCTCGGAGCGGGAGACGATACGGGTAGTCGACAAATAGGCGGGTCAGTCGTGCGCCACCCGCAGCACCATCTCCGCATCGGTTTCCGTCCATGCTTCGGGGCGGATGGGGCCGGGCGTGCTTTCCGCAAACCCGGCGACGGGGTGGGCGGGCGGCGGGGCGTCGAGGTGGACGGTGAGGGTCAGCGTCGCTGGGTCGAAGGCGACGGTGAGGGGCAGTTCGGCGCCGTCGCGGTCGAAGGCGTAGTACATCTGCCAGGCGTCGAGGGTCAGGCGCTTTTCGGGAGCGGGGAAGTCGAGGCGGAACGAGGCGGCCGTATCGCGCGGGTCGTACAGGTTGCCGTCGCAGGCGTTGTCCTCCGCTTGCGCCAGGTGTATGCGCTCGGGGCAGCGGTAGAAGATGTTGTTGTACACCCGGTGCCCGCGGCAGAGGCCCGTGCGGCCATTGACCAGCCGGTCGTGCTGCGCCTGCGCGCAATCGACGGCGGCGTAGTCGGGGATGCAGCCGAAGAGGTTGAACGCCACTAGCGCTTGCTCGCCGGTGTCGATGTTGCACCCGATGCCCCGGTGCGCCAGCTCGGTGGCGCGGTAGCGCGGGTCGGGCACGTCGCGGATATCCCAGATGACGTTGTGATCGACCCAGTTCTCCTCGTGGCTGACCTCGATGTAGACGGCGCCGGCGGCGGTGGCGATGTTGTAGAACAGGTTCTCGGTGATGCGGCAGTGCCGGTTGGCGTAGTCGAGCCAGAGGCCGGCGGCGGCGCTGAGGTGGCGGAAGATGTTGCGGCGGAAGAGCACCCCGCGCGCGAGGTGGAACTTCAACCCGGCGCATTCGAAGCAGCGCTCGACGTTCAGCCCGCCGATGCGCTCGATCAGGTTGTCCTCCACCAGCGTCTCGTCGACGCTCCCCACGCCGCCGATGCCGCTAATGCCGCAATCGGCTACGCTGTTGCGGCGGATGATGTGGTGGCCGTTGGGGGTGTAGCGCCCGTGCTTCCAATCCTGCGCGCCCAGGTCCATCCCGACGGCGTTCGCCCAGCGGATGGCGCAGTCCTCGATGATCCAGTGGTGCCCACGCGAGGCGCTGACCAGCCCATGCTGAGGCACGGGGATGCCGTCGGCAGCGTGGGCGAAGTGGAAGCCAGAGACGCGGAGATAGCCCAGGTGCAGCACGGCGGGCGCGAAGACCTGCTCCTGCACCGTCACTTCCAGCGTTTCGCCGTGCGGAGCGGCGTCGCCGGGCAGGCGGAAGTGCAGGTGCAGGCCGTCCTCATCGACCCAGAACGCCCCGTCCCGCGTCAGCAGGTCGCGCGCGAAGTAGACCTGTTGCAGCGGGGCGTCGCGGTAGAAGACCATGCCGCGTTTTTGGTAGAAGGTCTGTTCCTCCTCGCGCGTCCATTTGTGGCCGTAGACGATCTTCTCTCGAAAGACGTTCGCCGCGAGGAAGGGGTTGTAGCCGACGAACCACGCCGCGGGCAGCGCCGCCATCCAGACCGGCACGTCAGCGACGGGTGTGCCGGTTTCGCTCTCCACGCCGGGCGGCAACGGGGCGTCCGCCACGCGCAGGCCGGCGTCGGCGCTGGGCTGCACGTCGGGCTGCCACACGCGCGAGCCGCGCACGTGCACCGCTTCGCCCGGCGCGGCCTCGTAGGCGATCATCCGCGCCGCGCTCTCCCCGCCGCGCGCCGGGCGCACGCATTCGCGGTACACCCCCGCGTGCACGACGACCTTCTCCCCCGGCTGCAGCAGCTCCGCCGCGCGGGAGATGGTCAGGAAGGGCCGCGCCGCAGTGCCGGGGTTCGCGTCCGACGCGTGCGGATGGGCACACGCCACGTGATAGACGCGGGTGTAGACGGTGGTATCGTCCCAGAGGGCGAAGGTGTCGCCGCCGGGCATGGTGATTGGTGCGGTCATGTCAGCCCTTTCAAATTCCCGTTCCGCGCCTTCCGGTGGGGGACATAGGTATTAACTATCCGTGAACGCTGGTCTGTTTTCGACCTGACGATTTATCGTCGGGTCGGAAAACAGGCGAACGGTTAGTATCAATTGACGCGTATGAGTTCGGGTCAGATCGATCACAGTTCCTTCGCTCGCCGCAGCACGTCGGTGGCGTGGTGCCAGGCCAGCAGCGGATCGGCGCAGCTTTCCGTGGTGCCGATTTGGCCCAGGTACGCCCATACGTAGAGGGCGTCGGGTTGCTCGCGCAGGAGGATCTCCCCCTGCGCGGTGATGCGCGGCTCGTTGCCGGCGGCGACCGTCCACGCCTGCAGCCATTCGTGGTGCAGCTTGCCGTGGGTGCGGCAGGTGTCGGCCAGCGCGCGCACGATGGGGGTCATCTCCTCCACGTCGCGCGTCTCGTTCACCCAGTAGATGTCGGTGCCCAGGTTGTCCAGCCCCGGCACGGCGGCGACGGATTCCCACAGCGCGTGGTCGTGGGGCATCACGCAGCAGGAGGTTTCCAGGTGCGGGTAGTGCGCCTTGCAGTAGGCGGCGATGGCGGTCACGTAGTCGGTGACGCACGCGGCGCGGAAGGCGCGTTTCGCGTCGGCGTCGGCATCGGCCAGCTCCCCGCCCACCGTGTCGGCAAAGCGGGCGCGGCAGGACGGGCAGTAACAGTCGAGCGGCGTGGGCTCGTCGATGAAGTACCCCCGGTAGCCGCGGCCGGCGATGACGTCGATCATCTCCTCGATGCGCCGCACGCAGAGCGGGTTCACATAGCAGCCTTCCGCGTGGTGCGCGCCGTCCGCCTTCACCTGGAATCCTTCCGGATGCTGGAGCAGAAACTGGCTGGAGCGCCCCCCGCCGAAGCAGTTGAGCGCGCCCCAGAAGATGGCGATGGGGCGCAGCCCGGCCTCGACGGCGAGGCGCGGGGTGAAATCGACCTTGCCGGTGAAGTAGATGAAGTCGTTCTCCTGCGCCGCCAGCAGCACGTCGTCGCACCCCAGCGCGGCGATCGCCGCCAGGTCGGTGCGCAGGTGCACGGGGTTGTGATGACCCATGTAGGTGACGCCGGTGCGCATGGTGTTCTCCTGTATTTGGAAAAAAGTGCGCGCTTCCCGTTACGGTGCGCGCCAGATCGTCTTCCCGTCCGCATTGCTCAAGCCGATCAGCGGGCCGTCCGCCGCGACGCCGAAGCCGCCGCGGATGGTGCCGGCGGCGTCGGAAAGGAAGAGGCCGGGCATGTCGTCCTTGTCCACAAAAAGCGTGGCGCGTCGCGTGGCGGCTTTATCGTTGAGCAGCAGGCCGGCGCCGTCGCCGGTGACAGAGAGTTGGCAGCGCTGCTTGCCATGACTGTCGGTGAGGTGCAAACCGGGATTGCCGTCGCCATCGACCATCATCGTGCTGCATCCCTTGCCGGTGGCGTCGGTGAGCACCAACCCGGGGTTGCCGTCTTCGGAGACGGTGAAGGCGCCGCGCGTCTTGCCCACGGTATCGGACAGGCTGACGAATGGGCCCTCGGTGGGATTGGCCAGCGTGACGCGGTGCGTCCCCGCCCCGTCGAGCAGCGACAGACTGGGGGTGCCGTCGTCGGCAACTGTCATCACGGTGCGCGCATCCCCCAACTTGTCAGAGAGTGAGATCGTCGGCACGTTGTCCTTCACCGTGAATTCCTCGAAGACCTGGCGCGAATTGCCCAGGTACCACACGAGGCCGTCCGTTGTCATCGACATTTTGCCGCAGGCGCGGCCCTCGTCATCGTTGAAATAAAGGCCCCATTCGTCGTCATCCTGCGAGAACTCAGTGCATTTCTTCCCGGCTTTGTTGAAAAAGACCAGCGACGGCCCGCGGTCCGTCACCTGGCAAACGCAGCGTTTTCGTCCCTCCGTATCCATAAGATTCAGCGCCGGGCCGGTCGCCGTCATCAGCAACGTCGCGCGCCCGTTACCGTCGCCGTCCACCAGGGAGAACTTGTGCGCGCGCACCACATCGGGGATCGCCGCCGACCGGCCCTTCGTCTGCGCCAGCGCCGTGCGAGTGCCCTAGCCCAAGAGGCTGCCGAGATAACCCATCAGCAGCGCGGCGAGCAGGAACGCGATGGAGCGTAAGGTTGCCTGCATGTCAAACCCTCCCTTACCTTTCGCTAATTCGCGACAGCAATAGTATTTCCTGTGTATACGTGCAATTGCGCTCTTAGAAATATACGGTTCGCCCATTGACAACGGGTACGCACGGTGATATGGTGCGCCGCAGAACTCCCCCTGCGAGGTATGCCCATGCTGACTTTTTCTCTCGACGGCGCCTGGGAGGTGCTGTCGCAACCGCTGACGTGCCGTGACACGGCGGGGTATGCCGTGGTCGCGGCATCGGCGGACGGCTGGCTGCCCGCGCAGGTGCCGGGCGAGGTGCACCTGGACCTGATCCGCGCGGGGCGGATGCCGGAGCCGTCGGTGGGCGTGCCGGCGCCGGAATGCCGGTGGCCGGAGACGCAATCCTGGTGGTTCCGCTCGCGCTTCGACGCGTCCGACGCGCTACTCGGGCACGAGCGGGTGGAACTGGTCTGCGACGGGCTGGACCTTTTCGCCCAGGTGTTCGTGAACGGCATCCTGGCCGGCGAAGCGGCTAACGCCCTGGTGCCGGCGGTGTTCGACCTCAAAGCGCTGCTGCACGCGGGGGAAAATGAGCTGGTGGTGCGCCTGACCGCGGGGAGTGAGCTGGCGCGGGACGAGACGCCGCCCGGGCAGGGACAGGCGCCCATGCCCTCGCGTGCGGCGGAGGGTGCGATCCCCAACCCGGCGGGCGAGGAGGATTTGTACGGCCATCGCATCTGGCCGGGGAAGAAGTGGCTGCGTAAGGCGCAGTTCAGCTACGGGTGGGACTGGGTGGATGCCCTGCCCAACATCGGCATCTGGCGCGGCGTGCATATCGAGGGCCGCAGCCACGCGGTACTGGCGGATATCCGGCTCGACACGCGCCTGCACGACGGCCAGGTGACGCTGGCATTGGACGCGGTGGTGGACAACCTGCACCCGTGGGCGGAGCGCCGCTGCACGCTGCACGTGGCGATCTCCCCGCCCGATGGCGGCCCGGCGCTCACCCGGCGCTACCCGCTGGACGCCATGCCCGGGCACACGGCGGTGCGCGACGGCATCGTCGTGCCCGACGCGCAGCTTTGGTGGCCGAACGGCATGGGCGCGCAACCGCTCTACCGCGTGGTCGCCGAAGTCTACGCTGCCGACGGCACCGTCTGCGACGCGCGGGCGTTCCACATCGGCTTGCGCACCGTGGAGATCGACCGCGCGCCACTCGCCGAAGGCAGCCGCTTCTGTATCCGCGTGAACGGGGAGGACGTCTTCTGCCGCGGCGGCAACATCGGCCCGCACGACATGATCCCGGCGCGCATCTCCGACGCCAAGCAGGAAGCCCTGGTGGCGGAGGCGGCGCACGCGCAGATGAATATGCTGCGCATCAACGGCTGCTCGATCTATGAGGCGCCCGCCTTTTACGACGCCTGCGACCGCCACGGCATCCTGGTTTGGCACGACTTCATGCTTACCTGCACCACCTACCCTGACGCGATCACCGCCGCGGTGGAGGCGGAGGTGCGGGCGATTGTGCCCGCGTTGCGCCACCACCCGTCCATCGCGTTATGGTGCGGCAACAACGAGTGCACGTGGGGCTTCCGCGACTGGTGGAACCCGGACAAGACGCAACCCCTCGACCTGGGTGGGCAGCACCTGTACAACCGCGTCATCCCCGACTTGTGCCGCGTGTTGGACCCCCACCGGCCGTACTGGGTGAGCAGCCCCTCCGGAGGTGAGGAGCCGAACAGCGAACTCGCCGGCGACTGCCACTGGTGGCATCCCTTCTTCATGAGCACGGAGATGAACCGCCGCATCCGCCACGAGACGTTCGACGAATGCCGGGCGCGCTTCGTGAGCGAATACGGGGTCATCGGCCCCTGTCACCTCGACTCGCTGCGGGAATACCTGGCGCCGGAGGAGTTGCAGCCGGAGAGCCGTGCGTGGCGCATCCACACCAATACCTTTGAGCAGGAGACGGTGCCGGCGGCGATTCGCCGGCATTACGCCGACCCCGAAAACCTCTCCGTGCCCGACTATCTGCGCTACGGGCAGGCCTTTCAGGCGCTCATCCACGGCAATGCCATGGAGGCGTTACGCTTCCGCAAGGGTGATGCGGCGGATGACTGCCAGGGAGCGCTGATCTGGTCGTATTCCGACTGCTGGGGCGAGACGGGGTGGTCGATTCTCGACTATTACCTGCGGCGCAAGGCGAGCTACTATGCCTTCCGCCGCGCGTGCCGACCGGTGAAGATCATCGTACGGCAGCGGGGGGAGATGCTGGTGACACGGGTGGTGAACGATACGCGGGAAGCGATATCCACCACCGCGGAAGTCGGCTGGTGGCGCATGGACGGCACGGCACGCGAAGTGCGCACGCTGCCGGTAGCGGTGGCAGCGAACGGCGCGTATACCCTCGACACGGCGCCGCTGGCGCCCGCGCGCGACCCGCGGGAGTGGCTCTTCGCCGCCGTGCTACGCGAGGACGGCGCGCCGGTGGATCAGTCGCTGCTCACCTTCGCCCCGTACCGCGAGCTGGCCGGCGTCAACGCGCCGCTGGTCGTTACCGCGCAGGCGGACGGGTTGCGGGTCGCCTGCGCGGCCTACCGCCACGCCGTGCACGTGGACGACCATGGGCGCGCGCTGCTCTCCGACAACTGGTTCGACCTGCTGCCGGGCGTGCCGGTATGTCTGCGCCCGGCGGAAGGCGCGGCGGTGGGGGCGGTGGACTTTGCCGATATTGGCGGCTATCTCCGATGCGGTGCACTCTAGCGCTCCGCGCCTCACGGCGCGGCCCTCATCCCCCGCCCTTCCCCCCGAGGGGAAGGGAGCAACCTGGTAGCAAAATCGCGAGCAGAGGCGTCAAAATACCGAGAACGCTTGCCGGTTATCCGACCCGACGATAAATCGTCGGGTGGGAAAGCAGGCGAACGGTTCGTAGAAGTATCGCCGGTTATCCCGTCGTCACCCGGTATACCCGGTTCGCCTGCACCGCGCTGACGGCTTCCCCGGTGGCGGCGTCGTGTAGCGTGCCCGCGACGGGCGGTGCTCCATCGCGGAAGCTGAAGAGCACGCCTTCCGCCGTGGCGTTCGTCCAGAGCACGCCGGCGTTGTCTTTCAGCACCGTGCGCGTGCGCATCTGTCCGCGGTATTGCCGGTAGAGGGCGAATAGCTCCTTGATTTGCGCGGTGCGTGCGGCGTCCCACTCCTCGCGCGCCACGGTGTGGAAGTGCAGGCCGGGCACGCGTTTGTGGGCGAAGGCCTGGAAGAGCATTTCGAAGGGGGCCTCGCCGGTGAGGATGCGGCACTCCTGCGCCCCCGCGCCGTGGTCGTCGCCCTCGCCGAACCAGAAGCCGATGTTCGTGTTGTAGGAGTACCCGAGCAGGTCGCCGGCATAGATGTTGCCGCCGTGCAGGCCGCAGCAGGAATGGTTGGAGAAGGTGGTGATGGACTCCGGCTGCACGTAGAGCCCGGCGTTGGCCAGGTCGGCGTAGAGCGCCGCCATTTTGTCGAATTGGGGCCGCATACTGCCGTCGGAGTAGTCGACCTGCCACCAGCCCATGTTGCTGAAGGAGTCCCACAGGTAGCCGGCCAGCCCGGTGCGTTGGCAGACGCCCAGCACCTGCTCGCGCACGCGGTCGTAGATGGGCGCGTTCAGGTTGAGCGTCCAGCACTCCGCCGTGTAACCGGTATCCGGGTGGCGGCCCGACTCCTTGGCGGCGAAGATGCCGTTGCTGCCGTGGCCCAGCTCCTTGCGGTCGCGGATGGCGCTCTGCGGCGACATGTGCGCGGCCATCCAGGAGATGATCTTCAGCCCCTTCGCCCGTGCACGGTCGCACAGGGCTTTTAACCCCGCCTCGTCGCCGAGAATCGCCGCCACCTCGAAGTCCAGCGAGATGCACATGTTGGGGATGAGCCCGAACTTTTGCAGAATCGGTTCGGTTTTGCGTTCTTCGGGCAGGATCGCCTCCAGCGTCTCGTGCAGCGCCTGGTTGTGCTCCCACACCGGATCGATGAAGACATAGTCGGCGCCGAATTCGCTCGCCACGTCCACCACGTGCTCATAGGTGGTGTCGAAACGGAAGCCGCGCCAGACGTTCTCGCTGAAGGTGAGCGCGGGCGGCTCCTCCTCGGCGATGCCGAACTGCCCCCGCGCCTTGTCCGCCTCCTGATCCTGCACGCGCGTCCACAGGTTCAGCGCGTCGGTGTCGTCGAGCACGTCGGGGGCCCAGAGGATCGTCTTGGGGTTCGTGCGCACGGTGGTGTCCTGCGCGAAGAGGTGCAGGTCGAGGCAGCGCAGGCTGTCTTCACCGGCGTTGCTTTCGATCACCGTGCGGATGAGCGACACCTGGTCGAACCAGCCCAGCAGCACCCCGGCGCCGCCATACTGCATGTCGAAGGCGGGCAGCAGCGTCCAGCGTGCCCACAGGTTGCCCGGCAACAGCGCCGCCCACTGCTCCAGCCCGACGGTGGAATAGACGGTGTCGCGGGCGATGCGCATGCGCGGCGGGGTGAGCCAGTTGCGCAGGCAGACCGTCACGTCGTCCAGGTTGCCGCCCACTTCCCACGTCTGCCGGTCCACCAGGCGGTGGATGGGCACGTCGGCGGCGGCGTATTCGAACCAGTACTTCATGCCCGAAAAGTGCCGGCCGTCGAGGGTGGCTTCCGCCGGTTCCAGGTGCACGGTCAACGCGGCTTCCAGCGGGGCGTCGTCCCAGTTCGCGTTGCGGAAGCACGGGTCGCCCGAGGAGTCGCGGCGTTCGCGGAAGAGGGTGTCCGGGTCGCTGAAGGCGCGCAAGGAGAGCGCGGTGCCCGCGCCCACGGCGGCGATGTCCTCCACACGGAAGCGGCGGAAGATGTCGCCTTCGTAGGTGTCGAACCACGGCAGAAAGCGCGTCGCCGGGTTGCGCAGCGCCGTGCCGCCCACCGACACCGCGCCCAGGCTGGTCAGGTAGCCGTCGGCTATCACCGGCGCCAGCGCCACGTCACCGACCGTCAATATCGTCCCCGTCCGTGTAAGCATCGCGTCACCTCGACGCCCATTGTACAGGAACCGGGCCATCGCGTGAATAGCCGCGGGAAGGGCTCGCCGGCAGGGAGCCCGGCGAGCCGTTGTTCCGTGCCTACAGGTTGCAGAGCACGAAAACGTGGTTGCTGCCGACACCGGCGGCCTTTGCCTTCGTGATGCCGCTCATCTGCACGGGGGTAGAGCGGTTGGTGGTGGTCCCGTCGCCGAGTTGGCCTGACACGTTGAAGCCCCACGTCCACACCGTGCCGTCGCTCTTCACGGCAACGGAGGTGTAGCTCGCCGCGGCGATGAAGACGACGTTGGAGAGCCCGCTGACCTGCACCGGCGTGGTGCGATTGGTGGTGGTGCCGTCACCGACTTGCCCAAAGCCATTGTACCCCCACGCCCACACCGTGCCATCGGACTTCAACACCACGGTATGCGAATTCCCCGCCGCGGCCATCTTCACCCCGGTGATGCCGGAGACCTGGGTGGGGGTGTAGCGGCTGGTGGTGGTGCCGTCGCCGATTTGTCCGTTGCCATTGGCGCCGCAGGTCCACACGGAGCCGTCGGACTTGACCATCACGCTGTGCGCATCACCGCCCGCGATGCCGACGACTCCGCCGAGGCCCGACATGGTGACCGGCGAGGAGCGGAAGGTTGTGGTGCCGTCGCCGAGTTGCCCGAACCCGTTGTTGCCCCAGGTGTAGACCGTGCCCCCGGCGCTGAGGGCCATGCTGTGCACGCCGCCGCCGCTGATGGCGACGATGCCCGATACACCGGGGACGGTGATCGGGGTGAGGTGCTGCGTATTCGTGCCATCACCGAGTTGGCCGGAAGTGTTCAACCCGCAGGTGCACACCGTGCCGTCGGAGAGCAGCACCATACTGTGGTAGCCGCCGGCGCTCACCGCCACGGCGCTGGCGAAGTTGCCCACCTTGGCGGGGGTGGTGCGGCTCGTGGTGGTGCCGTCGCCGTACTGGCCGCTGGAGTTGTCACCCCACGCATCCACGCTGCCGTCGAGAGTCACCGCCAGGCCGTGGAGAGCGTCGGCCCCGGTATCGGTCCCCAGCACCGTCGTGCCAAGCGCACCGACCTGGACGGCGGTTTTACTGTCGGTGGTCGACCCGATACCGAGCTGTCCTAGCCAGTTGCCGCCACACGCGTAGAGCTTGCCGCCGATAATCGTCATCTCGACATGGCCGTCGACGAAGGAGGCGAGGAGTTTGCCGTTGTGCCGCAGGGTGTAACCGCCACTGGTGCCGTCCGCCGTCAGCAGCATCCCCGCGGCATCCTGAATCTCCCCCAGCGCTTTACCCGAGGCCTGGGCGTTGAAGGTGTAGGCCGGCGACACGCTTTTGCCGGCGGTGGGGCAGAGGAGCACGCCGCGGTCGATATCGATGGTGCTCCACGCGGTCGACGCGGCGGGCAGTTGCTCGTCATGGTCTTGCGCCCAGAGCAGGATCGCCGTGGCTAGCTGGCGCTGGTTGTTGGTACAGGCGCTTTGCCGCGCTTTTTCGCGCGCACTGGCAAAGACGGGGAAGAGGATCGCCGCCAGCACCGCTATGATCGCGATGACGACGAGCAACTCGATGAGGGTGAAACCTCGGCGCGGGTGGAGGGAACGCATCTGGCACCTTCCTGGTTGTAGCAGTCCAGGCGACGTCATTAATGTGGCGTGCCTGCGCTTATTATAACCATCAAGCGCGAGACGAGCAACTAGCCTGTTGTATGTTTATACCGGGATAAGCGCCGGCAGGGGGTGACAGCCTCGGCGGCGAATTGCTGGTCAATATTACGGCTGGTGCGGGGGAGGCAGCGATGGCAGGGGAGCAGCGTACTGCACACTCGTCCTACGGCTGGTTGCGCGGCTTTTCAGTGGTGCCGTCCTGGGGGGCGCGCATCGAGCAGGCGTGGTGGGAGTACCATCCCGACCGGATGCGCGCCGAGGTGGCATTGGCGCGGCAGGTGCATGCTAACTGCATCCGCCTGTGGATCGAGTTCTCCGCGTGGATGGCTGCCCCTGAACGCGTCACCGCCCACTTCCTCGATGCGGTGGCGGCCATCGACGAAGCCGGCATGAAGACGATGCCGTGCCTCTTCAACCGCTGGCACGATCACGCGTGGGATTACGGCGGCACCTACACCGAGCATTTATACCGGAATTGGGCGCCGATGCTGGCGTATGTGCGCGCACTGGTGGAGCCGCTGGCGCAGGACGACCGGGTGCTGGTGTGGGACCTGTGCAACGAGCCGCAGGCCTTCGACCTGGAATCCGAGGTGAACCAACGCGAATACGCCTGGCTGCAGGCGGTCGCCGACGGCGTACGCGCTTGCGGGGCGCGCCAGCCGATTACTATCGGCACCATGTCCGGCAGCAACATCGATGTCTTCGCGCCGCTGTGCGATGTCCTCTGCGGCCATCCCTACGCGCACGACGCCGCGGGCCTGGATGCCTTCATCGCCGACTTCCACGCCAAGGCCGCGCGCTATGGCAAACCCTTCCTGGTGAACGAAACGATTCCCGGCGCCTGGGACGACCTGGCCCGCGCGGAGATCGCCCGCCTCTACACCGACCGCCTCGCGGCCGCCGGCTTCGGCTGGATGGGGTGGGCGCTGCGCGAAGGTGAGGCCATCTCCACCCGCCGCGACCGCATCGACGCCAACGGCCTCCACGGCCAGGGTTACCACCCCTTCTTCACGAAAACAGGCGTATTGCGGGATGGCCTGGCGTTCCTCACCGAAACGCCGCCCGAGCGCGCTCCCTGGTTGTGAGCGCGCTCGCGGCGGCGCGACATGCGTGGTACCGATCGCTAAGTCTGGGTTTCGACTTTTTCGAGGCTGTTACCGCTTGCGCCCCGTCGTGCGCTTGGGGCGTCCCGCCGGCGGCGCGTCGGCGCGGCGCGCGTGTTCGGCGCGGCCTTGCGGGCGCGGGGTGGAGGGGATTTCGCCTGGTTGGCGCTTGGTGTGGGCTTTTTTGTGATAAGCCTTCGCCACGGAGGCCATACCGGCGAACGGTTTCCCGCCCGGGCGTTCTGAGCGATCCGGGCGATCCGAACGTCCTGAGCGTTCTGGACGATCTGGTCGTTCTGAGCGATGCGGACGATCTGGTCGTTCTGAGCGTACCGGGCGATCCGGACGTTCTGCGCGTCCCGGGCGATCCGGTCGTTCCGAGCGATCCGGACGTTCCGAGCGTCCCTGGCCTTCCCGGCGCGGCGGGGCGGAGGCGGCGTCATCGTGGCGGCGGCGCTCTGCGCCCTCGGGGGGGGGCGGTGCGCCCGACGCCGGGCCGAATTGCTTCAGGCGGCGTGCTTTGCGGGTCATCGGGAAGCGTGGGTCCTGCGCGGGCGCCGCGTCGCGGTGGCGCCCTTCATGCGGGCGATGTCCGGGCACGGCGGCGTTGGTGCCGAGGGACGCCGCGTGCTTGCGCGCCCCCTCGGCGACGTGCATCTCCAGCCGGACGCTTTCCTCGACGCGGGCGATTTCGATCTTCTCCTCGAGCATGCGCTCGATTTCGCGGATCACCCGCACGTCGCCGGAGGTCATCAGCGAGATGGCGTGGCCGGGGCGTTCGTAGCGCCCGGTGCGGCCGATGCGGTGCAGATAATCTTTGGCATTCGTCGGGAGATCGTAGTTGATGACGTGGGAGATGCTGGGCACGTCGATGCCCCGCGCGGCGATATCCGTCGCTACCAGGTAGGGATACACGCCGTCGCGGAAGCGATCCAGCGTATCCTGGCGTTCGCGTTGCGATTTTTCCGAATGCAGCACGTCGGCCGACATGCCGGCCGCGTGTAAATGGTCGACCACCAGGTTGGCGGTGATGCGGGTGCGCGTGAAGACGAGTACCGAATCCGATTCCGGCTGCAGGGACTTCAACAGGTTGAGGAGCAGGATGGGCTTCATGCTGCTTTTCACCTGGTACAGCGTGTGGCTCACCGTTTGCGCGGGCACCGCGGTATCCACTTCCACGCGGACGGGCTCACGCAGCGTCTCTTCGACGAAGGCGTTCAGCGATTTCTCGAAGGTGGCGGAGAAGAGCAGGGTTTGCCGTTCCGCCGGCAGTTGCCCGAGGATCTCCTGAATGGGCGGCAGGAAGCCCATGTCGAGCATGCGATCCGCTTCGTCCAGCACCAGGAATTCCAGCAGGCGCAGATCGGCGTTGCGGCGTTTGAGGTGGTCGAGCAAGCGTCCGGGGCAGGCCACCACGACCTCCACGCCGCTGCGCAACACGCGGGTCTGCGGCATCATGGCGACCCCGCCGTAGACGGCGGCGGCGCGGATGTTGGTGTGGACGCCCAACTCGCGTACGACGGCGAGAATCTGCTCCACCAGCTCGCGGGTGGGGGCCAGGATCAGCGCGCGTGTCCGGCGGATTTCCCGCGGCAGGGAGATCAGCCGTTGCAGGATGGGCAGCACGAAGGCGGCGGTTTTGCCGGTGCCGGTCTGCGCCGTGCCCACCATATCGCGCCCGCTCATCGCCACCGGCAGCGCCGCGTCCTGAATGGGCGTGGCCGTTTCGAAGCCCGCCGTCACCAGCGCGCGCTGCAGGCGGTCGTCCAGGAAATACTCCGTAAATTGTGTCATCGCTACCTCAGCCAACCATGCGTGAAGAAGTATGGGCACCGATTTCCCGGATGGTCGGCACGTCGGGCAGGGTCAACGGACTGCCGGACGGGTCGGGAAATCACGCGGAGCCGACGGCACGACGGTTCGTCCGTGCAGCGGATCCCTGCAGTGTCATCTTGCCGTCCCGCGCGATTTGGACGGCTACCGCAGGTGCCCTGACGACGGACACACAGCCAGACCCCAAACGGAAGGAGAAGAGGTACGAGGAAGACGACGCGGTGTTCCTACCCGCTAAGTGTACCCGATTTACCGGATCGACGCAAGCGAGCGCCCGCCGGACCGCGCCGTGACCTCCCGCAAGGAGGGCAACACAAGGCGTCCCGCGGGGCGGAAACGCACCAAACACAAACGCGGGGGTTTTGCACGCAAAACTCCCGCGTAAATGTGGCTGGCGCTGTATTCGCTACGCGAATAAGCGGACCTGGCGGCTGGCGCTATATTCGCTACGCGAATAAGCGGACCTGACGGCTGGCGCTGTATTCGCTGCGCGAATAAGCGGACCTGACGGCTGGCGCTGTATTCGCTGCGCGAATAAGCGGACTAAGCGGATTTCGAGGTGCCGCTGTTGGGCGCCTTCGAGACTTTCACCTTTTTCGGTTTCTTGGTGTCCTTCTTCGGTGATTTATCCCCCATGGTACACTTCCTTTGCGGCAAAGATTAGCAGGACGGTGCGGTGGACATCGTCAGCCGGTGCGTCGCGGGGTACCGGGAATTGACGCCCGGCAAGTTACCCGTGTCCGGCACTGCCGGAAGGTATTATACCATAAAAAACGGGTTGGCAATACGGTGCGGCTCGCCTTTCCGCGCCTCCCGGCGCGGCCTTCCTCCCGCGCCTTTCGCCTCGGGGCAGGGCGTGGCAGGTCTGCAGCCATGCCCCGTAGCGGGCCGGCGCGTGTCGCTACCGTTGCCGAGGGGGGAAAAGCGTGGGCCGTGCAGAAATGAACTACAGAGGTGGACATCGAAAAGTCATACTGGGCCGCGGTCATTGACCATCATTCTCCCGTGGAGTCTGTCGCGACCATGATTCAGTTATATGACTTTCAATGACCGCGGCTGTAGTGGCAGGCTATCGACCTGCGAGACAACGTGGGAAAGGGCGAGCATTATGCATGTATGGGGGCACCTGATGGTATGGGGCACGCTGTGCGGACTGCTGGGTACCGCGGCGCAGGCGGTGGTAGCGATCCCCACGGCACCGGCGGCCGGCCGACCACTGCGCCTGGCGTGTGTGGGTGACAGCCTTACCTCCGGCTTTAAGATGGAGAAGCCCGCGCAGGACGCGTATCCGGCGCAACTGGCGCGCCTCCTGGAACCGGGCTATACCGTGCGCGCCTTCGCCGTGCCGGGCCGCACGGCGTTGAAGAAGGCGGAGCTGGCGCTCTGGAAGGAGCAGGTCTTCGCGGACGCCCAGGCCTGGCAACCGGACGTGGTGGTGCTGTGCCTGGGCTCCAATGACTCCTGGCCGGCGATCTGGCACACGCTCGGTGGTGATTTCGCCGGCGACCTGCGCGCGATGGTCGCGCAGTTCGCCGGGTTGCCGTCGCATCCGCGCATCTGGCTGTGCGTGCCGACGCCCTTTTTCTGCGACCATATCGAGGTGCAGCAACGGATTATGACCCAGGAGGTCAATCCCGCCATCCGAAAAGTCGCGCGGGAGACCGGCAGCGGGCTGATTGACCTGTATGCGCCCCTGGCCGGCCGCGTGGACTTGTTTATGGACGACAAGGTGCACCCGCAACCGAGCGCGGCCGCGGTGATGGCCCAAACAGTGGCCGACCACGTGCTGGGCCGCACGGGTGACGCCCTCCCGCCCAGCGTGGTGCCGCTGAGCAAGCGCGATGTGCTCGTCTGCCTGGGTGATTCCATTACCGATGGGTTTACCTTCGGGCAAATCATGATCCAGGCGTTGCGGGAAGCCGGCAAACCGACGCCGGCTATCATCTGCGCGGGCGCCGGCGGCCACACGCTGGCGCAGATGGCGGAACGCTTCGACCGCGACGTGGCCGTCTACCACCCGCGCATCGTGACGGTGAACGCCGGCACCAACGATGTCGGACGCGGGGTAACCCCCGCGGAATACGCGCAGACCTTGCGCGTAATCGCCGCCAAAGCGACCGCGATCCATGCGCGCCTGGTGCTGTTGACGCCGTGCATGATTCGCAACCCCCAGCAGGATGCACGCGCCCAGCAATACACCCCCCTCCTCCGGACCGTCGCCCGGGAATGCGGATGCGGCGTGGCCGAGGATTACGCGCTGCTGTGCCAGGCGCGCTCCGGCGGCGATGAAGTCCTGGTGGCCGACGGAATCCATCCGAACTACCTCGGCCAATCGTTGCTGGCCCGCGCGCTGCTCGATAGCATGGGGTATGCCGCCGTGCCGTTGCCCACGACCTTTGCGCCGGTCCTCTTCCCGGGCGTGGTGCCGGCGTGGCAGATGCGGGTGGCGCCGCTGGTGAACGGGAAACCCCAGGTGCTGGATGCCGCCGGCGTGCAAGCCCTGCACCCGGATGCCACCTGGAAACCCTACACGCTGCCCGATTGCGCGCCCACGCCGGCGGCAGGTGCCGAGGACTGGATGGAGCAAGCGCGCCGCAACGGCTTTGGCCAGCAGGTGCGGCAACGCATCGGCGCCGGACGCATGCAGGCCGTCGCCACTGTGACGAGTTCCTCCGCGCGCAAGGTTTTCCTAAACACGGGTGCGGGTGTGGCGACGGTCTGGCTGAATGGCGACAAGCTCTACGAAGATCAGGGGTGGACCGGCTACCACGCCGGGAAGGAACGCCTCCCCGCGCGGTTGCACAAAGGCAATAATACGCTGGTGATCGAAATTACCGGCGATCAGTTCTTCCTGAGCGTGACGAACGAGCTGATCTGGGAGAAGAGCCTGGCGACTTCGGTGCCGAAACCGAAACGGTGAATTGTACGGCGCCGTATTATTCCACCTCCACCTCGCCCCATTCGCCCGGGGTGAGACGGCTCTCGGTCGGGATGTCGTTCAGCACGCCGGCGGCGAAGCCGGTGTTGGTCCAATAGAGACGTCCCGTGGCTTTCAGACCGGTGACGTTCCCGAAGATGTACCCCAGATCCATGCGGACTTTCATGCCCGGTTGCGGGGACCAGCCGAGGGTGGTCAGCGGGATGGTCAGCAGCGCGGAGAAGGCGCCGGCGCCCTTGGTGTAGGTCAACTGGACGTTGTTCGTCACCTCGATGGCGTCGAACGCTTCCTTGCCCGTCGGGGAGGTCAACACGGTGGGCGTCCCCTGGAACCCATGCACTTTGGGACGGAACAGCACCGCGTAGGGCTTGCCGTCGCGCCGCGTGACCAGCAGACGCAGATCGCCGGGCGCGGGCGTGGCGCGCTTGGCCTCGGCGGTCGGGTCGGTCGCCAACTGGAGATCGAGCAGGTTGCCGCCCTTGAAGATCGTTTGCGGATCGGGCATGCCGTTCGTCAGTTCCGCCGGGCTGACGACATCATACTGCACGTAGAGGTTTTGCGCGTCATAGGCCAGCCGCGCCTTGTAGGATTGGTCGGCGTTGAGCACGCGCGAGATCACCGGGGCGACGCTCAGTTCGTTCGCGCCGCGCACGATGACCATCTTCACGGTGCGGGCCAGCGCGGCCTGGTATTGGGTCAGCGCCTCCGTGGTCTGCTGCACGTCCGCGGCGGTATGCGTGTAGACGCCACCGGGCAGGTACGCCACGGTATCCAGGCCGAGTACTTCATTGATGCGGCCATCCTGATCGCCGCCCAGCGCGAAGTACCGGTTCATCCCCTTCGGTTTCACGAGCTGCCCGTTGTAGTTTTCGCAGGCGATGAGATCGGCGCCCAGTTCACCGATGGCGACGCGCGGGTCGCGGAAAATCATCGCCACCGGGATGCCGTCTTTCCGCGTGTAGAGATGGTGGCAGCCGAAATAGGTGGCAAAACCGGTGAAGTCGCCGGCGGTGCCCAGCAGCTCGGTGATCCCCCAGATCTTCCCGGAACGCTGCGGCGGCAGCGTGATCGCCTTCGGCCAGCTCACCCGCCCGCGGTACGCCCAATACACCGTCCCGTCGGCGCCGAAGCGTCCGTAATCGAAGTTTTTGTACCCGCCGCCCCAGTCGTAGCCGTTGTTATAGGCGTACAGGCTGCCGTCCGCCGGGTCCATCACGGTGGGGTTGCATTCGGCGCTGTGCTCGGGTTTCGTGAAGTCGTAAACCGGATGTCCGGTTTTGTCGATGCGCAGCGGGCGGATGACGGCGCCGGACGACCACAGGTTCAAGTCCGCGTCGATATACGTCGCGCCGGCTTTGACGTTGTGGATTTCCACCGGCTGAATCTGCTGGTCGTCATTCGCATCGACCCAGATACCCTTGGCGGTGGGCGCGATGATCGGCTTGAACACGTCGTGGTCGCGCATGTAGATGATGCCATACCGGAGATCGAGGCCATACTGGCGCCCGTTCTTCGCGGTGAAGGGCCGGAAGCCGCCGGTGTGGGTGGAGAAGCCGTCCGCGCCGGGTTGATCCGGCGTGCGCGCGCGCCAGCACGTCAGGTAAGGCGTGGAGGTTTGCTTCTTCCAGTCGATCTTCCAGATGACGCCGTCGTCGTAGACTTCATTCGGGCGGGCGGGGTCCATCCAGATGAAGTTGGAATAGTGCGCGCCGCCGAAAAATTCCTTCGCCAGCTTGCCGGTTTTCGGGTCCCACACGCTCACGCGCTTGGGCGAGTCGATGCACTCCATCACCCACAGCCGCCCCTTCGCGTCCAGCGCGATGCCCGCCGGGTGCAGCATGCCGTCGGAGCGATACCGCCCGACCCACGGACGACCGCCGGCTTTGCCGATGCTTTTCACGTAGACGCCGGTGGGGGAGAAGACGGAGACGTTCTGCAACTGCCCCTGATTCGACACATACAGCGTGCCGTCCGCGCCCACCGCGATCCCCATCGGTTGGTCGAGATGCGTGTCGGCCAGTTTGGTGACCACCCCGTCGCGGAGCTGCACCAGTTGTCCGCGGCTGATCGCCGCCAGCGTGTCGTCGGGGCGCACGGCCAGCGCACCGGGCGCCGGCACCGGCCAGGTGGTCAGCAGATTGCCGCTCTCGGTCTCATACACCGCCACGAGGTTCTGTTTGGCAAAGGACACGTAGAGCTTGCCTGATCCATACGCCAGGCCATCCACCACGCCGGCTGGTACGCCGGGGGGCGGGGTCAGCGCGGACGCGCCGTTGCCCCAGGGCAGCGGACGGCCATCTTTCACATCAAAACAGCGGAGGCCCGCCCCGAATTCGAAGGTATCGGCGAAGACGCGCTTGCCGTCGGTGGCCAGGCACCCCTGAGAATTGATGATGCCCCAGCGCTTTTTGCCCTCGACATCCGTCCGGATCAGTCCCCAGCCGCCTTCGTTGCCGTTCCACGCCAGTAGCATCCCGTCGGCCGTCGCGCAGACGGAGTCCGGCAAGCCGTGATCGCCGCCCCAGCCGCCGGTGTTGTCATCCGTCCTGTACGCCGGTTGCCCGGAGTTGTTGACGGAGAGCACGTAGCGCGTGGTGATCGGCTGGTGGTAGAGTCCTTTCCAGGTATAGGCACCCGCGGGCAGGGGATTGCCCAACTCGTCCAGGCCGTCCCACTTTTCCGTCAGGTGCCCGGCCTTGCGCGCCGCGGAAGCCAGCAACACGCGCACCGCTTCGTGCTTATCGTTATAGAGCACCACGCTCACTTCGCCGTCCTTCGGCAGGTCGCAGGTGAAGGTGCACGGGAGCGGCTGCACCGGGGGCGCGCCTTCCTCCACCATCGCATACGGGAGGTGGCCCGTCTTCGCGAAGACGAGTTTGCCCCAGCACCCCGCGTTCTGATACGCGAAGCCGGGCACCACCAGCAAGTCATACGCCCAGCCCGAATAGCCGGCGGTTTTCAGGCCGTCGCGACGCCCGAAGTTGAACTGGTACGTCGCGGCCACCACGTCGCCCCCCGTCAGCGGACGTTGCGCGCCGAGGGTCTTCCACGGGATACGATATTCGAAGGAGCATTCGTGCCCATCCGGAGAGAAGTGGTAGGCCGCCTGGTACAGCGTGTGGGGGAGCACGCCGAACTTTCCCGACCCGGGCAAATTATGGTATTGCATGCTGGTCTGCGCCTGCAGGCACGGTTCCTGGCGATCGGCATAGTACCAGAGCAGCATGTGGACGATTCCGTCCGATGATTTGGTGCTGCCGGTCGTCTCGTTGACCGGGTAGCCCAGCGCCGGATCGACGGTCATGCGAAACTGGACGGCGTCGGCATCCCAGGCGCGGTCGCCGTTGGCCTCGGGAGAATGACGGTTGAGGATGGGGATCGGCTTGCGGATGACCCCGCCGATATACAACGCGTCCTGGTCATACATGACCGCCAGCTTGCCGTATTGTATCTCACGGGTGGCCGCCATGACATACGTTTCCAGCTCCCCCGAGCGATCCCAGTCCGTCAGCAAGCCGTCGATGACGACGGGTCCCGGCGCCGGCACCGCGTATAACCGCGCGTGCCGACCGGTCCCATTCTCCTGGGTCACGCCCATCCGGCCCACCGCCATCAGCAGGCCCATTACCAGCCAGGTCCAGTGCCGCGTTGTCATCGTCGGAAACCTCCAGCAATTCGATTGTGCTTGAATACGCATACGTTAACGCAGTCTTTCGCATTGCCACCCCGCTATTCCTGCTGAGAAGCCGTTTGAATGAACTTCCCCTTCGTTGGGTAATTTCCTGCCCAGGTGGTCACATGGAGGAGAGACAAGGGCTTTCGCGACCCGAACAAGCCCCCGAGTCCCTGTGTAGCCATCTTCGCCGATCCGATGTCCCTGT